>NZ_CP054021.1:1308750-1635937 GCF_005862305.2 Rhizobium indicum | reverse complement strand
CTTTGCCTTCTTCCACCCCCGGCTGGTTGACGAGCCGCTGGTGTTCGTCGAGGTGGCGCTGACACGATCGGTGCCGAGCGCGATCGGCGATGTGCTGGTCGAGGGGAGGGAGCAGATCAATGCCGACGAGGCGACGACGGCTGTCTTCTATTCGATCTCCAACTGCCAGGATGGTTTGCGGGGAATCTCGTTCGGCAACTTCCTGATCAAGCAGGTTGTGGAAGACCTGCGCAGAGACCTGCCCGGCCTCAAGAATTTCGTCACGCTGTCGCCCGTTCCAGGCTTTGCCCGTTGGCTTGCCAAGGCGCGTGCCTCTGCCACCGACCAGTTGTTGCCGGAAGCGGCCCGCGAAACGCTGATGCAGCTGGATGATCCGAGTTGGCCTGACAACGAGAAGATGGCGGCCGAAGTCGAGCGCGTGCTGCTGCCTCTTGCCGCGCGCTATTTCCTGACCGAACGGACGCCGGAGGGCCGCCCCATTGATCCTGTCGCCCGCTTCCATCTCGGCAACGGCGCTCGACTGGAAAGACTGAATTTTCTTGGCGACCGCTCGACCAAGGCGATGCAGCAGGCACACGGCCTGATGGTCAACTACCTCTACAAGCTCGACGATATCGTGGCCAACCACGAGGCCCTGGCGCAGCGCGGCGAAGTGATTGCCTCGCCTGCCGTCAAGAGCTTGCTCAACCAGAACGACGAAAGCCGCCGCGGCGGCAATGGCCAGCAAGGCTCCCGGCCATTCGCACAGATAATGAACTCAACGCTTGGAGGAGGGCGAAAGTGAGCAACCATCTTTTCGACGCCATGCGGACGGCTGCGCCCGGTGACGCACCGTTCATCCGGATCGATCGTAATCGCGCATGGACCTATGATGATGCGCTTGCTCTTTCCGGCCGCATTGCCGGCGCGATGGACACGCTCGGCATTCGCCCCGGCGACCGGGTGGCAGTGCAGGTCGAGAAAAGTACCGAGGCATTGATCCTCTATCTCGCCTGTCTTCGAAGCGGTGCCGTCTACCTGCCGCTCAACACTGCCTATACGCTGGCTGAACTCGACTATTTTATCGGCGATGCGGAGCCGCGTTTGGTGGTGGTTGCGCCGGCCGCTCGAGGCGGCGTGGAGACAATCGCCAAGCGCCACGGCGCCATCGTCGAAACGCTCGACGCCGATGGCAGCGGCTCGTTGCTGGATCTCGCCCGCGATGAGCCGGCCGACTTTGTCGATGCCTCGCGTTCCGCCGATGATCTGGCTGCGATCCTCTACACGTCGGGAACGACGGGACGCTCCAAGGGGGCGATGCTTACCCATGGGAACCTGCTCTCGAACGCCCTGACCTTGCGAGACTATTGGCGCGTCACATCAGGCGATCGGCTGATCCATGCCTTGCCGATTTTCCACACGCATGGGCTGTTCGTCGCCACGAATGTCACACTGCTCGCCGGCGCCTCGATGTTCCTGCTGTCGAAGTTCGACGCCGACGAGGTCGTTTCGCTGATGCCGCAGGCAACGATGCTGATGGGCGTGCCGACCTTCTACGTGCGCCTCCTGCAAAGTCCGCGCCTCGACGAGCAAGCGGTTGCCAGCATCCGCCTGTTCATTTCCGGTTCGGCTCCCCTGCTTGCCGAAACCCATACCGAGTTCCAGGCTCGCACCGGTCACGCCATTCTTGAGCGCTACGGCATGACGGAAACCAATATGAACACGTCGAACCCCTATGAGGGGAAACGCATTGCCGGAACGGTCGGCTTCCCGCTGCCTGATGTGACGGTGCGCGTCACCGATCCCGCCAGCGGGCTCGAGCTGCCGCCTGAAGAAACGGGAATGATCGAGATCAAAGGGCCGAACGTCTTCAAGGGCTATTGGCGCATGCCGGAAAAGACGGCGGCGGAGTTCACTTCAGATGGATTCTTCATCAGCGGCGATCTCGGCAAGATCGACCGGGACGGTTATGTCCACATTGTCGGCCGCGGCAAGGATCTGGTGATTTCCGGTGGATACAACATCTATCCGAAAGAGGTCGAAGGCGAGATCGACCAGATCGAGGGTGTGGTCGAAAGCGCTGTGATCGGCGTGCCGCATCCCGATTTCGGAGAAGGCGTTACCGCCGTCGTCGTGTGCAAGCCCGGCGCCGTCCTCGATGAAAAGACCATCGTCAGCGCCCTCCAGCAACGTCTCGCCCGCTACAAACAACCCAAGCGCATCATCTTTGCCGACGACCTGCCGCGCAACACGATGGGTAAGGTTCAGAAAAACATCCTGCGGCAGCAATACGCCGATCTTTATACCAGGAGGTAAGGCGGCTGCGCCCTCTGGGAGGAGGGTGCGCCGACATCCCGCATCAATCTTGAACACAACAACTACGGCGCTGGAGGCGTCGGAGGGAGGGGAATCATGGGTATTGAACTATTGGCCATAGGCCTGCTGGTCGCCATGTTCATCATTGCGACGATCCAGCCGATCAACATGGGTGCGCTCGCCTTTGCCGGCGCCTTCGTGCTCGGCTCGATGATCATCGGCATGAAATCCAGCGATATTTTTGCCGGCTTTCCGAGTGATCTGTTCCTGACGCTCGTCGCCGTCACCTACCTCTTCGCCATAGCGCAGATCAACGGCACGATCGACTGGCTCGTCGAATGTGCCGTCCGCCTGGTGCGCGGGCGGATCGGCTTGATTCCCTGGGTGATGTTCCTGGTCGCCGCCATCATTACCGGTTTCGGTGCACTTGGGCCTGCTGCCGTGGCCATTCTCGCACCCGTCGCGTTGAGCTTTGCCGTGCAATACCGCATCCACCCGGTCATGATGGGCCTGATGGTGATCCATGGCGCGCAGGCGGGCGGCTTTTCGCCGATCAGCATCTATGGCGGTATCACCAACCAGATCGTTGCGAAGGCCGGCCTGCCTTTCGCGCCGACCTCGCTGTTTCTCTCCAGCTTCTTCTTCAACCTGGCGATCGCGGTGCTGGTCTTCTTCGTTTTCGGCGGCGCCAGGGTGATGAAGCAGGCACCCACATCATTTGGCCCCTTGCCCGAACTCCATCCCGAGGGCGTATCGGAGTCGATCAGAGGTCACGGCGGCACGCCGGCAAAACCGATCAGGGAGCATGCCTACGGTACGGCGGCTGATACCGCGACGACGTTGCGCCTGAACAATGAGAGAATTACCACCTTGATCGGCCTGACGGCGCTCGGCATCGGTGCCCTGGTTTTCAAGTTCAATGTCGGCCTCGTCGCCATGACCGTGGCTGTCGCCCTGGCGTTGCTGTCACCGAAGACCCAGAAGGCGGCGATCGACAAGGTCAGCTGGTCGACCGTGCTGCTGATATCAGGCATCATCACCTATGTCGGCGTCATGGAGAAGGCCGGGACTGTCGACTACGTGGCGAACGGCATATCCAGTCTCGGCATGCCGCTGTTGGTAGCACTCCTGCTTTGCTTTACCGGCGCCATCGTCTCGGCCTTTGCCTCCTCGACCGCGCTGCTCGGCGCGATCATCCCGCTCGCCGTTCCATTCCTCCTGCAAGGACATGTCAGCGCCATCGGCGTGGTCGCGGCGATCGCGATCTCGACGACGATCGTCGATACCAGCCCATTCTCCACCAATGGCGCGCTAGTCGTCGCCAATGCACCGGATGACAGCCGTGAGCAGGTGCTGCGACAGTTGCTGATCTACAGCGCCCTGATCGCGATCATCGGCCCGATCGTCGCCTGGTTGGTGTTCGTCGTGCCCGGGCTGGTGTGACGGGCTGGCAACGAGCGCGCTTGTTCGAAGCCGCCCTTGATGGTAAGAAATTTGTATGGACAACACCGTGATCAGCACTGTCGTGATGATGATGCCGCGCTCATAGCGTGGCGGGTTTCGTGCGTCCATAATGCACCAGAGACCGCCCTCGAGGCGGTCTTTTCATGGGTCGATCCGTCTGGCGGGCAATAACAGCCTTCGAAAGGAAACACCGATGAACAAGATCTACATCACCACCTCGATCCCCTATGTGAATGCCGCGCCGCATGTGGGCTTTGCCCTCGAACTGGTCCAGGCCGATGCCTATGCCCGCCATTTTCGCCTTCTCGGCCACGACATCAGGTTCCAGTGCGGAACCGACGACAACAGCCTGAAGAATGTCCGGTCGGCGGAAGCCGCGGGAGTGCAGGTCAAGGACTTCGTCAACGCGAACGCCGACAGGTTCGAGCGCCTCGGCGGCCTGCTCGATATCTCCAACGAGGAATTCGTCCGGACGTCCCGCGATCCAAGGCATATCGCCTGCGTCCATGCCTTGTGGAGGGCATGCGCCAGCAATGGCGACCTCTATCGCAAGGCATATGAGGGTCTCTATTGCGTCGGTTGCGAGCAATTCTACGAGCCGTCGGAACTCGATGATGGGCGCTGCCCGGAACATGGGCTTGCCCTTGAGACCATCCGCGAGGAGAACTGGTTCTTCCGTCTCTCGCGATATGGCGACCGGCTGCTTGAGCTCGTCGAGACCGGCGAGCTTCGGATCGTCCCGGCTCATCGGCGAAATGAAATCCTTGCCCTGCTTCGGCGTGGCCTGACCGACATCAGCGTGTCGCGCAGTGCGGAGCGGGCGCGAGGCTGGGGCGTTCCCGTGCCCGATGGGGATGAGGTCGTCTATGTCTGGTTCGATGCCCTGGCGAACTATCTCACTGGTCTCGGCCACGGGTCCGATCCGACCCTGCTGCAGCACTATTGGAACGGCGGCCAACGCATCCATGTCGTCGGCAAGGGCATCTCCAAGTTCCACGCCATCTACTGGCCGGCCATCCTCTTGTCCGCAGGTCTGCCGCCGCCATCGTCGATCCTCGTGCACGGCTACGTCACGGTAGACGGCCGGAAGATCGGCAAGTCGGCCGGCAACGGCATCGATCCGGAACGCATCATCCAATCCTACGCAACGCCGGACGCACTGCGATATTACCTGCTCCGGCATATACGCTCGGGAGACGATGGCGACTTCTCCGGCGAACGTCTCGAAGCCGCGTGGTCGGGCGAGCTCGCCGGGCAGCTCGGAAATCTCGCCAACCGGGTGCTTGCGCTTCTGTCCACGTCATTCGGCGGCATCGTTCCGCCCGTGCCGGACAGCGCGTTCGTGGACCAGGCTGCCCGCCTTCCGGGGAAGGTGGCTGAAGCCTTTGATGCCTACGAGCTCCATCTCGGCCTCGCCGATATTTTTGTGTTTATCGGCGAGGCGAACAGGCGGTTTACAAAATGCGCGCCGTGGGCGGATGCGAAAGCCCTGCTTGCCGATCTCACGCCGGAGGATCGGCAGGCGACCACTGCTCGCCTTGGCGCTTGCCTGGCCGAGCAGGTCTACGGCCTTGCGATCATTGCCCGCTGCCTCCTGCCGTTCCTGCCAAGTTCGGCCGCAAAGCTGCATTCCAGGCTGGGAATACCGTCTCCTCGCCTCTATCGGGACCCCTTGATCGTGGGCGGAGTCAAAACCGCCCCGCAAGCCGTCCTCTTTCCGCAACGCACGGCAGCTTGAAGGGGAACCAGCCCGAGATCCTCTGCGCTGCACCTTAGGCAGCGCAGAGTTTTGACGTGATCCGGAATGTCATGAAAGTTTCATATTCAGGCTATTTTCGGGAGCGGGAAAATAATCTACTATTTTAATCAGGAAACAAGATTTCCTGAAACAAACGAAGGAGACTGATTGAGTATATTTCTTATAACTACCATGCTCATCGCAGGCTTTGGCCTGTTTGCCCTGATCACCGGGGCAGCAGGAGGGCGCACCGCCCGGACCACCGCAAACACCAAGCGCAGGTCGGGCAGTTCAGGAAGCTCCGGCGATGGAGGTGGAGGCTGGTTCGACGCCTCAGGCGACTGTGACGGCGGTGGCGGAGATGGTGGAGGAGGAGACTAAATCAAACTGAAATCGATAGAATGCCCGACCGCCTCAAGGCGGTTTTTTGTTGCCCGGATTCCTGGCTGCCCGGCTGCCGAGGCGGCAATCAACCGGACAGTCGGCCCATACCGGCGCGGCTGCGTTCCCGATCAATCCAAAGGCATCACAAAGGTGAAGCGCGTCTCCTTGTCATCGGAACTGACCGTGATCGTCCCGCCATGGGCGCGGGCGATTTCCGAGGCGATGTGCAGACCCAGCCCCAATCCTCTTTGACTTGTGCCGGCTTCGCCTGTGAAGAAAGGCTGAAAAAGCCGTGTCATCGCGTCGCTGGAAATCGGAGCGCCGCCGTTGGCGATCCAAAGCTCCAGTTTTCCGTCGACAGTTGCCGCCGATAGCCGCACCGGTTCGTCCGGTGTCCCATGGGTCAGGGCATTCGCCAGAAGATTGGACACCAGCTGGCCGATCCGGCCGCTGTCGCAGTTTATCGGCCCATCGAATTCGATCGTCACCTCAATTGCGCGGTCGAGATGACTGAAGCGGAGTTCTTCGATGACCTGCCGCAAGAGCGGCTCGAGATGCTCCGCCCGCCTCTCGAGCGTAATGCCGCCACCCAATCGTCCGCGCGCGAAGTCGAGGACGTTGTCGATCAGGGCAGACATGCGAACGACGCTGCCCTGCATCAAATCGAGAACTTTAATCGCGCGATCGGTCTGCTTCTCTTTTCGGAGCATGCGCGCCGCGGCTGCAATCGAGGCAAGCGGGTTGCGCAGGTCGTGGCCGAGAACAGCAATGAACTCTTCCCGCAACTCGGCGGTTTGCTGTTCGAAGGCGAGTTTGGATTTGATCGTGGCGCCGGCAGCATCGGCGGCTGTGCGCGCGTCGACCAGCTCCCGTTCATAACGGCGACGCTCGGCAGCCTGAAACATCGTCACGCGGGTGAAAAGCAGGGCACCGTCGTCTGCACGTCTTTCCATGGCATTGGCGAGCACAGGCAGTTTTCTGCCGTCCGCCGTCACGAGATCGAGGGCAACCTCATTGAAAAACCCTTGCATGCGCAGCAGAGGCGCAAAATGGGTTTCGTAGAATATACGGCCCGACGTGTTGAGCAGGTCGTGAAGTCGTTTGCCGAGGAGCTGCTCGACAGGGATGCCGATCCAGGTCGACAGCGTTCTGTTGACCTTGACGATGCGCCCGTCCGGCCGCAGCGAAAGATAGCCGCATGGCGCGTTTTCGTACAAGTCCTCAAGGTCTTCCGCCGGCATGAAGATCTGCGTGTCGCTACCGGTCATCGCACGAACCGCCGGATTGCAGATATGACCTCGTCGGGAGCGCTGAGGTTAGGGCAGTGGCCACTCGCGTTCAGCACGACCAATTGACTATTCGGGACCTGCTGATGGACGAATTCGCCGACCTCTTCAGAGGCGATGATATCATCGCGGCATTGAAGGATCAGCGTTCTGGCGGTGACGTTCGGAAGGTCGCTGCGATTGTCTGAGGTGAATGTCACCCGTGCAAACGCCTTGGCGATCTCAGGATCGGTGCGGCAGAAGCTATTGGTCAGCTCTTCGCTAAGTTCTGGTCGATCGGGATTGCCCATGATGACGGGCGCCATAGCGGCAGACCACCCCATGTGGTTGTCGTCCAACGACGTCAGCAGTTCGTCTATGTCTGCCGCGCTGAACCCGCCGATATAGTCATCGTCATTGATATAGCGCGGCGACGGCCCGACAAGGATCAGGCTGTCAAACAGTTCCGGTGCCTGCAGCGAGGCGATGACGCCGATCATTGCGCTGACGGAGTGCCCAACGAACACCGTTTGCGTCAAGCCGAGCGCGCGGCAAATTTCCACGAGGTCATCCGCATAGCCCGCTAATGATGCATATTTCCGGGCATCATAGGCCGTGAGATCGGATCGCCCCGCGCCGACGTGATCGAACAGCACCGTCTTGAAGTCGCCGTCAAAAGCCGGCGCCACGAAACGCCACATATTCTGGTCGCAGCCAAATCCATGCGAAAAGATCATCGCACGCTGGCCATCGCCTCGGACTTGAACATGATTTCGATCGATGACGGTCATCTCGCCCTCTTCCCTGCTTTCATAACATGTTCCGCCTGTTTTGGATCGGGGAAAGATCAGCCCGGCAACGGTTCGATGGCTCTATGCCGCGATGTTCCCGAGGCGGCCGCCCGGCCATTTGCGGCATGCCTAGTCCATCACTTTCCGGAGCTCGAAGAAGAATCGCCGAGGATCGTCGCGCACGCACATCATCCCGGCAATCCCGTCATCGTCAATCCTCCGGAAGTAGTCCACGATCGGCTGTTTGTCGTAGATCATCGCAGCCGTTTCGATGCCGTCGAGCGCCTGAAGCCGCAACGAAGCGGTCGTGCCTCTCGCTCGAAGCACCTTCTGCAGGTACGTGAACCCGTGGCGGGCGACGAACGTCCGGCCAAGGGGCGCCATCTTGATCGCCAGCCCAATGGGTAAGAAATTTGGCTCGATCGCCACGAGCCGGCCCGGTCTCCAGTTGAAGAGCAGGGCGTCCGCCCGCATGTCGGAATGGAAGCGCTTGCCAAACCAGTTGAGATTCTCGAGCACGCCGTCCAGTGGATGGCCCGACGGAATACCGACGCCGCTCCAAAGGCCGACCATGTCCTTCGGCTGGACGGGCTCCAGCGAGCGGAACCAGGCAGCCATCTCCTCCTGCTGGTCGCCTTGCATGGTTTCTCCTTCAAGGACGTTCATTGCGGAAAAATGAAAAGAAGGTTTGGAAAGTTCCCGTTCATGCGGACCGGTCGGAAGCGCAACGGCCCCCGAAGGGGCCGTTGGGGTATTCGCCAGACAAGACAGGCCTATGCGTCAGGCGCGCGACGGCAGCAGGGGATAGCCGACCATGACGGCGCGGCCAAGCAGGGCTGCGACGAAAGCCTTGATCACATCGCCGGGAATGAAGGCCATCGAGCCGACGAAGGCTTTCGTGAAGCCGAGGCCGGCGACGGTGGCGAGATAGGTGATGCCGAAGGCGTAGAGCACGACGATGCCGCCGGCCATGGCGGTGAGGAAGAAGCTCACCGTCTGCACCAGGCCGGATTGCTGATGGTTGACCAGCCGCTCGCTGAGATAGCCGGTGACGAAGGCGGCAAAGATCCAGCCGATCAGGAAGCCGGCCGTCGGCGACGCGAAGATGGCAAGCCCGCCGCGGCCGCCGGAAAGCACCGGCAGGCCGATCGCGACCAGCACCAGCACGATCAGCACGGCAATCGCGCCGCGCCGCGCGCCGAGCACGACGCCGGCCATCATGACGCCGAGGGATTGGGCGGTGATCGGCACCGGAATGAAGCCGAGCGAGATCGGCGGCAGCAGGCCAAGCGCCACGATGATCGCGGCAAAGAGGGCGGTAAGAACGAGGTCGCGAGTGCTCATCATGAATTCCGTGTTTATCAATCGTTAACTCACATGCCGCCGAATGCCGCGCGCGTCAATCGCCGCGGCGATATTATCCGCATCCTTAAGGGTCAGGATGATCAGCGGCGCAAGTAGCGTCGTCGGCCGCACCTTCAGCCCGCGTGCCTTATGCGCCTCGCGGATCGCCTGATAACGCCCGACGATCTCCGGCACGAAACGCAGCACCAGCCCGAGCGCCAGGCCGATATCGTCGGCCTGCACCCAGCCGGTGCGTTCGAGCGGGCGGGCAAGCGCCGTCACCTCGTCGATGAACTCGGTGATCGACGTCGTCGCCGTCACGGTGGCGGCAAGCAGCATCAGCGCCGTCAGCCGCAGCAGGGGCACGAGCGCCTCCTGCCAGGGATTGAAGATGAGGTTGAAGAGTGCGACGACCGCGATCGTCAGGAAGATCGGCCGCAGCCGCCTGAGCCCATCGGCAAGCGGCAAGCCGACCATCCGGTAGAGAACCGCCGTCAGCAGCACGGCGATCGAAAGCAGGATCAGGTTCCCGCTGATGAACAGCACCACGCCGAAGATCGTCAGCGACAACAGTTTTAGCCGCGGCGAAAGCCGGTGCATCACGCTGTTGCCTTCGACATAGAGCGACTGCATCAGGCGGCGATCTCCTTGTAGCGGGCGATCGCTTCGGCAGCCGGCGCATCGGCGGCAAGCCGCCCTTCATGAAACAGCAGCACCCGCTCGAAATCGGCGATCAGCTCCAGATCATGCGTGATGATGATGGCGCTTTCCGGCAGTCCGGCGATAATCCCTTCGACCAGCGCCCGGTTCTTGAGGTCGAGCTGGTTGGTCGGTTCGTCGAGAATAAGAATGCCGGGGCCTGTCGCCAGCACCGAGCAGAGGGCGGCCACCTGCAATTCGCCGCCGGAAAGCTCGTGCGCGCGGCGATCGGCCAGTGCCTCGGCGCCGAAGCGGGCCAGCACGCCCTCGACCTTCGCCTCGATCTCCGCCTTGGTGAAGCCGCGCCGCTTCAGCCCGAAGGCGATGTCGTCCTTGACGATCGGCAGGATGATCTGGTTCTGCGGCGACTGGAAGATGAAACCGACATCGGCCACAGCCGTCTTTTCGTCGCTCGTGTCGCGGCCGTTGACGGTAACGCGGCCGACCGACGGTTTGGCCAATCCATTGATCAACCGCGCGAAAGTCGTCTTGCCCGAACCGTTCAGCCCGATGACGCCGATGCGTTTTCCGCTGATGCCAAGCGTCAGCGGCTGCAGCGCCACCCGTGCCCCGAAACTAACCCCGGCGCCTTCGAAACGAATATCCAAACCAATCCCTCGCATCCACGCGATCCCGCTTCTATACGGGGAATCCCCGGTGATGAAAGAGTAAATCTCCTTGTCGATATCGGGTGGCTAGGAAGATTTTCCGGATTATGATGTGACCATGACGAATCTGCTTTCCAATTCCGACGCCCGCCGTGTCTTTCTTGCCAAGCAGGGCCTCAGCGCCCCGCCAAACCGCGCCTTGACCAAAGCCGGCCTGTTGCAGCTCATCCATGAACTGGGTTTCGTCCAGGTGGACAGCATCCAGACGGTGGAGCGGGCCCATCATCAGATCCTGTTTTCCCGCAACCAGACCTACAGGCGCGAGCATCTGACGGCGCTGCTCGAAAAGGACGGCGCGCTGTTCGAGCACTGGACGCATGACGCCTCGATCCTGCCGAGCGCCTTCTTCGTCTATTGGAAGCACAAGTTCCTTCATCAGGAGAAGGTGCTCATCGAACGCTGGCGCAAATGGCGCGGCGAGGGCTTCGAGGCGGCGTTCGCGGAGACCTATGAGCGCGTTGAGCGCGACGGCGCAATCCTCTCGCGCGATATCAAGGCCGATGGACACGTTTCCGGCGGCTGGTGGAACTGGCATCCGAACAAGACGGCGCTCGAATATTTCTGGCACACCGGCAAGTTCGCCATCGCCGGCCGCTCGAACTTTCAGAAGATCTATGATCTGGCGGAGCGCGTCATCCCGAGCGAGTTCCGCGAGCCTGAGGTGAGCCGCGAGGACTTCGTCGACTGGGCCTGCCGCAGCGCGCTCACCCGGCTCGGCTTCGCCACCCACGGCGAGATATCAGCCTTCTGGAACCTGGTCTCGCCCGATGAGGCCAAGGCCTGGGTATCAGCCCATCGCGACGAACTGATCGAAGTGCTGATCGAACCGGCGCTCGGCGGCAAGGCGCGCCCATCCTGGGCTTTTGCCGATTTCCTCTCGACGCTCGACAACTACCCCGGTGCTCCGCCGCGCATCCGCGTGCTCAGCCCCTTCGACCCGATGATCCGCGACCGCAACCGCACCGAACGCCTGTTCGGCTTCTTCTACCGCATCGAGATCTTCGTGCCCGAGCCGAAGCGTGAATATGGCTACTATGTCTTCCCGCTGCTCGAAGGCGACCGGCTGATCGGCCGCATCGACATGAAGGCGGATCGGAAAAAGTCGACGCTCGATGTCAAGCGGCTCTGGCTGGAGCCGGGCGTGAAACCTTCGGCTGGGAGGCTGGAGCGACTGGAAGCGGAGCTTGACCGGGTTGCGCGGTTTGCGGGTGTGGAGAAGGTCGTGTTTCTCGACGGCTGGAGAGGATAATCCCTTCTCCCCAGCGGGGAGAAGGTGGCCCGAAGGGTCGGATGAGGGCGCGCCGCCCTATTGCCTTTCGTTTGTCACTCAAGGCATCGCTTCGCTCTCCCCCTCATCTGTCCTTCGGACATCTTCTCCCCGCTGGGGAGAAGGGGAAAAGCCCGCTCAGCAGATCTCCGTCGTGCTGATCTTGATGCCGAAACCTTCCAGGCCGACATAGTGGCGCTCGCGGCTGGTGAGCAGCTTGATCGAGCTGACGCCGAGATCTTTGAGGATCTGGGCGCCGAGGCCGATTTCCAGCCATTCGCTGTCGCGGGTCTGGGCTTCGGCATGGGCTTCGCGGCCCTGGTTGCGGGCCTTGCGGCCGTTGTCGTGATGTCCGACGCCGACGGAGCCTTCGCGCAGATAGACGATGACGCCGCGGCCCTGCTCGGCAATCTTCTGCATGTAGAAATCGACCGGGCTGTTCTTGCCGAAGAGATCCTCGGCGACATTCTCCGGATGCAGGCGCACCGGAATGTCGACACCGTCGCGGATGTCGCCGAAGACGACGGCGAGATGCTGCATCGGGTCCCAGGGCAGGGAATAGGTATGAGCCTTGGCCTTGCCGAACGGCGTCTCGATGTCGAAGCTGGTGCCGAGTTCGATCAGTGTTTCCTTGCGCTGGCGATAGGCGATGAGATCGGCGACGGAGACGAGCTTCAGCCCGTGCTGTCCGGCAAAGTCGACCACCTCAGGGCCGCGCGTCACGGTGCCGTCGTCGTTGACCAGCTCGGAGATGACGCCGATCAGCGGCAGGCCGGCGAGCTTGCAGAGGTCGACGGCGGCTTCCGTATGGCCGGAGCGCATCAGCACCCCGCCTTCACGGGAAACCAGCGGGAAGATGTGGCCGGGACGGACGAAATCGGAAGCGCCGACATTCGGATTGGCAAGGTTGCGCACCGTCAGCGTTCGGTCGTCGGCGGAAATGCCGGTCGTCGTGCCGTGCTTGAAATCGACCGAGACGGTGAAGGCCGTCGTATGGGCCGAATCGTTTTCCGCCACCATGGCGTTGAGGTTGAGGCGCTTGGCCTCTTCCTTCGGCATCGGCGCGCAGACGATGCCGGAGGTATGGCGCACGATGAAGGCCATCTTCTCCGGCGTGCAATGCACGGCGGCAACGATCAGGTCGCCTTCGTTCTCGCGGTCATTGTCGTCCATGACGACGACGATCTCGCCGGCCTCGAAGGCCCGGATGGCGTCGACGACGCGCTTCTGGTCATAAGACATGGGCGAGCGCTCCTATTTCAGACGGCCGGTCTGGCCGCGGTCGCGAAGATAATGGTCGGCGATGGCGCAAGCGACCATCGCCTCGCCGATCGGCACGGCGCGGATGCCGACGCAGGGGTCGTGCCGGCCCTTGGTGCGGATATCGACATTCTTGCCCTCCGCATCGATCGACTGGCGTTCGGTCAGGATCGACGAGGTCGGTTTGACGGCAAAACGCGCCACCACCGGCTGCCCGGTGGAGATGCCGCCGAGAATACCGCCGGCATTGTTGGAAAGGAAGATCGGCGTGCCGTCATTGCCCATGCGCATCTCGTCGGCATTGTCTTCGCCTGACGTTTCGGCGGCGGCAAAACCATTGCCGATCTCGACGCCCTTGACAGCGTTGATCGACATCAGCAGCGAGGCGATGTCTTGGTCGAGCTTGGCATAGATCGGCGCGCCGAGGCCGGCCGGCACACCTTCGGCGATCACTTCGATAACCGCGCCGATCGAGGAGCCGTTCTTGCGGATGCCGTCGAGATATTCCTCCCAGATCGGCACGATTGCGGCATCGGGCGAGAAGAACGGGTTCTGCCCGACCTGGTCCCAGTCCCAGTTGCGGCGGTCGATCTTATGTTTGCCGATCTGCACCAACGCGCCGCGCACCGTGACGCCTGGCACGACGAGGCGGGCGATGCCGCCGGCAGCAACGCGTGCGGCGGTTTCGCGCGCCGAGGAGCGGCCGCCGCCGCGATAGTCGCGAATGCCGTATTTGAGGTCATAGGTGTAATCGGCATGGCCGGGGCGGTATTGCTTGGCGATCTCGCCGTAATCCTTGGAGCGCTGGTCGGTGTTTTCGATCAGCATCGAGATCGGCGTGCCGGTGGTCGTCATCGTCTCGCCGTCGGCGTCGAGCATGACGCCTGATAGTACCTTCACCAGATCGTCCTCGCGCCGCTGCGTCACGAAGCGGGATTGGCCGGGCTTGCGCTTGTCGAGCCAGACTTGCAGGTCCTCGAGCTTGAAGCTGAGCCCCGGAGGGCAGCCGTCGACGACGCAGCCGAGCGCCGGACCATGGCTTTCGCCCCAGGTGGTTACGCGGAAGAGGTGACCGAATGTATTGTGCGACATGTGTTCCCACGGTGGCGCGCCAAAGCCGATCGCTGCCGGTCGCGCCATTGCTTGAAAAGGCGCGACACTCATAGGCCAAAAAACCGCCGAGGCAAAAGCCTTTCTTTGCGCCAAACCGGCAGCTCAGGAAATGCTGTTTCCGTTCGTTGCCAGGGATGGGTGGCGCATTGTGCCGCCACTCTCTCTACGCAGGCGGGGAGGGGGCAAGGCGAGGCCGATCGGCAGGCGGCGATCAGGACGCCAGCCGCCACCCCGTTCCGGTCGCTTCCGCGGTGAAATCGTCGAAGGAGAGCGGCCGCGAGAAGGCATAGCCTTGCAGGATGTCGCAGCCGAGATCGCGCAGCAGTGCGGCATGGTCTGCCGTCTCCACCCCTTCGGCCACCGTCTCGACGCCGAGCGAGCGGGCGATCTCGATGATCGAGCTGACGAGCGCGCGCTCCTGCGAGGCATTGACGATCGGCTGCACCAGCTGGCGGTCGATCTTCAGCCGCTTCGGCTTCAGCTTCAACAGACTGACGATCGAGGTATGGCCGGTGCCGAAATCGTCGATCTCGATATCGATGCCGAGCGCCTTGATGCGCTCGAGATTCTGCGAGACGACGTCCTCGCTCTCGTCGAGGAAGATCGATTCCACCAGTTCGAAGGAAATCTCGCCCGGACGGATATGCAGATCGGCGAGCGATTCCAACAGGCTGCCGTCATGCAGCCGCCGCGCCGATACATTGACCGAGACCTTGGGCACGGCAATGCCGCGCGCCGTCCAGCGCATCTTGTCGCGCAGCGCCGTTTCAAGCACGATCCGATCGAGCATCTGCACGACATTGATCTCGTCGGCGATGCGCAGGAACTTGTCGGGGGTGAGCAGCCCCTTGGACGGGTGCTGCCAGCGGACCAGCGCCTCGACACCGGTCAGCTCCATCGTCCGGGCGCAGAATTGCGGCTGATACCAGGCGGTGAATTCGCCATTGTCGATGCCGGCGAGAATCTCGTCAGCGGTGCGCTTGGTGTTGATGATATCGGCCTGGAGATTGTGGTTGAAGAATTCGAAGCGGTTACGGCCCATGCTCTTGGCGCGATAGAGCGCGATGTCGGCATTGATCAGCACCTTGCGCGCATCGACATGGATGCCATTGGCGAGCGCGATACCGATCGACACGCCGCAGCGGCAGGAAAAACCCTGGAAATCGATCGGCTGGCGCATCTCCTCGATGATCCGCGTCGAAAGCTGCGCCATCTCCTTGTCGCCGACGTCGAGGGCGAGGATGACGAATTCGTCGCCGCCGATGCGGGCGACGATGTCGCTGCCGCGGACGTTCTTGGCGAGCACCTTCGAGGCGTGCACCAGCATCGCATCGCCGGCGGCATGGCCGAGCGTGTCGTTGATGTCCTTGAAGCGGTCGAGATCGATATGCAGGATCGAGAATTTCTGCCGCTGCTGACGGCCGTCCTGGGTGAGCTTTTCAAGCGCGATGTCGAGCTTGCGGCGGTTGGCGAGTGCGGTCAGCGGGTCATGCAGCGAATTGTGCTCGATCCTGTTCTTGACAAGCTCGAGCTCGATATTCTTGGCGACTGCCTCGTCCTTGGCCGCCTTCAGCCGGATCGTCATCAGCACGTCTTCGGTGGCGTCGAAGGCGATGCCCATGATCTTCATCTCGCCGGTCCCCGTCTGGTGGACCTTGCCGACCGAGCGCACATAGCGCACCGAGCCGTCGTCGACGATCACCCGGCAGACGAGGGTGTGCGTGTCGCCATTGCGCTTGAAGTGGCGCGCGCTTTCGAGCGCTAAAGCCCGATCCTCGGGGTGGATGCAGCCAAGCCAGGTCTCTTCGGTCATGAAGCCGTTGCGCGGCGCAAGGCCATAGAGCTCGTGCATCCGCTCGTTCCAGATCGAGCCGCCTCGGCCCGGCCGCGCCTCCCATATGCCGCACTGATAGGAATTGAGCGCCAGGTCGAGCCGGCTGGAAAGCTCGGCGAGCTGCCCCTCGCGGCTCGACAGCTCTTCAAGCGCCAGCTCCAGCTCGGCATTCTTGACCTCGCTCATATCCTTGGCCTTGCGCAGCGTGTCGGTGGTCACCGCGTCGGCGGTCACGTCCCAGACGATGCCGATCGTCTTGCTGACGCCGCCGGCATCCGTATAGAAGGCGCCGACCGAGCGCAGGTGCCGGATGCCGCCATCGCCAAGCAGGATCCGGTACTGCGCCGTGCAGGCGGCACCCGCAATGCTGCAGCTGAAGAAATGCACTTCGGCGGTTTCACGATCCTCGGGCAGGACCGCCGCCAGCCATTCGTCGAGCGCCCGGCTGCCTTCCTGCGCCGGCTTGCCGTGCAGGGCCGCGGCGCGTGCGTCCCAGAGCAGGCTGCTCGAATCATCCTGCAGCTCCCAGATGCCGATATTCGAAGATTCTAGCGCCAGGTTCAGCCGCTGCGACAGTTCCAGCAGTTTTGCCTCGCGCGTCTCCAGCGCGGTGATGTTGCGATTGCGCTCGCCGAGCAGCAGGGTCGCGAAGAAGATCGGCACGATGATGATGAAGCCGGCGGCAACGATGATCAGGCGCAGCTCGGTGCGGTTTTCGGGTATCGCGTTCCAGCCGCTGTTCGGCACGGCGGAAAGCTCCCACTTGCCGCCGGCAAAACCGATCTTCTGGCGCATCGGATCCTTGCCGTCGATATCGGAGGACCCGAAGAACGGCGCCGGGGGAGGAGCTTTGGCGGCGGCCGGCGAGCCGATATCGCGAATGGCGATCGAAAGATGGCCGAGATGCGGATAGCGCTCCTGGTTTTCGCGGTCGCGCGCCGGCATCAGCCCGGTCGCCTGGTAGAACATCGTCTGGTCGATGGCGACTTCGACCGCCCCCCAGATCCGCCGCTGGCCATTCTCCTTGACGTAAACCGGGAAGAAGATGGCAAAGGCGTCCCGGCCTTCGGTGCTGATCGGGCCGTAGAAGCGCGCCGACTGATTGCCGGTTGCGCCGGTCATCGCCTGGCGAAAGAAGAGAGCCTCGCGCACGTCGCGGCCGATCCGCTCATTGCCGGATTGCGCCGGGTGGATGTCACGGATGATGAAATCAGGCGCGACGGCGATATGAATGAAAGACGGGTTCTGGATCAGCAGCCAGTTGATCTGGCGCTCCATCTCCTCTCCGTTTGCCGCGCTGACGGAGATCAGGTTCGTCAGGTCGCGCACGACGCTGAGGTCCATATTGATCTCGGCCATGACGCGGGCACGGATGAGGTTCGTCTCGTTTTCGGTGCGGATATGAAGTTCGCGCACATGAGACGCAGTATTGGCCTGGTCGAGCCCGAAGCCGACCATGATGACGACGAGGGCGACAAGCGACGAAACCAGAAACGAGACGCGGCTATTCTTCAACACGCGCCGCAACTGCTTGCTGTCGCTGAGCCTGGATAACAAAATGAAACCCCCATGTTGACGAGCAACTGTAGGGCGCGCGGGTTAATTTACGATTGCCCGCCGGCGATGACGAAAGATCGCGGGAAGGGAAAAACCGCGGATTAACGCACCATCTTGATTATATTTAAAATCCTATTCATCAATTGGGCGGGAAAAGCCATTCTTACGGGCAATTTTCGCCATATTCAGGAGCTTATCTGTGGCCAGTCATGTTCTCGTGCAGCGTCTTAAAAGGATTGTCGCCATGCGTTTCGTCGTCGCCACGCTTTTGGCAACAGCAAGCTTCCTGTCACCGATGAGCGGTTTTGCCGAGAGCGCCGATGTCGAAGCGACGATCAAGAAGGTCGACACGGCCAACCTTGTCCTGACGCTCGACGACGGCAAGACCTATCAGGCACCCGAGGAATTCAATTTCGACGGCCTCGAAGCCGGCGTGAAGGTGATCGTCTTCTATACCGAGGTCGACGGCAAGCGCGTCATCAACGATCTCGATATCGTCAAATAGGCAGCAGATGGCTGCCTCTCACCTTACCGGGGTCGAGCCACTCGTCTCGACCCAGGCAAAGGTGCCGGCAGGCGGATGAGGGGCGGGCTTGGCAATCCCTACAGCCAGGCGATCGTCCGCTCAGTGGTTTCGATCCGGATAATCCGGTCCTGCGGGATCGCACCTTCCGCAGCAGTGCTTTTCGGCAGGTCGGCGATCGTCTGGAACAATGTGCGGATGACGCCGCCATGGGTCACGCAGACCGTCGGACGATCGACGGAGTTTAGCCATGAGCCGGTGCGCCAGGAGAGGATTTCGTAGCTTTCCGCGTCATCGCCGGGCGGGATGAAATCCCATTTCGAAGCGTTGCGTTCCGCCACCCGCTCGCGCTGCGTCGCCTTCAACTCCTTGATCGTCGAACCCTCCCAGTCGCCGAAGGAAATTTCCACCAGCCTCGGATCGGTGCGATAGGCAAGCGGCGGCAGGCCCATGGCGGTGCGCATGATTTCCATCGTCGCGCGCGTGCGCTGGAGCGGGCTTGCGACAAAATCGAATTCGTCGACCGTGTCGCCGAGAATCTCCGCCAGCGCGACGCCATTCTGCCGGGCCTGTTCCAGGCCCGTGGCATTCATCGGGATATCCTTCTGACCCTGCAGACGGCGCTCCGCATTCCAGTCAGTCTGGCCGTGTCTGATCACGTAGATAAGCACGGTCTCGCATCCCTATGGAGAAATCAGTCCTTGACGACGGAAATGTCGGGCGCGTCGACCGCCTTCATGCCGATGACATGATAGCCGCTGTCGGCATGGTGCACTTCGCCGGTGACGGAGCGCGACAGATCCGACAGGAGATAGAGGCCGACATCGCCGACCTCTTCGATGGTGACGGTGCGGCGCAGCGGCGCGTTATATTCGTTCCACTTCAGAATGTAGCGGAAATCGCCGATGCCGGAGGCGGCAAGCGTCTTGATCGGTCCGGCCGAAACCGCGTTGACGCGGATGTTCTGCGGCCCGAGGTCGACGGCCAGATACTTGACGCTCGCTTCGAGCGCGGCCTTGGCGACACCCATGACGTTATAGTTCGGCATCACCTTTTCGGCGCCGTAATAGGTCAGCGTCAGCATGGCGCCGCCATCCGTCATCAGCTTCTCGGCGCGGCGTGCGACCGAGGTGAAGGAATAGACGGAGATCTGCATCGTCTTGGTGAAGTTGTCGGCCGAGGTATCGACGTAGCGGCCGGTCAGCTCGTCCTTGTCGGAAAAGCCGATCGCATGCACGAGGAAATCGATCTTGCCCCACAGCTTTTCGACGTTCCCGAAAACCTCATCGATGGTGGCTTCGTCGGCGACGTCACAGTGGCCGACGAGCGTCGCGCCGATTTCGGCGGCGAGCGGCTCGACGCGCTTCTTCAGCGCATCGCCCTGATAGGTGAACGCAACTTCTCCGCCCTGCGCATGAATGGCCTTGGCAATACCCCACGCAATCGAACGATTGTTGGCGACACCCATGATGACGCCGCGTTTGCCTGCCATGAGGCCGGATGCTTGAGCCATATTTCGCTCCCTAGGATTCTAATCGATCCTGCCTATGGCATAGGCCGTTAATCGGTTCAAGCTTGGCCTGGATCATCAACTGTTAGGGATCGTAATAAAGGGTGCGAATGTCATAAAAATTTCACAGGAACAGGCCTTCGCGCATGCTCCGCATGAGATCGGTGATTTTGTCGTCGGGTTTTTCCCACAGGATAATGCGCAATTCGACGACGAGATCGCCTTTGCCGCCCTCTTCGCGGGGCAATCCCTGGCCGGGAATTCTAATTGTCTTGTCCGAGCCGGACCATGCGGGGATCGTCACGTTCAGCGGCCCGCTCGGCCCTTCGATACGCGCCTCGGTGCCGAGCACGGCATTTTCGATGCTGAGCGGCAGCACGGCGTGCAGATCGAAACCATCGACCGTGAAGCGCGGATCGGGTGCGATGCGAATGTTGATGACAGCGTCGCCGCGCTGCATGCCAGGCAGCTTGAAGCCCTGTCCCTTGAGCCTGATCTCGTGACCGTCGGTCGTGCCTGCGGGCAAGGCGAAGCCGATTTCGCGGCCCTCCGGCAACGACGCGGTGATCCAGCCGCTCTTCAACACGTCGTCGATCGTGACCGTCGCCGTCGTCACCTCGTCCGGTGCTTTATCGAGGCCGGTATCCTTGGCGCCGGTGAAGCGGCGCACCAGGTTTGTCAGGATGCTGAGCGGCAGCGACAGGTTGGCGGCATTTTGCCCAACTTCGCCCGCTTCTTCGTCGCCCTTGGTGTCGGGCTCGGCGGCATCGCCATCCATGCGCCTGCCGGCGTCGCCCTGTGCGTTTTGTGCCTGCTGATATTGCGCCTGCTGGGCGCGACCCTGCGCCTGGCCGCCGCCGGCCGCGCGCGCCTGGGCGCCAAAAATGCGATCCACCATCTCGTCGGCGGCCTCAGCGGAGCCTGTCTGTTGCCTGGAGCCGTCGGCGGCAGCCTTCTGGGCGGCGCGCGCCAGCTCTTCCATCACGCGCTCGGCATTGGCCTGCGCCGCCTTGGCGCGCACGGCCGCCTCGCGGGCGGCCTGGCGCTGCTGCATGATCGTCTGTTCGTGCTTCTTGGCTTCGGCCATCCGCAGGGCGTTGTCGAACAGGCTGCGTTTGCGCGGATCCTTCAGCGTTTCGTAGGCGCGGCCGATCTCGGCGAACCGAGCCGTCGCTGTCGGATCGTCCTGATTGTGGTCGGGATGGGCTGATTTGGCCATGTTGCGCCAAGCCGCCTTGATCTCGTCTACTGCCGCGTCGCGCTTGACGCCCAGAATTTTATAAGGATCGCGCATGTCAAAACCGCCGGTGTTGCGATGCGGCAAGCCTCGTCCTTGCCCGGCATCCCCGTCTAATAAAACGTGTGTGCGCCACCCGCCACGAAGGCAGGAAGAACCACTCTCAACGCCGATCCTGCGGCGGAGTTGCTAATCACTTGTTATTTCTGTGGAGAGATGTGGGGTGTTTCGCGGCGAATGGTTAGCTCTTCGCTAATCATTGGGCAGAAAGCCGTCGCACATTAACCTGTTGGCGACGGCCCCGCGTCTTTTCGAACGCGCAAAGGGACGCTGTATACTTTGAGTTCAGCTCAGGAGGCTCAGCTTTCCCACTGGATCAGCTTTCCGGCTGGAAGCTCAGAAGCTGCCAGTTGCCGCCGCCGACGAGGCAGGTCTTGCCGAAGAATTTGGCGATGCCGACATAGGAATGCCGGGTCGTGCGGAACTGGCGGCAGACCTGGCCGGACTCATTATTCTCGACGATCGTATCGATGACGCCGGCACTGCCGGTCGATGCGTTCGCCCAGGGAAGCGGCTGGCCCTCGAGCCTTTGCACATCGGCCGAGGTCACGGCGTTGCGCACGGTCATTTCGTCGGAAAGCGTGTCGGTACTCGGCGGTGTCTGCGGCACGGTGCCGGTTGCCACCGACCGGTCGACCTTGGCTTCACTCAGGAAATCCATGCCGCCGCCGACGCAGCCGGACAGCGACAAGATCGCGACGCCGATGACGAAGAACGCGCGGCTGCGTCGCCGCAGGCCCTTTGTATGGCGAGATGACTTTGCTATGACTTCCACCCTGCATCCTGTCCAGTTATCAAAAGCTGGGCGAGTTTTGAATAATCCGGGGCATTTGAACCAATATGTCGGCAAACGAGTTAACAAGCGGTGACTTTACCGAAAGTGGCGAGCCCTTCAAGCTCTTTGCCGAATGGCTGAAAGAAGCCGAGGTTTCCGAGCCCAACGACCCCAATGCGGTGGCGCTGGCAACGGTCGATGAGGATGGTCTTCCCAATGTCCGCATGGTTCTCCTGAAGGGATTCGACGACGACGGTTTCGTCTTTTACACCAATTTCGAGAGCCAGAAAGGCCGCGAAATTCTGGGCCAGAAAAAGGCGGCCATGTGCTTTCACTGGAAAAGCCTGCGTCGTCAGGTAAGGCTGCGCGGCCCGGTCGAGATCGTCACCGATGCCGAAGCGGACGCATATTTCAAGACGCGGGCGCGCGGCAGCCGCATCGGCGCCTGGGCCTCCAGACAATCCCGCCCGCTCGAAAGCCGTTTCGCGCTGGAAAAGGCCGTGGCCGAATATACCGCGCGCTATGCCATCGGCGAGATTCCGCGCCCGGCCCACTGGTCGGGCTTCCGTATCCGCCCGACCTCGATCGAATTCTGGAAGGATCAGAAATTCCGCCTGCATGACCGCGTCGAGTTCCGCCGCCCGTCACCGGAAGGCGAATGGGACAAGGTGCGGATGTATCCGTAAGGGCTTTACCTGCCCATCAGCTTCAGCGGTATGCCGGAGGCGAGCGCCGAGACGTAGCGTCGCTTCTGGTAGAAGCCGTTAAGCGAAATGCGTGGGAGATAGCCGGTCAATTGCGCTGACGGCAGCCCGGGCTGCGTGGTGACGGCGAGGGTAAAGCCGAGATTGCGAGCGATGCGTGCCTCGCGGGCGGTCGCCGCCTCCGGCGTGCCATAGGGATAGGCGATCGTCTCGGGACGGATACCGGTCACTGCTTCGACGTAATCCGCCGAAACCTGCATTTCGATTCGCGCTTCGGCTTCCGGCAGCCGGGCCAGCGCCCGATGGCTGATCGTATGCGCTCCGAGCGTTGCGAGCGGATGTGCCGCCAGCCATTGCAATTCGCCAGGCCCCATCACCAGCTCGCGGACGATATCCGTCGGCTCGATGCCGTTTTCGCGCGCCAGCAGATCAATGGCGGCAACGGCGCGCGCCTCGTCGGAGCCGTGGATGTAGGCGGCAAAGCGGTCAAAGGCATGCCATTGCTGCTGCGGGCTGTCGAGCACCAGCCGCTCCCTGCCGCGGCCGAAATCGAAATAGATTTCGCTTGGTCGGCGCAGGAGGATGGCGAGCGTTTCCCACCAGATGCTGTGAGAGCCTTCGGCAAAACCCTTGGCGACGAACACCGTGAACGGCGCCTGATGCCGCTCGAACACCGGCAGCGCATGTTCCAGATTGTTGCTGTATCCGTCGTCGAGCGTGAAGGCCGCGAAGGGCTTTGCGCCCTCGGGCTCCGCCAGCAGCGCCGGCACCTGATCGAGCGGCACGAAGCGGTAGCCCTCCCGCCGCAGCCGCCGCAGCGCCGCGTCGAGAAAACGGGGGGTGATTTCGAGATGCGCATTCGGCTCGAAAGCCTGGGCCACGTGCGGGCGGACATGATGCAGCGTGAAGACGACGCCGCGCCCGCGTGCTTGCCGCATCAGTCCAACCGAGGCGAGCAGCCAGGAAAATTCGAGCCCGGCGCCGATCGCCAGTCGCTTGCCCAATCGCTTCAATTGTCCCGTCATGCGGCGCTTTTCCCTTGCCTTTTCCGGAAACTAGCAAGTGCGACTTAAGCCTTGCTGAATCCCGATCCGGCACGGGTCTTTCATTTCCTGTTTACCAAGACGATGAAAAGACTAGAAAAATAATAGGCGTTGCCTCAAAGTCGCGCCAAACTTACGGCTTCTGTCACATTACGGCACAAATGCCGGTCTGACCGAGAGCCCGCATCAAGGGCTGCGCATCAGGGACCAGCGTATGAGGGGCCAGGGTATGAGGGGAAAGTGCATGAGAAAGCTTTTGGCGGCTGTTTTGACCGTAACGCTTGCCGTTTCGGCGCCGCTTGCGGCCCTTGCCGGCAACGCTTCGCTGATCCTCGATGCCCGGACCGGCAAGGTTCTCGCCTCCGAAAACGCCGATACGCTGAACCATCCGGCCTCGCTGACGAAGATGATGACGCTCTATCTCACCTTCGAGGCGTTGAAGCGCGGCAAGATCACCTGGGACACCCCGATCCGGATGTCGAAATACGCCGCTGCACGGCCGCCGACCAAGCTTGGCGTCAAGGCGGGCGGCACGATCACCGTGCGCGAGGCGGTCTATGGCATGATCGTCAAATCCGCCAATGATGCCGCCTCCGCCATGGGCGAGAAGCTCGCCGGCTCGGAAAGCGGCTTTGCCCGGGTGATGACGGCCAAAGCCCGCCAGCTCGGCATGAGCCGCACCGTCTTCGTCAACGCCTCCGGCCTGCCGGACGGCCGTCAGGTCACGACGGCGCGTGACATGTCGACGCTCGCCATCGCATTGATGAAGAATTATCCGAACGAATACCGGCTGTTTTCGGCGGCAAGTTTCAATTTCCGCGGCCGCACCGTGCGCGGCCACAACAATCTCATGTATCGCTACCAGGGCATGGACGGCATCAAGACCGGCTATACCAACGCTTCCGGCTTCAACCTCGTCAGCGCCGTCAGAGACGGCAACCGCCGCGTGGTCGGCGTCGTGCTTGGCGGCCGCACTGCCCGCAGCCGCGACGCCAAGATGGCTGGTTTGCTCGACCGTTATCTCGGCCGCGCCTCGTCTTCCGGCGGCGCAAAGCTGGTGGCGAGCGTCGGCGCGAGGGAACCCGTCGAAGTCGCGTCCGCCGCCGAGGCTTCCGATGTTCCGGTGCCGCTCAACGCACCGCGGCAAGTCGACGATCTCGCAGCAAAGAGCCTTGCCTATGCCGATGACGCCGTCGTGCCGCTGGAGCGTCCCGTCGCGATGGACGAGATCCTCAACGCCGGCAAGACGCCGAAGACATCGGCAGAGAAGACCAATGGCGACTGGCAGATCCAGATCTCGGCCGCACCGAGTGCCGATGCGGCGCGTGCACTTCTCGCCCAGGCGAAGTCGGAAGGCGGCGCACCGCTGGTGTCCGCCTCGCCCTATACCGAGGCGGTCGGGCAGGGGGCCAACAAGATCTATCGCGCCCGCTTCATCGGTTTCGCCAGCAGGGATGACGCTGTCTCGGCCTGCGATGCGCTGAAGCAGCGCTCCTATGACTGCATGCTGCTGCCGGACCACGGCTGATTGCCGCCCCGGCACTGCGGCAATTCACTCTGGACAAGCATCGGGAATCAGCGCCTCCTCCATAAACAAAAGGAGAACGCCCATGTTGCGTCGTCTTGCCGACCAGTTCGAAATCTCATCCTCTGTTCACGTCGCTGCCAACAACATCGAGCGTGATGCCGACTGGTTCCTGCTGAAGCTGCAGGAGGAAATGGGTGAACTGACCCAGGCATGGAACCGGCTGACCGGCCGCGGCCGTGCGAAGGGCCGCTCGCCTGAAGACATGCAGCGCGACCTCGCCGACGAGACCGCCGACGTTCTCGGCCATCTTCTGCTGTTTGCCCGCCACAACGATCTCGATCTTGCCGCCGCGATCGAACGGAAGTGGCTGTTTCGGCCGGCGGAGGTGCCGAAGAGCTGATGCATGCGACCTGAAGCGCGCCACATAAAGTCGTTCGATGTCACTCGTTTTCATAGCAGCTTGGCAGAAAATTTGAGGAGCTACTGTGGATCGGAAAATACGTAAGCTCCTGACCGAGCGAGGACTGGCTTCGCATATGAACGACTCGAAATGGCGGGAGCTCTGTGCAGGAGTAGAGGAACTCCCGTTTCCGCCTGCATATCAACTCAAGGTGCTCGACGAGAACGAGCCAAGTCCGTCCACCATTGAACCGGCTCCCACATACCGGGGCGATTGGGCTTCAACACCCGAGGCTGCATTGGGAGTTCGCGTAGAGTGGATCAAGGTCGCTCCAAGATATCAGCGCCACGTGGGACGGTTGCTCCCGCCGGTTATTGACGATTGCTCGGATCAACTGCGCTCCTTGCTCAGACGGCTGCGCATCCCCTTTGTTGAAAGTGACGAGTTTTTCACGATTTATGGACATGCGTCCGGCATCGATTTTGACACAATATGAACGGTCTCCTGTTTCAGAAACTCGTTCCCGTAGGCATGAATCTATCAACAAAACCTGTGACTTGCAGCCTTCAGCCGACCTTATAACGGTAGAATTTGCTGTCCACAGCCATCAGCGGGAAGGCGCGGGGCAGGGCGCTCTTGGCAATCTCGCTAAAGCCGTTCTTCTCGTAAAAGCGATGGGCGGCGACGAACTTGTCGGTCGTGCCGAGGAAGATATCGGTGAGGCCGGCATCCCTGGCATGGGCAAACAGCCGATCGAGAAGCAGCGCTGCCACGCCATGCTCGGAGCCGCGAACCGCAGCGGCAACGAACATTTTGCGCAGCGCCGCCTGGTTGTTGCCGATATCCTTGAGCCCGACCGTGCCGACGATGGCGCCGTCCTTGACGGCGACCCAGAACTGCCCCTTGCCGGACTGATAGAAATCCGGGATGACCCGGAGATCCGGTTGCGCATCCACGGTGATATCGATGCCGAATTCCTCGCGCTGGATCGGCAGGATCACCGAAAGCACGGCATCGGCGTCATCGGCGGTGAAGGTTCTGATTTCGACGTCCGCCATGACGGGTCCTTTCGCCTCAGGTCTGCGTGCCGCCGACCGTCACTTGATCCATGCGCAGATGCGGTTGGCCGACACCGACGGGAACCCATTGGCCGGCCTTGCCGCAATTGCCGATGCCGGTATCGAGCTTCATGTCATTGCCGATCATCGACACCCGCTTCATCGCATCCGGGCCGTTGCCGATCAGCATCGCGCCCTTGATCGGCGCGCCGACCTTGCCGTTCTCGATCAGATAGGCCTCGGTGCAGCCGAAGACGAACTTGCCGGAGGTGATGTCCACCTGGCCGCCGCCGAAGGAGACGGCATAGATGCCCTTCTTCACCGAGGCGATGATCTCCTCGGGCGTCTTGTCGCCGCCGAGCATGTAGGTGTTGGTCATGCGCGGCATCGGCACATGGGAATAGCCCTGGCGGCGGCCGTTGCCGGTCGGCGCCATGCCCATCAGCCGGGCATTCTGCCGATCCTGCATATAGCCGACGAGCTTGCCGTTTTCGATCAGCACGTTGTAGGCGGACGGCGTGCCCTCGTCATCGATGGTGATCGAGCCGCGGCGATTGTCGATCGTGCCGTCGTCGACGACGGTGACGCCGGGAGCGGCGACCATCTGGCCGAGAAGGCCGGCAAAGGCCGAGGTTTTCTTGCGGTTGAAATCGCCTTCCAGCCCGTGACCAACAGCCTCGTGCAGCATCACGCCCGGCCAGCCGGAGCCGAGCACCACGTCCATCGTGCCCGCCGGCGCATCGATCGCCTCGAGATTGACGAGCGCCTGGCGCAGCGCCTCGTCGGCGCCGTATTGCCAGCTGCCCTCGGCGATGAAATCGCCGAAGCCGATGCGCCCGCCGTGGCCATAGGAGCCGCTCTCCTGCCGATCGCCTTCGCCGACCATCACCGAAATGTTGATGCGCGTCATCGGCCTGATGTCGCGCACACGGTGTCCGTCGGCGCGCAGGATATCGACGACCTGCCAGCTTGCGGCGACCGAGGCCGTCACCTGGCGCACCTTGTCATCCTTGCCTCTGAGATAGGCGTCGATGTCCTGCAGGACCTTGACCTTCTCCTCGAAGCTCGGCTGGCCGATCGGGTTCTCGTCGCTGTAGAATTTCTTGTTGGTGCCCTGGGGTGCGGCCGCATAGGAGCCGGAATAGCCGCGCGTCACCGCGCCGACGGCATCGGCCGCCCGCTTCAGCGCCGCCACCGAGAGATCGCCGGCATGGGCATAGCCGACCGCTTCGCCGGCAACGGCGCGCAGGCCGAAACCCTGTTCGGTGTTGAAGCTGCCGCCCTTGAGCCGGCCATTGTCGAAGGTTAGCGCTTCCGCCTGCGCATGCTCGATGAACAGTTCGCCGTCATCGGCGCCGGACAAGGCCTCGGCGACAAGCCCACGCATCGTGGCTTCGTCGGCATCGAAAAGCGTCAGGAGATCGGTGGTCATGATATGGCTCCAATGGGCATGCGTTCAGGAGTGCACTTACTCCCTAGATAGGGCTCTACCTTATAGAGAGTGAAGCCCTGTCTTCGAATTATTCTTTGTTGGGGAGCATAATGTGGCGAGAGTCATCCAGACCCCAGGTCCTTACTGTCCGGTTCGCGCCGATGGGGACATGCCCTGCGAGAGCGAGCGAGGGACGGAGAGGGCGCGGCACAATCTCTTCTCCCCAGCGGGGAGAAGGTGCCGGCAGGCGGATGAGGGGGCCGCACGGCACATCCTTCGCGTAAACTCTATTCCGGTTGAAGCCCGCATGAGCGTTGTAAGGCAAGACCGGCATCGCGGGCCCCCTCATCCGCCCTACGGGCACCTTCTCCCCGCTGGGGAGAAGAGGAGTCGAGACGTCGCGATCTACCTACGTGCCGCTCTGAGGGGCGGACCCACGGTAGACGGCAGCTGCCCTCACGGCAGCGCGTCAAAACCTTCGGCAAAGCCCTTGAGGTCGACGGGGATGCCGATGCCTTCTTCCGGGGTCTGGAAGACGATGAAGGTTGCCTGCGCACCGCTACGGAAGGTCTTGAGCAGTTCATCCTCGAGCACGACTTCGGCATAGCAGCCGTCGGCGAAGCAACGGACGAAATAGGCGCGGCCGATATCCTTGCCGTCGACATTGAGGCCTAGGCCGTTCGGCAGCAGCACGCCAAGTGGTGCCAGCACGCGCAGGATCTTCGACTTGCGGTCGGCCGTCTTCAACACGACGACGGAAAGCCCGACTTCCGGCCGATCCTCGGCGATGACATTCTGCATCAGCGCGCATTGTTCGGTCGAAGCACCGGCCGGCTTGTCGCAGACGACGGACCATGCGCCATGATTGGACTTTACCGTGCCCGGCGCCGGCGGCTGCGTCTGGCCAGGTGTCACCGGTTCGACATTCGGTTTGGCGGCACTCGGCTGTTGCTGCGCCGGGGCGGGAGCAGGTGCCGGTGCGGCAGCCGGAGGCTTGGCCTGCGAGGGGGCGGGTTGCTGCTGTGCGAAAACGGGCGTCGTCGCTGCGGCCGCGATGCTGGCAGTCAGGAGAAGCGACTGCGCGAGGGAACGGAAACCCATGGAAACCTCTGGATATCGAATCATTGCGGCTATTGTTGAAGCTGCCCACCAAAAATGAAAAGCCCCACCCCGTGAAAACCGGGGGACTGCGGCGGAAATTGGACCTTTGCGAAATAATGTGTCGCGCGCGGATTGGCCGGAAAGCCGATTTTTCATATGCTGATGAAAAACTTGGGATGTTTTGCCGTTCTGACCTGCCTATGCTTTGAGCAAAAATGCCGCATAGACAATTGCTCTGACCTGTTGCGGCGAATGCCAAACTGTGGTTTGAAGCGCTGAAGATGGCAAGGATTCTGCGTTGTATTTTGCAGGTCAAGCGCTCGAGGGAGATAATAAGGTGATGAAGAAGGCTTATGCAGCCCTGACCACGCTGGTCTGTCTGCTTTTTGCTTCCGGCACATATGCCGACCAGCCCACGCCGTGGCAGGCGACGCTGCAGCCGGCGGCAACGCCGATCATGCGGGAAATCCACTGGTTCGAACAATATACCCTGTGGTTTATCGTTCCGATCACGCTCTTCGTTCTGGTCCTGCTCATCGTCGTCTGTTTCAAGTTCCGCGCCAGCGCGAACCCGGTTCCCTCGAAGACGAGCCATAACACGCTGATCGAGGTTGCCTGGACCGTGGGGCCGGTCCTGGTGCTTCTTCTTCTCGCCATTCCTTCGTTCAACCTGCTGACGGCGCAACTGACGCTGCCCGAAAACCCAGACGTGACGATCAAGGCAACCGCCACCCAGTGGCAGTGGAATTACGAATATGAAGGTTCGGGCGAAAGCCCGCTCGCTTTCGATTCCTTCCTGCTGAAGGATCAGGACCGCGCGGCCGCCGGCAAGGAAGACAAGTCGATCTATCCGCGTCTTCTCGCCGTCGATAACGAACTGGTCCTGCCGGTCAACAAGACGGTCCGCGTTCTCGTGACCTCCGCGCCGACCGACGTCATCCACGCCTTCGCCATGCCGTCCTTCGGCGTCAAGATCGATGCCGTGCCGGGCCGCCTGAACGAGACCTGGTTCAAGGCCGAGCGCGAAGGCCTGTTCTACGGCCAGTGTTCCGAGCTCTGCGGCAAGGACCATGCGTTCATGCCGATCGCCATCCGCGTCGTCTCCGAGGACAAGTATAAGCAGTGGCTGACCGCAGCCGCCAGCGACCTGCCCGGCGCCTACAAGTCACTCATGGCCGCAACCGATGGTCCCGCAAAGACCGTCAACGTCGCCGAAGCACAGTAATAAAGGGGATCGGGACAATGGCTGGACCTTCCGCTCACGACGATCATTCTCATGATCACGCCGCCCATCATGACCACGCGCATGACGATCACGATCACGGGCACAAGCCGAGCTTTGCCAATCGCTGGCTGTTCTCTACCAACCACAAGGACATCGGCACGCTCTACCTGATCTTCGCGATCATTGCCGGCATCATCGGCGGCGCGCTGTCGGTTGCCATGCGCATGGAGTTGCAGGAGCCTGGCATCCAGATCTTCCACGGCCTGGCCTCGATGGTCTACGGCTATGAGGGCGATGCCGCGATCGACGGCGCCAAGCAGATGTTCAACATGTTCACGACGGCGCACGCGCTGATCATGATCTTCTTCATGGTCATGCCGGCGATGATCGGCGGTTTCGCCAACTGGATGGTGCCGATCATGATCGGCGCGCCGGACATGGCCTTCCCGCGCCTCAACAACATCTCCTTCTGGCTGATCGTTCCGGCCTTCGCGCTGCTGCTGCTGTCGATGTTCGTCGAAGGCCCGGCAGGCGCCTATGGCACGGGTGGCGGCTGGACGATGTATCCGCCGCTGGCGACAAGCGGCACGCCGGGACCGGCGGTCGACCTTGCGATCTTCGCGCTCCACATTGCCGGCGCCTCGTCGATCCTCGGTGCGATCAACTTCATCACCACGATCCTCAACATGCGCGCTCCCGGCATGACGCTGCACAAGATGCCGCTGTTTGCATGGTCCGTGCTGATCACCGCCTTCCTGCTGCTGCTGTCGCTGCCGGTTCTGGCAGGCGGCATCACCATGCTGCTCACCGACCGCAACTTCGGCACTGCGTTCTTCTCTCCGGAAGGCGGCGGCGATCCGATCCTCTACCAGCACCTGTTCTGGTTCTTCGGTCACCCCGAGGTCTACATCCTCATCCTGCCGGGCTTCGGCATGGTCAGCCACATCATCTCGACCTTCTCGAAGAAGCCGATCTTCGGTTACCTCGGCATGGCCTACGCCATGGTCGCGATCGGCGCCGTCGGCTTCGTCGTCTGGGCCCACCACATGTACACGGTCGGCCTATCGCTCGACGCGCAGCGCTACTTCGTCTTCGCGACGATGGTCATCGCCGTTCCGACGGGCGTGAAGATCTTCTCCTGGATCGCGACGATGTGGGGCGGCTCGATCTCGTTCCGCACGCCGATGCTCTGGGCGATCGGCTTCATCTTCCTGTTCACGGTCGGCGGCGTCACCGGCGTCCAGCTCGCCAATGCCGGTCTCGACCGCTCGCTGCATGACACCTATTACGTCGTGGCCCACTTCCACTACGTTCTGTCGCTCGGCGCCGTCTTTGCGATCTTCGCCGGCTGGTACTACTGGTTCCCGAAAATGACCGGCTACATGTACAACGAGTTGGTCGGCAAGCTGCATTTCTGGATCATGTTCATCGGCGTCAACCTGGTGTTCTTCCCGCAGCACTTCCTCGGCCTCGCCGGCATGCCGCGCCGCTACATCGATTATCCGGATGCCTTTGCCGGCTGGAACTATGTTTCCTCGATCGGCTCCTACATCTCGGCCTTCGGTGTGCTGATCTTCCTCTACGGCGTCTTCGAAGCCTTCGCCAGGAAGCGTGTCGCCGGCGACAATCCGTGGGGTGAGGGTGCAACGACGCTCGAATGGCAGCTGCCTTCGCCGCCGCCCTATCACCAGTGGGAACAGCTTCCGCGCATCAAGTAAATTGCGCGGGCATCAGGACGCCGCACTCGATACGGCGTCCTGATGGTAAGACATTCAGGACGGAATGATGACGGTTATCGACAATCACGAGGTGCTTGCAAAGGACGGCGAATTGTCGGAAGCGAGTGCGCGCGATTATTTCGAATTGCTGAAGCCACGGGTCATGTCGCTCGTGGTCTTCACTGCCTTTGCCGGTCTCGTGCTGGCGCCGGGCCATATCCATCCGGTCCTCGGCATGATCGCCATCCTCTGCATCGCCGTCGGCGCCGGCGCCTCCGGCGCGCTGAACATGTGGTATGACGCCGATATCGACGCCATCATGAGCCGCACCGCCAACCGCCCGATCCCGGCCGGCCGCATCGCGCCCTCCGAGGCGCTCGCCTTCGGCCTGGTGCTGTCCGGCTTCTCGGTCGTGATTCTTGGTCTCGCCGTCAACTGGCTCTCGGCCGGCATCCTCGCCTTCACCATCTTCTTCTATGCCGTGGTCTACACCATGTGGCTGAAGCGCTCGACGCCGCAGAACATCGTCATCGGCGGTGCTGCCGGCGCCTTCCCGCCGATGATCGGCTGGGCCTGCGTGACCAACAGCGTGACGATCGAGAGCACCGTTCTCTTCCTCATCATCTTCCTGTGGACGCCGGCGCATTTCTGGGCGCTTGCCCTCTTCAAGATGCGCGACTACGAGGCCGTCGGGGTGCCGATGCTGCCGAACGTTGCCGGCGAACGGGTGACCAAGCATCAGATCGTCGCCTATGCGGTGCTGACCGCCGTCTGCGCGGTATTGCCGTCCTTCCTCGGTTTCGCAAGCCTCGGCTATGGCCTGGTCGCCGCCGCCCTCGGCGCGATCTTCATATACTGTTCCATCGCCGTCTGGCGCATGCCCGACGGCGATTTGAAGATGATCCCGGCGAAGAAGCTTTTCGGCTTCTCGATCTTTTATCTCTTCGCCGTGTTCTCCGCCTTGATGATCGACCGGCTGGCGTCGGTGCTGGTCTCGCATGCGGGAGGTTGGTTCTGATGGAATTGGTCAAGCTCACGGAAAAGCAACTCAAGTCGCGCCGCAACCGCAACGTGGCTCTCGGGCTGGTGCTTGCCGGCCTCGTCGTTCTCTTCTACGTGATGGCAATCGTGAAGATCGGCGGGGGAACGGCCGGATGAGCGATAACCCCGCCGCACCGAAAAAGCCCGGCCGCAACAACGGCGCCGTCGTCATGATGTGCCTGAGCTTCGTCTTCGGCATGGGCGCGATGAGCTACGCCGCCGTGCCGCTCTACCGCATCTTCTGCCAGGTGACCGGCTATAACGGCACGACGCAGCGCGTCGACCAGGTGTCGAGCGTCGTGCTCGACCGCACGATGCGCGTCACCTTCGACGCCAATGTCGCCCCCGGCCTGCAGTGGGACTTCAAGCCGGTCGAGCGCGAGGTCAACCCGAAGATCGGCGAGACCATCCAGGTCAATTTCACCGCCGAGAATCGTTCGAACGAGACCCAGCGCGGCCAGGCGGTTTTCAACGTCACGCCGGGCGAAGCCGGCGTCTATTTCAACAAGGTGCAATGTTTCTGCTTTACGGAAACGGACCTGAAGCCGGGCGAGAAGCTCGACATGCCTGTCGTGTTCTACATCGATCCTGAAATCGTCAAGGCGGTGGAATCGAAGAATATCCATACGATCACGCTGTCATATACGTTCTACCCGAAAGAGGGTCCGAAGCCGGTGGCTTCGAATGAGGGTGGAGCGGAGAAGATTGAAAAGAAACTTTGATCAAGGCTCGTTTCCGGCTATGCCGGGAGCGGAGTGAAGGAAGACATCCGGGGATAACGACATGGCCGATGCTCACCAGAAGAATCACGACTATCACATCATCGATCCGAGCCCCTGGCCGATTCTAGCCTCGCTCGGCGCCTTCATCATGGCGCTCGGCGGCGTCTGCTACATGCGTTATCTCAATGGCGGCTCCTTCAAGGTCGCCGGCTTCGAGCTTGCCAATCCCTGGGTTTTCTATATCGGCTTCGCGCTGGTGCTCTACGTCATGTATGGCTGGTGGGCCGATACGGTGAAGGAAGCCCATGAGGGCGCCCACACCCGTGTCGTCTCGCTGCACCTGCGCTACGGCATGATCATGTTCATTGCTTCGGAAGTGATGTTCTTCGTCGCCTGGTTCTGGGCCTATTTCGACGTTAGCCTCTATCCGAACGAAGCGATTCAGGCCTCGCGCGTGCTCTATACCGGCGGCACCTGGCCGCCGAAGGGTATCGAGGTTCTCGACCCCTGGCACCTGCCGATCTACAACACCGTCATCCTGCTCCTGTCGGGCACCACGGTCACCTGGGCGCACCATGCGCTGCTGCACAACGACCGCAAGGGCCTGATCCAGGGCCTGACGCTGACCGTGCTGCTCGGTATGTTCTTCTCGGCCGTTCAGGCCTACGAATATGCTCACGCCCCGTTCGCCTTCAAGAGCTCGATCTACGGCGCGACCTTCTTCATGGCGACCGGCTTCCACGGCTTCCACGTCCTCGTCGGCACGATCTTCCTGGCTGTCTGCCTGATCCGTGCGCTGCGCGGCGACTTCACCCCGAAACAGCATTTCGGCTTCGAGGCAGCGGCCTGGTACTGGCATTTCGTCGACGTCGTCTGGCTGTTCCTGTTCTTCTGCATCTACGTCTGGGGCGGCTGGGGCGCTCCGGTAGCCGGTTGACCGGAACGATATTTGAGAAAAGGCGGGCCTCGTGCCCGCCTTTTTTGTTGGCAAATCTCGTTTGCTTGGCCTCGTGCCACTGATGTCCGGCTTGCGCCGACGGCTGCCCCCTCACCCTAACCCTCTCCCCGTAAAAAACGGGGAGAGGGGACGTGCCATACGAGACGCGAGAGAGGGACGGAGAGGTCGCGGCATGTCCCTTCGTCCCGTTTTCGGGGGTCCGAAGGACGGGTCGAGACCCGTGGCTCGACCCCGGTTGGTGGCGGCAGCCGGATGAGGGGCAGGTGCGGCAATCTCCTGGGCCGATGAAGGCCCTCGTGCCCGCTTTTATCGCCTCAGCGCGCCCCGGCGATCCGTTCGAAGGCCGAAGGTTCGGGAATGCCGAGATCCAACTGATGGCGGATCGCCTCGGCGCATTCGAGTGGTGTCAGCACTGACGTATCGACCTCCATGTCGTAGATGCCGGGACGATGCACCTCGTCCTGCCAGCGCTGCACCGGTTCTGGAATGGGCACGTCCTCCGTGGCGCTGAGATAAAGCGTCTCGCGCCCTTCTTGGACAATGTCGCGCCGCTGCATGATCGTCTCGATCGGACAGCGCACGCCGACGAACAGCACGGGAAAGTCTTCCAGTCGCCGGGCGCAATCGGCGAGGATGCCGAGCGGCTGCGAATAACTGTCATGGTGGCCGAGATCGGCGATGACATTAAGCCCCAGGCTGGCATGGATGGCGATCGATTCGTAGAGCGCCGCATAAAAGAACGGCACCAGTTCCTCCAGGTCCGGCCGTTCGCCGCCCGGCCGCAATCCGATGCCCGGAAGGTAGCGTTTCGGTGTCATGGCATTGTAGCTGTCGACGCCGAGGTTGATCCACGGCCCTTCGAAGTGTTCCTGTACCGCGCGCGCGATGCTTGATTTGCCGCTCCGCGGCGCGCCGTTCAGGATAATGATCTGCACGGAATGGCTATCATTGGTCATCAGTCTTCTTCTTCTGTTTGGCGCGAATCATTACAGCGCCGCGCGACTTTTCGGACGCGGCAAGGACGCTGTAACACTTTGAATTGCTGATAGTTCCTCACATCGATTCCGATGTGAGGAACTATCAGCGGGACGAAATCACGCAGGCATTTCCCTTCGTCCTGCGAATACTTTATGGGAGAGTTAAGGCGGCATCGCGCCGCGACCACCAAGGCTGCCGGAAGGAATGGCCAGAAGGAGTGGCCAGAAGGAGTGGAATGAACGAGGACAGCGCCCATTTTCCGCCCGTCGATCCGGTGAAAACCGGCATCAAGGGCTGCTGCCCACGCTGCGGCCAAGGCAAACTGTTCGACGGCCTGCTCGGCGTAAAGCCGCGTTGCGCCGCCTGCGGCCTCGATTATTCCTTCGCCGATTCCGGTGACGGCCCCGCCGTCTTCGTCATCCTCATCGTCGGCTTCATCGTCATCGGCATGGTGTTGTGGCTGCAGGTGAATTATGGGCCGCCGATCTGGGTGCATATCCTGCTCTTTGCTCCGTTGACGATTATCCTGTCGCTGCTGACGCTGCGCTGGTTCAAGGGCATCCTGATCGCCATGCAATACCGCCATAATGCCCGCGAAGGACGCCTGAGTGACTGATATCGACCATGCCGCGCCGCGCCGCCGGCTGCCGGTTTTCACCGGCATCCTGGTGCTGATCGCTCTTGCCATCCTGATTTCGCTCGGCACCTGGCAGGTGGAGCGCCTGCACTGGAAGGAGGGCCTGATCGCCGATATCGCCGCGCGGCAGGCAGCAAGCCCCGTGCCGTTGGCCGACATCGAGGCGATGGCGGCGACGGGCGGGGACATCGAATACCGCAAGGTCACCGCCGCCGGCCGCTACATCAATAACAAGGAGCGGCACTTCTTCGCCACCTGGCGCGGCCAGACCGGCTATTACATCTATACCCCGCTGGAGCTTGCCGACGGGCGCTTTCTCTTCGTCAATCGCGGCTTCGTTCCCTTTGACAATAAGGAGCCGGAAATGCGCATGCAGGGCCAGCTGACGGATCAGCAGACCGTCACCGGCCTGGCGCGCGAAAAGCTTCCCGGCAAGCCCTCCTGGGTGGTGCCCGACAACGACGTCGCCAAGAACATCTTCTACTGGAAGGATCTCGACGTCATGGCCGAGAGCGTCGGGCTGGAGAAAGCGAGCGTCATTCCCTTTTTCGTCGATGCCGATTCCACCCCCAATCCGGCCGGCCTGCCGATCGGCGGCGTCACCCAGGTGGATCTGCCGAACGACCATCTGCAATATGCTTTCACCTGGTACGGGCTGGCCGCCGTGCTTCTCGTCGTGGTGGCGATCTCCTGGTTCCGCAAGGGTGCCAAGCCACCTCAGCAATAGTATCACTTCAATTCTCGACCATATTGGGCTAGAGGTCCCTAAGCCCTACGCGGGACGTTGCTGTTGAAGCTGGACGTTGCCAAGTTCTCCCTCATTCCTGTCCTCGGGTTTAACCCGAGGGATGTCACAGGAATCCAGTGCGCCAAGTCCTTGGGCGCGGAAGAGGGACGAGGATGTTGACAGTCATTCACGGCGCCGACGCGCCGTGGCTGGATTCCTGTGACGAGCACAGGAATGAGGAATTTGTGGAACAGACATGAATATTGCGGCGAAACCTCCTTTGACGATCCGGCTCTGCGGCCCGCGCGGCTTCTGTGCCGGCGTCGACCGCGCCATCCAGATCGTCGTGCTGGCGCTGAAATCCTATGGCGCGCCGGTCTATGTGCGCCACGAGATTGTCCATAATCGCTATGTCGTCGAAGGGCTGGAAGCCAAGGGCGCCGTCTTCGTCGAGGAACTGGACGAGATCCCGGCCGAACATCGCGCCCAGCCGGTGGTTTTTTCCGCTCACGGCGTGCCGAAATCCGTGCCGGAGGATGCGGCAAGCCGCAACCTCTTCTATCTCGACGCCACCTGCCCGCTGGTCTCAAAGGTCCACAAGCAGGCGATGCGCCACAATCGCCTCGGCCGCCATGTCGTCCTTATCGGCCATGCCGGCCATCCTGAGGTGATCGGCACGATGGGTCAGCTGCCGGAGGGTTCGGTCTCGCTGATCGAGACGATCGAGGATGCCGACGCTTATGTCCCCGTCGATCCCGACAATCTCGGCTATGTCACCCAGACGACGCTGTCGGTCGACGATACGGCCGGCGTCATCACCCGCCTGCACGAGCGCTTCCCGAACCTGACGGCGCCGGCAGCGGACTCGATCTGTTATGCGACGACCAACCGCCAGGAAGTGGTGAAGCAGGCAGCCCCCGGCTGCGATCTCTTCATCATCGTCGGCGCGCCGAATTCGTCCAATTCCAAGCGTCTCGTCGAAGTGGCGCTCAGGGCAGGGGCGAAGAAATCGATCCTCGTGCAGCGCGCCGCCGAGCTCGACTGGGACGAGATCGGCGCGATTTCGACGCTCGGCCTTTCCGCCGGCGCCTCGGCCCCCGAGGTCATCGTCAACGAGATCATCGAGGCCTTCCGCGCCCGCTTCGACGCTCGCGTCGAGCTGGCCGAAACGGTGCAGGAAACTGAAAACTTCCTCGTCAACCGCGAACTGCGCAATATCGAGCTGACGGCGGCCGACATGGCCTTCGTCAACGGCTAGATCGGCCTTTCGGCCTGGCGTCCACTCCGGCAAATCCAATATCAACAAGGCATGAAGGGCGAGACCTCACTTGGCAGTCTATACCGATATCGCCGAAGACGATCTGAAGTGGTTCCTGACGGAATATGACGCAGGCACGCTGCTCTCCTACAAGGGCATTGCCGAAGGCGTCGAAAATTCCAACTTCCTGCTTCACACCTCCAAGGATCCGCTGATCCTGACGCTCTATGAGAAGCGGGTGGAAAAGAGCGACCTGCCTTTCTTCCTCGGCCTGATGCAGCATCTTTCCGCCCGCGGTCTGTCCTGCCCGCTGCCGCTGCCGCGCCGCGATGGCGCGCTGCTCGGCTCGCTGTCCGGCCGTCCGGCGGCGCTGATCTCCTTCCTCGAAGGCATGTGGCTGAGAAAGCCGGAGGCGAAACATTGCCGCGAGGTCGGCAGGGCGCTGGCCGAGATGCATGTGGCCGGTGACGGGTTTGAGCTGAAGCGGCCGAATGCCCTGTCGATCGACGGCTGGCGGGGGCTGTGGGAAAAATCCGAAGCGCGCGCCGGCGAGGTCGAGCCCGGCCTGCAGACCGAAATCCGCAACGAACTTGACTTCCTCTCCACCGCCTGGCCGAGTGGCCTGCCGGCCGGCGTCATCCATGCCGACCTCTTCCCCGACAACGTCTTCTTCCTCGGCGACCAGCTCTCCGGCCTGATCGACTTCTATTTCGCCTGCAACGACCTGCTCGCCTATGACGTCTCGATCTGCCTGAATGCCTGGTGCTTCGAGAAGGACGGCGCCTACAACATCACCAAGGGCACGGCGATGCTCGAGGGTTACCAGAGCGTCCGGCCGCTGAGCGATGCCGAAATCGCAGCCCTGCCGGTGCTGTCGCGCGGATCCGCGCTGCGCTTCTTCCTGACCCGGCTCTATGACTGGCTGACGACGCCGGAAGGTGCCATGGTCACCAAGAAGGACCCGCTCGAATATCTCCGCAAGCTGCGGTTCCACCGCCAGATCAAAACGCCGGCCGAATACGGATTGAGCCTATGAAACACGTCGATATCTTCACCGACGGCGCATGCTCCGGCAATCCCGGCCCGGGTGGCTGGGGCGCCGTGCTGCGTTATGGCGATGTCGAAAAGGAGCTTTGCGGCGGCGAGGCGGATACGACCAACAATCGCATGGAGCTGCTGGCGGCGATCTCGGCGCTATCGGCCTTGAAGAGCCCTTGCGAGGTCGATCTCTATACCGACAGCGCCTATGTCAAGGACGGCATCTCCAAGTGGATTTTCGGCTGGAAGAAAAACGGCTGGAAAACCGCCGACAAGAAGCCGGTGAAGAATGCCGAACTCTGGCAGGCGCTGGAGGCGGCCCGTGACCGCCACAAGGTGACGCTGCACTGGGTGAAGGGCCATGCCGGCCACCCGGAAAACGAACGCGCCGACGAACTCGCCCGCCGGGGCATGGAGCCTTTCAAGAAGGGCAAGGCGGTTTCGTTTTAAGTCCCGCACATTTGCCTTTGCGCGTCTCGGCGACATTGAGCGCCGTGCGTCCTTTCCGTCCCGGGCGAAATCAACTGCGATAACGCAATGCATTCACCAGAAGCGAGAATGCGGGGGAAGCAAGCCGTCTGCTCGGATAGTAAAGGTGATATCCAGAAAATGGCGGTGACCAGTCCTCCAGCACGGGCACCAGTTTTCCTTCACGGATCAGCGGCAGCAGGTAATCGTCTGGCAGGCATGCCAGACCAAAACCGCCCAGCGCCGCATCGACGATCATCTGGACGTCATTGCAGATGAACTGACCTTCCACACGAACATTCAGCGGCTTGCCGTCTTTTTCGAACTCCCAGGCGTACAAGCCGCCAACAGTTGCAAGCCTGAGATTGATGCAGTGGTGCTGCGTCAGGTCATGCGGAGTGGCCGGTTTCGGATGCCGTGCGAAATAATCCGGCGAGGCAACGACCAGCATGCGCATTTCCGGTCCGATCTTGAGCGCGATCATATCTTTTTCGATATGCTCCCCAAGCCGGACCCCGGCGTCAAAGCGCTCGTTCACAAGATCAATCAGCCGATTGTCGACAGAGATCTCGATGTTGATATCCGGGTAAGACCGCATCAATCCCTTTACGGCAGGCATGAGGATCGTTTCTGCGGCATGCCGGGTCGAAGTGATGCGTATCGTGCCTCCCGGCGCATGACGCATGGCGCCAAGTGCATCCAGCCGGCTGCGGATATCATTGAACGCAGGTCGCAGCGTTTCGGCCAGCTGCTCCCCGGCCTCGGTCGGAACAACGGTGCGGGTCGTCCGCGTCAGGAGCCGGAGGCCCATGCGATCTTCCAGTCGGCGCACTGTATGGCTGAGGGAGGATTGCGATGTCCCCAGCAGTGCTGCCGCGCGTGTGAAGCTTCGTTCTTCAGCGACCGTCAGGAAGGCTGCCAGGTCACCCAGTTCATCGCGCCTCATTCATGAATCCTCAATATAAGTCTATTTGGATCCTAGCATCTAGTCGGAGTAATCGGCCAGGAGTAAATTCTCCTCGATAGCCGGCGGTCTATAGATCCGCCAGGGACAAAGGCCCGCTGACCAACTGCCCAGCGGAGCGGCGTCCTAGAGGCCGCCCCTTTCATGAATGGCGGATATAGCCCCTTTCGGAATCCGATGCCTAATCGGGCCCGTCCTCCGATCGTATGTCGGAGCAGACAGTCAATAAGGAGATCACCGTGAAAACCATCGCCGCAAGCCTTGCCATCTCGGCATTCGCAGCCGCAGGCGCCGAAGCGCAGCAGAACCCCCGCGTAGCTCCGCCGGCCGTCTATGACGTCGCCCCGGGCCTTGGCCACTTCACGGATGACGTTTTGTTCGGCGAGTTTTGGAAGCGCGGGGATCTGACCCCGCGCGACCGCAGCCTGGTCACCATTTCGGTACTGATCTCAACCGGCAAGGGGCACGTCCTTGCCAACCACGTAAAGCGCGCCCTAGAAAATGGTGTCGAGCCCAGGGAAGTGGGTGAGGTCGTCACTCATCTTGCATTTTATTCCGGCTGGCCCAATGCGATATCGGCCGTGACGGAGACCAAGAAGGCCTTTGACGAGCTGAAGATCGCGCCCGTGGCGGACAGCGGTGACCCACGCATTCAGTTCGATGCCGCAACGGAAGCCGCCCGCAGCGCGTCCGTGGACGCCGAGGTGGCACCTACCGCGCCGGCCCTTGCCGACCTGACAAACCGGGCATTGTTCGGTGATCTGTGGCAGCGCCCGGATCTGTCGGCCCGCGATCGCAGCCTCGTTACGGTGGCCGCTCTCGTGGCGATGGGGCAGTCTGACCAACTGACGTTCCATCTCACCCGCGCCATGGATAATGGTCTCAGCCGCGAAGAGGCAGCTGAAGCTGTTACCCATGTCGGGTTCTATGCCGGCTGGCCTCGCGCCATATCAGCAGTGCCGGTTCTCAAAACGGTCTTCGCAAGCCGTGAAGCGTCCGCCTCGAGCAACCCGGCGGAAGCAGATATCAAGGTGGTCAAACGCGGCAGCCAACCGGTAAGCGGTCCGGCCGAGCGTTTCACCGGCGAGGTCCAGATATCGGCCGCTTACAAGGGTGATGGCGCTGCCCGCATTGGCGGTGCCACGGTTGCCTTCGAACCTGGCGCCCATACGGCCTGGCATTCGCACCCGCTCGGTCAGACGCTGTTTGTCGTTTCCGGCCGAGGCTGGGTCCAGAAGGAAGGCGGCACGGTCCAGGTCATGGAACCGGGTGATGTCGTCTGGATTCCCCCGATGGTAAAACACTGGCACGGTGCGTCGGCTGATGAAGCGATGGTGCATTTTGCGGTATCGGAAGCACTCGACGGCAACAGCGTGACCTGGATGGAGAAAGTCGCGACTGAGGACTATCGCCAGGGTCGCGAAGCTGAATAATTGACCGACAAGCTGCGAGGAAAAGCGCATGCAGAAATCGAGCGCACGCCGGCATTTTCTCACGTCGCTGCCCCTTGCGGCCATCGGGCTGGCTATGACCTCCGCCGGCACTGAGGCTCAGCAAACTCCGTCCGCGAACACGCTGGTCGCGTACTTTACCCGGACAGGCAATACACGGGTCATTGCCCTGCAGGTCCGCCGGGCACGCCAGGCCGCGCTGATTGAAATCCAGCCGGCCGAGCCCTATCCGGAAGACTATGAGGAAACTGTTGCCCAGGCTCGCCGGGAAACCGAACAAGGCTTCCTCCCGCCCCTGGCTCAATTGGTTGCCAATCTCGAGCAGTATCGGGAGATATTCCTGGGCTTCCCGATTTGGGGAACAACGGCACCGCCTGTTATCCGCTCATTTCTGCGGTCTCATGATCTTTCGGGCAAGATCATCCGGCCCTTCATCACTCATGGCGGTTACGGCCTTGGAAGCAGCCTTGAAGTGATCAGGTCCCTGGCGCCGCGTGCTACGATCGAGCCGCCGTTCTCCTTGGAAGCGGACCAGGAACGCCGGACGATGGAACAGGTGAGGAGCTGGCTGGGTTGAATAAAGACACAAGCTCTTCGCTGATCAGATCACGATGCGGTCATTCCAGCCAAACTCGCCGGCGCAGTGGGATAGCGGCAACGACGTGGCGGGCCTCAGTACCTTAAGCCGCCCGCTGCTGCGGTGCCGTCGCCGCGCCCTGGATCAGCCGGTGCAGATATTCGAGTTTTGCCACAACAGGCGAGGAGAGCACGAAGGGATAGGAGTCAGGCTGACCCATGCTGCGCTGGATGGCGTTGATCGCGATGCTGAGCGGCACCCAGGCGCTGACCAGCTGTTCGGCGCTTCTTGCCCTGTAGGGGATGAAATCCACCTCGCCGGCGATTTCTTCATGGCCGCGCGGATCGATGGCGATGCCGAAGGCGCGAGCGGTTTCGAGCGTGTCGACGATATGGAGGTAATGCGCGAAGCATTCGGCGAAATCCTCCCAGGGGTGTGATGCCGCATAGGCGCTGATGAAATTGTCCTGCCATCCCAAGGGGGCGCCGCCGGCATAATGGGTCTGGAGGGCTGTCGTATAATCCTGCCGTTCGTCGCCGAAGACCGTGCGGAAATCTTCTACGGCGTTGCGGTCGCGCACCAGCTTGTTCCAGATGAAATGGCCGGCCTCGTGGCGGAAATGGCCGAGCAGCGTGCGATAGGGTTCGTTCATCGAGCTGCGCGCCTGTTCGCGCGTCGCATCGTCGGCCTCCGCGGCGCGGATGGTGATCAGGCCTTCCTCGTGGCCGGTCATGGCCGGCACGATAAAGCCGTTGCTCTCTATCGAATCCTCGAGGAAATCGAAGACCAGGCCGCCTTGCGGGTCTTGCGCCCGATCGGGATGCGGCAGCTTCCAGCGCAGCAGCGAATAAAACAGATGACGCTGCGCCTGGCTGATGCGCCGCCAGCGATCGATGCCGTCCTGGGTATCGGTGTTCGGAACCAGCCGGTTATGGCGGCAGGCAACGCAGAATTCGCTCTCGCCATCATCGTCCACCAGCCAGTTGCAGATGTCGAGGCTGGCATTGGCGCAGAAGCGGACATCGCGATCGGGATTGGAAACGAGCTGCCAGAGCGTCTCGTCGCGCGGCTCCAGCGCATGCATGGCGAGGTCGCCTGGCAGGAAGCCGAGGCGATGGTTGCAACGCACGCATCGACGGTTGTCGAAGTGGACGACCTGATCGCAATTGTCGCAGGCAAAAAGCTTCATCTTGTCTATCTCTGCAAAGCATGAGGGTGGGGGATTAAAAATGCCTGCCGCGCGAGGGGCGCAGCAGGCATGGTTCTTGAAGGATGCACTATTGCTCAGAGCCGGTCGACGGCGCCCTTGAGCTTGTCCTTGACCTTGCCGGTTGCGACCTGTCCCTTGCCCTTGGCTTCCTGGACGGCGCCCTTGGCCTGCATTTCGCGATCGTCCGTCGCCTTACCGACGGACTGCTTGGTCTTGCCGGCAATTTCGTTTGCCTTACCGGAAATCTTGTCGCTGGTGCTACCCATTATGTGATGTCTCCTTGGTCAGCATGGGCCTTTTGTCCATGCTTGCCGAAACGAAACGTCACTCGCAGCTATTCGTTCCCGCTGCCGTCAGGTCAGCTGCTGTCAGGCCAGCCCCTCAGGCATGGCCGGCTTCGGCCGAAAGCATGGCAGCGGTCACGCCCATGCCGGCGAGCGCCCGCTCGTATTTGTCGTCGAGGCTGCGGTCGAAGATCAATTCCTCATTGGCCGGGCAGGTGAGCCAGCCATTGTTGACGACCTCGCTTTCGAGCTGGCCGGCCGACCAGGAGGAATAGCCGAGCAGCATCGTCGCCCGCGTCGGCCCATCGCCCTTGGAGATGGCGCGCACGATATCGAGCGTCGCCGTCAGGCAGATATCGTCGCTGACGGGAATGCTGGAGTCGCTGGAATAATCGTCCGAATGCAGCACGAAGCCGCGGCCGCTTTCCACCGGCCCGCCGGTCTGGATCGGGAATTCGCGCGCCCGCTTCGGCAGCACGATCGAATCTTCCTGCTTGATCATGTCGAGATGCAGCAGCACATCGGTGAAGGTGAGGCTCTGCGGACGGTTGATGACGAAGCCCATGGCGCCGGCATCCGAATGCGCGCAAATGTAGATCACTGTGCGCGCAAAATTGCGGTCTTCCATGCCCGGCATGGCGATGAGGAATTGGCCATCGAAGAAGCCACGTTCCCGTCTGTTCTTCAGCGTCAATAAGGACATCGTTCCTCCTGCTGCTAGACCGCACCAAGGCCTCGACAAAAGAAACATGGGCCAATGTCACACATCAATCAACTGAAAATGAAGATTTAAATCGCCGCGACTTCTGGCGGCCAAACAGCACATTCGGTAAACCTTTGTTCCATGATGATTATTTCCTCAGGCCCGCGCAGGCTTTTAATCGCGGTTGTGTCGGTGGTCGCAGCCCTTGTGCCGTTTTATTCCGCCCATGCGGAAATGAGCGCCTGGGCGGACAACGAAGGCGGCCGCATGCGCCTCGTGGCGCTCGCGCCCGATGCCCGCGGCAAAATCCGCGCTGCCCTTCAGATCGAGCCGAAGCCCGGCTGGATCACCTATTGGAAAGAGCCCGGCAACAGCGGCATTCCGCCGCAAATCACCATCGCGGCGGCAAGCGGCGTCACGCTCGATGCCATCGCCTATCCCGTTCCGAAGCATTTTTTCAACGGCGCGATCGAGGATATTGCCTATGACGCGCCGGTGACGCTGCCGCTGTCGCTGACGGTGGCCGGCAAAGGCCCGGTTACGATCGATGCTGCCGCCTTCATCGGCATCTGCAAGGATATCTGCATTCCCTTCCAGGCGAATTTGCAGCTGAAGCTTGGCCCCGCCATCCAGTCGCACCCGCAGGAGGAGGCGATCCTTCAGGCCGCCGATGCGAGCCTGCCGAAGCCGCCATCGGTGGATTTCGGCGTGACGGCGCATGCGATGTCGCCCGACAGGAAGACGCTGTCGCTGACGCTCGCTCTGCCGGCCGGGGGGCCGGGTGAGGGGAAGGGCGCGCCGGATATCATCGTCACCGGCCCGAGCGGTTATGCCTTCACCAAGCAGATCGGCGGCAAACGCGACGGCGCCACCTTCAAGGTCGATATATCAATCGGCAAGCTGCCGAAGGATTACGACATAGTAGGCAAGCAATGGAGCGTGCTCGTCATCGACGGTGAACGGGCGATGGAGACGACGCTTGCCTTCGAATGACCGGTCTTGCCTTTCAATGACCGGCCTTGCCTTTCAATGATGGGCTCCTATAGTCGCCGCAGATCCCCTACGGCGCCCGCCACCGCCAAGCCGGAATCCCCAAAGCCAGAACCCCCAATCCAGAACTCAAGGAGAAGACCATGACCATCGCGATCGGCGACAAGCTTCCTGCCGCCACTTTCAAGGAAAAGACAGCTGACGGCCCGGTCGAAATCACCACCGATCAGCTCTTCGCCGGCAAGCGCGTCGTGCTCTTTGCCGTGCCGGGCGCGTTTACGCCCACCTGCTCGCTGAACCACCTGCCGGGTTATCTCGAAAACCGCGACACCATCCTTGGCAAGGGCGTCGACGACATCGCCGTCGTCGCCGTCAACGACTGGCACGTGATGGGCGCCTGGGCGCAATCGTCAGGCGGCATGGGCAAGATCCACTTCCTCGCCGATTGGGATGCCGGCTTCACCAAGGCCGTCGGCCTCGACGCCGACCTCTCCGCCGGCGGCCTCGGCCTCCGCTCCAAGCGTTATTCGATGCTGGTGGAAGACGGGGTGGTGAAAGCTCTCAACGTCGAGGAAAGCCCCGGCCAGGCCACCGTCTCGGGCGCTGCCGCGATGTTGGAGCAGCTCTGAGCGTTCATTGCCAATGGATGAAGGGGCGGCCGTTCGGGCGCCCCTTTTCGATTGTGTGAGTCTTCGGCGGGACTCGAGCGGCGTCTCAGGCCTCGGTCAACCGGCCGCCATCTCCATCGTGTCACGCCATGTGAAATGCGACGTGCGCTTCGAGATCAGCCACCGACCGCCCTGGCGCACATATTCGTCATTGTAATAAACACCGTTGGTATTCCTCATCTTTTTGCCATCGACCGTATTGACGAGGACAACCAGGCAATAGTGCACTGCTGTTGCGCGGTCTCCGTCAATTTCCGCGGTATGCTGACCATTGATATGGTAGGCCGTCTCGAAATTGGCCATGAAGCCGGTAAAGGTCTCCTGAATCTCCTTGCGGCCTCTAAGCGACGCAAAAAGCTGTCCTTCGAAGTAGGTGTCGACAACCGCGTCTTCGGCAAACAGCAGCGATTGAGTGGCCAAATCCTTCTGGTCGGCGAGATTGGCGAAAGTGTCGACGAGTGCTTTGAGGGCGACCTTGTCTTCGAGGGTCTGGATGCGTTGTTCCAGAGTATTGTCTTGCATGGAAATCTCCTTGAGTTGGAACGGATTGGCGGATTGCGCGTCAGGCGACGTCGACCGACTCTTCGGCGACCGGGACGATGGCTGAGGCGGGGTGGCGCCGCCGGACGATCAGGGCAAGGACGAGAACAAGCGCGAGCGCCATCATCGCGGCCGAGCCGGTCAACGCCATCGTCACGCGATGGGCGAGAAGTTGGATGCCTTCCAGGCCGCTCGTGCCGAAAGCCGTGACGGCGACCAGGATCGCAAGACCAAGGGAATTGCCGAGCTGGTGGGCGACGTTGACCACACCTGAGGCGGCGCCGGCATCGGCACCGGAGACGCCTGAGATGCCCGAGGCTGTCAGGGGGCTGAGGACGAAACCCTGGCCCCAGCCGATCAGGATCATCGGCAAGGCGATGTCACTCAGATAGTCCGCATCGGCGGAGACACGGCTGAGCCAAGTCATGCCGACAAGGGTCAGGACAAAACCCGTGGCAAGCAGGCGGGCGTTGCCGAACCGCTTCGTCAGCTGCGGCACGGCCATTGCCGATGCAAAGTTCACGAGTGTCGCGGGCAGGAAAGCCAATCCGGTGGCGGCAGCGCTGTATCCAAGAACACTCTGCAGGAACTGCGTCGTGAAGAAAAAGAAGCCGATCATTCCGCCGAGGAAGAGCATTCGCGCAGAATAGGCCCCGACGCGTTCGCGACTGGCGAAGAGACGCAACGGCATGATCGGTTGCCGAGCATTCCGTTCGATGGCAACAAAGGCCACCAGCAGCAATAGGGAGGTCGCGATAAGCCCGATGGTCAAGCTATCATGCCAGCCATGCGTCGCCGAACGGATCAGGCCATAGACAAGCGCCACCATGCCGATCGTCGAGGTCAGGCCTCCGGCAATATCGAGCCGCCCCGACTGCCGTCCCGTCTCGGGAACGAAGCGGATCGCGGCGAGGATCATGCCGAGGCCAATCGGCAGATTGATGAAGAAGCCCACACGCCACGACAGCCACTCGGCCAATATGCCGCCGAGCACGAGGCCGACGCTGGCCGCAATGCCGGCGACGGCGCTGTAATAGGAAACTGCGCGGGTGCGCTCGGTCCCTTCAGCGAAGGTCGTCTGCAGCAAGGCCAGCGTGGCCGGCGCAAGAATAGCGCCGCCAAACCCCTGGACGGCACGCGCGCCGATCATCCAGGCCGGCGTCTCGGCAAGACCGATGGCGAGCGAAGACGCGGTGAAGAGAGCAAGGCCGATGGTGAGCATGCGCTTGCGGCCGAGAATGTCGCCTGCCCTTGCACCCAGAAGCAGGAAGCCTCCGAAGGTGAGGGTATAGGCGCTCTGCACCCAGGCGAGTTCAGGATCGGAAAAGCCAAGTTCACGATGAATGCTCGGAAGCCCCGTCAGCACGATCGACGTGTCGAGTACGAGCATCACGTAGCTGGTGAGGATGATGGTCAGGATCGCTGTCTTGTTGACCGCGTGCGATAAAGGTTTTTCCGCTCGGCTGGAGGGCCGGCTGGCCTGTGGGGGTGATCTCATGGCGCTCTCCGGAACCGTCATTGCGGCGATTGCCGCCGATGTCCCGAGAGATAGCACCCGCCTATTCTGCCGATTAGATTGCTATTCCTGCATGCGCTTTTGAGGAATTCTCATCAATGATCGGAACGTGATGGTCGGTATCGCAGCGCGTCGACCAGCACGCTGAAGGCCGGAGACATCTGACGGCGGCTCGGATAGTAGAGGAAATAACCATCGAACAGCGGGTTCCAGTCGTCGAGAACGGTGGCAAGCCGCCCGCTCTCGATTTCATCTCGTGCATGATCCTCGAACAAGTAAGCAAGTCCGACGCCCCCGAGCGCCGCTCTCATCACCATCTGCGTGGTGTTGAAAGCCAACGGGCCATCGACACGGACACGAACCTCCCGCCCGTCCTTTTCGAACTCCCAAACCAGATAGCCTCCATAGGTCGGCAGTCTGATGTTGATGCAGGCATGGGCAGTCAGGTCCTGCGGCGTCGACGGTTTTGGGTGGCGCGCGAAATAGTCTGGCGAACCAACGACCACCATTCTCATCTCAGGTCCGATCCGCACGGCGATCATATCGCCGTTGAGCTGCTCGCCGAGCCGAATTCCCGCATCGTAGCGCTCCGCGACAATATCGGTGAGCGCCCCGTCCACCGTGATTTCAAACTTGATATCCGGATATTCTGGAAGAAGTCGCTCTATCGCCGGCCAGAGGATCGATGTCGTCGGATGCTCGCCGGCGGTGATCCGAACCGTCCCCGCAGGTTTGTCGCGCAGTTCTGTGAGAGCCGCCAGCGCGGTATCGATGCCGTCGAAGTGCGGCTCGATCGAGTGCAGCAACCGCTCCCCGGCATCGGTCACGGAGACGCGCCGGGTCGTTCTCGTCAGCAACCGAACCCCGAGCCGCTCCTCGAGCAGCCGCATCGAATGGCTGAGCGCCGAAGGCGAGACGCCAAGCTTTGCCGCCGCTCTCGTGAAGCTCTGTTCTCGCGCAACTGCCAAAAAGACAGTGAGGTCGTTGATGCTGTCTCGGGACATTTTTGAATTCTGCTCAATACCGAATGCGGATTTTGCAGTCTAATCGTCTTTTCGCCCATGGACTAGATGATGGAGGCAGGCAGTAGCGCAAGCACATCTCGACCAGAAAGGCTGTTCTCGATGAACCACGCAGCACGAAGCGCCGAGGAAGAGATCATCGCCCTGTCGCTGGACAAATTCCGTTGGAAGACATCCGGCCGTATCGATCTGGTCGAGGCGCTTTTCGACGACGATCTGCACTTCGTCCACATCACCGGGCATGTGTCTTCGAAGCGAGAGTGGATCGAAGAGCTGCGATCGGGCCGATTTGTCTACAACCGCATCGAGCCGCGGGGCGCTTCGGTTGCGGTCGAGGGCGATCGAGCCACGCTCCGAGGCAAGGCCGTTTTCACGGTGACCATGGGGGGACACCGAGGACAGTATCGTCTGGCTTTCACCGAAGTCTATGTCCGCAAACCCGCCGGGTGGAGGCTCGTGGAGCTTCTCACCTCGACCTATTGAGGGAAATCAGCATGACCAACATCCTTATACTCGGTGCCAACGGGCAGTTGGCGCGCAACACGACGCGGATGCTCCTCGACGGGACGGACGCCAATCTCACCCTCTATCTGCGCCGGGCGAGCCGTCTTGCCAACCTGGCGCCTGAAAGAGTGAGGATCGTCGACGGCGACGTTCTCGACACCGCGGTGCTCCGCCTGGCGATGGCCAAGCAGGACGTCGTCTATGCCAACCTGTCCGGCGATATGGCTCGTCAAGCACGGTCGATCGTCGACGCCATGCATGCTGCGGGGCTGAAACGGCTGATCTTCATCAGTTCGATGGGCATCTACGGCGAAGTCCCCGGCGAGAAATATCGCAGCGTCCTCGATCCCTATCGAGATTCTGCGGCGCTGATCGAGCAGTCGGACCTCGACTATACCATCCTGCGGCCGGGCTGGTTCACGCACGACGCTGAGGTCAACTATCAGCTCACCAGAAAGGGCGAGCCGTTCAAGGGACACGACGTCTCGCTCAACAGCCTGTCGGACCTGATCGTGAAGCTCGCATCCGATCCCGCATTGCATGCTCGCCAGAGCCTCGGTGTGAGCAGCTCGTGAAATGCGCCACAAGCGGACTCGGATGGTCGAGACTCCATTCGAAGCTAGGATGGAAGCGACTGCGATCCTCTCCGCCGAACTGTCAGAAGAGCGACGAGCCCACAAAGGCCGAGGACCACCAAGGGCGGAATTGCGTGCGTATATTCGCCATGGAACAGAACCGTACCCACAGCCGCCAGCATTACCGCACTTCCAAGCACTGAACCGTAGAGGCGGAGTGGTTTGAAGATGAGCATGACCGCTGCGGTGAATTCGCAGAGGGCGGTCAGATAGTGGAAGCTTTCCGGATAACCCCACCGGGCGTAGTCCGCGGCAATTTCGGGGCTGACGAAGGTGTTGCCATAGGCGCCGACGAAGAAGAAAGCTGCAAGCAGCCAGGCAATGACTTTTGCTAGGGACAGGTTGACGAGAGACATAGGGCGTGACCTCAATGTGATGGCGCTTGCAGCGCGAGAATGCGGCTCGCCAGACGCCAGCCCTCCGGCGTCCGCCGCAGCCGGTCGGTATAGGTCACGCTCGCCACTGCCCCGTTCGACAACAGGCCGAGCCCCTTCGAGACGGCGACGAGTTCGTTGCCCGCGCCTTCCTGAACGTAGACATTCGTCGTGTGATGGGCCTTCGCATGGCCGTCCTGGCTGGCCATATGGCAGATCGCTGCGATGCCCGTGACCGGAGCAAACCCGAAAACGCTCGAGTCGAAATGCGCATCCTCGGTAAAGACGTCACCGAACCTGTCCCACGCATGATTGTCGACGAGGTGTGCCCAGAGCGAGAGGATCTGGTTGCTCTCGACGATGTCATCCGCCGTTGGTTTCATTTTTCATGGTCCTTGAAAGGGAGTGGGGTGCAAGATTCGGTATCGCTGAACGGTCCTGCGCACGCCGGACTGTCCAGGCGTCAGGCCGAGGGCCATCACCAGTTGATCGGGCCGTCTGTGTTGAAAAACTGGCCGGTCGGTCCGGCATCGTCAAGCAAAGCATATTTGACCGGGGCGCGAACGCCGTCTTCGATGGTGATGTAGCCGCCGCCTCTGTTCAATTCGGTCATGACATAGCCGGGGCAGACAGCGTTGACCTTGATCGGCGTATCTTTCAACTCAAGGGCAAGCTGCACGGTCAGCATGTTGACCGCCGCCTTGGAGGCGGCATAGCCAAGCCATTTGACATCGGGGGAGGGATTGTTCGCATCGCCCGTCCACCAAAGCGAACCCACGCTGCTGGAAAGGTTGACGATGCGCCCGCTGACCGCCTTGCGGATCAGCGGCAACAGTTTCTGGGTCACGATCACCATTCCGATGAAATTGACCTCATAGGATTCGCGTAGGGTTTCGACGGAGGCCACGCTGGGGAAATCGTCGGTGTCGAGCAGCAGGATTCCCGCATTGTTGATCAGGATGTCGAGCCTGCCGAACCGCTCGCCGATCGACGATGCGGCAGCGTCGATCGTATCAGGGCGATTGAGATCGATCTCGATCGCCTCGACCGCCAACCCCTCCGCACGCAATGCTTCGGCCTTTGCCTGCCCGGTTGCAAGATCGCGTGCGCCGAGAAGGACGAAGACGCCCTCCCGGCCGAGCTGGCGAGCCGTTTCAAAGCCAAGGCCGCGGGTGGCGCCGGTGACGAGCGCGATCTTTTGATGTGTGGACATTCTATCTCCCAAGCAGGCGCGCTCGCAGGGCGAGGCTGTTTGCAATGACGTTACTCAGCAACGCATTGTGAAATTGCATGGGAAATTATGTCTGTCAACGACAAATGACACTAAGTGACATTTTGTTCGAAGTGAAGGATACCGGCGGCGCGATCGAAGAGATCGACAAGTGACATTGCCGCTCCGCCGTCCACCCAACTGTTTATCGATGCCCGGATGAGCGCGAAAACCGTCCCCGCGACCGTATAGGCGACAACGTCAGGGAGCGGAGACCGCCTGTCCGGCGAGGCGAGAATATGGGCGATTTCGTCGATCAGTTCGGCGATCATCTGTTCTTTTCGCGCAGAAATGCTCCTGTTGGAGCGGATTGCCGTCTCGATGGCGAGAAAGAAACGCGACCTTTCATCGAAAGCCGTAAGCATCGCCCGCGCGGCAGCAAGAAGTGCGACAACCGGCGGCTCCGAGGCGAGCCGCTCCGTCAGTTCAGCACGGATGATCGTCATGCCATCCTGCACCCAGCTGACGATCACATCCTCCTTTGTCGGGAAATAGCGAAGCAGGGTGCGGGGCGAAACGCTGACGGCGGCAGCGATATCGGCAATGGTCGTTTCCTCGAATCCGCGCTTGTGGATCAGGTCCAACGCGGCCTCGAGCAGCTGCGCTCGCGTGCGATCCTTCTTATCTTCCCGAAGTCCCAAGATTGTCTCCACGCTGACATGCGGCGGGCTTCTTTTGACACATCATGCCATTTGTCGTCCAGCGACAGTAATCTTGGCCGGAGGGTGACACGGTCATATCCCGCATTTGTGGAGGCCGTCGGCCTCCATGCCACCTCGCCGGAATAGCCAAAGTGAGTTTGGATGGCCAAGCCGCAAACTTTTAGTTCGGGATGGCAGCAAAGCTGTCAGGACCTGAAACCCAATGAAGTTGGTCTAAGAAGGTCCTAAGCCTGTGAACAGCTCGTTCTGGCGTTTCCGTCCGTGTCCATTGCCGGCGTTCCACATTCGTGTCGATATAGCGAAACTCGATCAGGCCCGATGATTGCGCTGAAATCCGAAGGTAGGCCACCGAGGGAGGGGCATGGTCGGTTTGTTGGACGCACAGATCAGCCATCGATGTCCACCCGAACAGCGCATCCCGAAGCGAACTTCGAGCAATGAAATCGGCAAGTTGCTCAATGCCCTGCAAGGCCGACGAGAATTTTTCGTCTTCCGAACGTCCTCGCGCGTTGCGAATATGGTCAACAAGTAGGGGCCATGGCCTGATCATGCGTCAAGTCTGGCTCAGCAGCATATGGCTGTCAAATGGATGCACGCACGCAATCTCTCATATCGAATGCTGCCCGTATTTAGCTTAGCAATGAATCTGGGCCAGGCTTCCGCCTCAATCTCGCCGCAATCGTTATAACATAACCGTAATGTTATTACATTGTAGGATGCGCCATGCCCCCGAGCCCCGATCGCCCCTCCGTCAGCCTGCTGGGACAGTCGGCATTCTCTAGGGTGATCGGCATGGCGCTGGTCATTGCCGTGCTCTGGCTGGCGATCCACTGGGCGGTTCTCTTGCCATGACGCCGCTGATCCGTCTCGAGAATTTGACCGTCGCCTATAACAGGCACCCCGCCGTCCACCATGTCTCCGGCGCCTTCGCCTCAGGCAGCCTGACGGCGATTGCCGGGCCGAATGGGGCGGGCAAGTCGACGCTGCTGAAGGCGATCATGGGCGAGCTTCGCCCGGCCGAAGGCAGGGTCGAGCACCGGTTGGGACGGGCGGAATTCGGTTATCTCCCGCAGGCGGCCGAAATCGACCGCCGCTTTCCGATCTCGGTGATCGACACCGTCATGCTCGGCGCCTGGAAGAAGACAGGCGCCTTCGGCCGCATCGCGCCCAGTGAGGTGAAAAGGGCAGGCGAGGCGCTATCGGCCGTCGGGCTCGAAGGCTTCGGCCGGCGCCATGTCGGCTCGCTCTCGGCCGGCCAGTTCCAGCGTGTGCTCTTTGCCCGCCTGCTGCTGCAGGATGCCGGCATCATCCTGCTCGACGAGCCGTTTACGGCGATCGATGCCCGCACCACCAGGGACCTCATCGATATCGTCACCCGCTGGCATGGCGAAGGCCGCACGGTGATCGCCGTGCTGCACGATTTCGAACTGGTTCGCGCCCATTTCCCGCAAACCCTGCTGCTTGCCCGCGAGCTGGTCGGCTGGGGTGCGACCGCCGACGTCATGTCCTCCGTCAATCTCCTGAAGGCGCGCGCCATGGCCGAGCGCTGGGACGAAGATGCGAATGCCTGCGCACCTGAAGAGGCGCCGGCGGCATGACGGCTTACGATCTCTTCCTGGCACCCTTTGCCGATTACGGTTTCATGCGCCGCGCCCTCGTCGCCTGCCTCTGCCTCGGGCTCGGCTCCGGACCGATCGGCGTCTTCCTGATGCTGCGGCGCATGAGCCTGATGGGTGATGCGATGAGCCATGCCGTGCTGCCGGGGGCGGCCATCGGTTACCTCGTCGCCGGCTCGCTGTCGCTGACGGCGATGGGCCTTGGCGGTCTGATCGCCGGCCTGTCGGTGGCGCTACTATCAGGCGCCGTCAGCCGGATGACCGTGCTGCAGGAGGATGCGAGCTTTGCCAGCTTCTATCTCGCCTCGCTGGCGCTCGGCGTGCTGATCGTCTCGCTGCGCGGCTCGAATATCGATCTCCTACATGTGCTCTTCGGCACCATCCTGGCGATCGATGCTCCCGCTCTTTATCTGATCGGCGCGATCACCTCGCTGACCCTCGTCATCCTCGCCTTCATCTACCGGCCGCTGGTGGCCGAATGTTTCGATCCGGGTTTTCTGCGCGCCGTCGGCGGGCGCGGGCCTGTCTATCACGTGCTCTTCCTGCTGCTCGTGGTGCTGAACCTCGTCGCCAGCTTCCAGGCGCTCGGCACGCTGATGGCGGTCGGCCTGATGATGCTGCCGGCAGCCGTCGCCCAGCTCTGGTCGCGTAGTCTGCCTGTGATGATGGCGATAGCAGCCGCAAGTGCCGCCGCCTCCGGCTATCTCGGCCTGATCGCCTCCTACCATCTCGAACTCGCCTCCGGCCCGACGATCATCATGACGGCGGCGATCTTCTACGGCTTCTCCATCTTTTTCGCGCCCTCCGGCCTGGCCCGGCGCTTCTTTCCCCGCCCGCATCTAAAGGGCTGATCCCAAGGAGACTTCGATGACACCGCACAGACTGCTTCTCTCCGCAGCAATCCCCGCTTTGATGGCGCTGTCGGCCATGCCCGCCTCCGCCGAGACGCTGAAGGTTGTGGCGTCCTTCACCGTGCTTGCCGATGTCGTCAAGCAGGTCGGCGGCGAGCATGTAAAGGTAACGAGCCTCGTCGGGCCGAACGGCGATCCCCACGAATTCGAGCCGTCGCCGGCCGATGCGAAGAATTTGAACGCCGCTCAAGTCACCTTCGTCAGCGGCGAGGGGCTGGAAGGCTGGATGGACCGGCTGATCACCGCCTCGGGCTATAAGGGCAAGCCGGTCACCGTTTCCGAAGGCATCAACACCCGCACCATGGAAGAGGACGGCGAAAAAATCACCGATCCGCACGTCTGGAACAGCCCCGTCAACGTCAAGATCTGGGTCGCCAATATCGAAAAGGCGCTGTCATCGGCCGATCCCACGGACGCCGCCGCCTTCAAGGCCAATGCCGAGAAGTACACCAGGACGTTGGACGAGCTGAACGCCTACGCCCATGCGAAATTCGACAAGGTGGCCGACGATCGCCGCAAGGTGCTGACCAGCCATGATGCCTTCGGTTATTTCGGCCGCGAATACAATGTCAGCTTCCTGGCGCCGCTCGGTCTGTCCACCGAAAGCGAGGCCTCGGCCGCCGACGTCGCCAAGCTGATCGAACAGATCAAGGGCGAGCATGTGAAGGCATATTTCTTCGAGAATTCCAACGATCCGCGCCTCGTCAAGCAGGTCGCCAAGGCAACCGGTGCCGAACCCGGCGGCGAGCTCTATGTCGAATCCCTGTCCGACGCCAAGGGGCCGGCGCCGACTTATGAGAAGATGTTCAAGTACAATGTCGACCAGCTCGCCGCCGCCATGGCGAAATCGAGCTGAGGAATCGAGGGCTGCAGGTCTATCCTGCGGCCCTCACAAATTAAGGTCGAAGACCAGGATGCCGGCAAGGCCTCCATCCGTCGACGAGACGATGCGCTCGCCCACGGTCACGTGCTCGGGATGGATGAGATAGGCGTCGCGGGCCTCGGGGCTTTCAAAGGTCACGGCAAACCCGTCGACGAAGCCGCCATGCAAACCCTCGGGCGAAACATTCGGCCCGTATTTGATATCCAGTATGCCGGGAATGAGCTGTTTCAGGGCGACGATCGCCGCAAACAGCGACTGCTTGTCGTCCGCCGTCACCGCGGTCTTCAGCCGCAGGAATACGCAGTGCAGGATCATCAGTGGTCCTCCCGATTTTCTTTGGCTGGAGAATAGCGGCGAAAGCCGGGAGAGCAATGAGATTTATTTTCACGCAGGCGTTGCGCCGTAAGCCGGCCAGATTACATCTGGTCGCTCTTAACCATGGGCCGCTTGTAGATCCTCTGGACGAGATCGCTCGCCAGCGCGCGGGATTCGTCTTTCTCAGCCGCCGTCATCGGCCGGCAGGTGTTCCTGGTGTTTGAACTGTCGAGCACTGTCGTAGAACCGGAATTGGCGATGACGAGATGCCAGCTGCAGGAGGCGACCTTGTCGATTGCGACAGCACCATGGCAACCGGTGGACAGGCAGAAGGCAATGGTCCTCTGCGCCCCGTGGTCGCCTTTATAGGCCAGCGTGACGGCTTTCTTGATATCCGTGACCCATCGCTCGCATTGCGCCTGTTTTGCCCCCGGCTGGCAGCTTTTGGTGACCGGAGTGATCTCAGCGGCCTGAAGCGGCGATACGCAAAAAACACCCATCGAGAGGGCGAGCAGAAACTTGAGCATGGGATTTTCCTTGTGCAAGGAATGAGAGACGCACATCCCAGGCCGTTGGTCAATGGCCACTCACAAAAGGGAAGGGTGGCGCGCCAAGCAGATGTTGGCGCGCCACCGGGAAAATCCGAAATTGTGCAGATCCGTCGCCGCCGCTATTCCAGAATGACTACGGCTTCCACCTCGAAGAGCATGGGGTCGATGGCAAGCTTGGGAACGGGAATCAGCGTCTGCGCCGGCAGCGACGCGCCGAACATGTCCCTGACGGTCAGCACCTCGAGCTTGGACATATCGTGATCGACCACAAAGACCGTCAGCTTGGCGACCTGATCCGGCCTTGCGCCGAGCGCATCGAGGGCGATGCGCAAATTCGCATAGGCCTGCTTCACCTGGACCGCGAAGTCGGGCGACAAGGCCCCCATGCTGTCCTGGCCGCCCTGTCCGGAGATGTAGGCCAGCCGGCCTTGGCGCGGCACGATCACCGCCGTGCTGTAGCCGTTCGGTGAGGGGTCGTAGAGGTTTTTCGGATTGACGATCGTCAGCCTGAGATCGTCTTCATTAGCTGTCGTCGCGGTGGGAACGCTGATGGTCATGATGATGAGTCCTCCGATAATGAGATGCTTGATTGTGTGTGGCATGACTTCTCCTGGCTTCCCCAGGGCTGCGAGCGACGGATCCTCGCGGCCAGTAGGATGGAATCTTATCGCCACATGATAAGACTCGTACGTCGTACGATTAAATTGCATCGTACGGCGTACGAGTCAATCGGTCAGGATCGACATTCCTGGCATTGTCGGCTTAGATCGACGTCTGATCGGTAAGGAAGACGAATGGCAGCCAAACGCAGCGGTGCTGAGAGCAAAGGGTCTGGGCGGAGAGGTGCGTCACCTCAGTCCGGGCAGGAGCCGCGCAGTGAGCCGCCTCTCTCGCTGGAGCGGATCGTGGCGACCGCAGTGGACCTGCTGGACGCCGAGGGCGTCGACGGATTGAAGATGCGCCGGCTGGCCGATCGCCTCGGCGCGGGCGCGATGAGCCTCTATTGGCACGTCGACAACAAGGAGGAGGTCTTCGATCTGGCGCTGGATTCGGTGCTCGAATATCGCGGACCGTCTGACATCGTCGAGTCTCGAGACTGGCGCGGGGACGTCGTTCATATGCTCGAAGACTGGCGCGCCAGCATGCTGCACCATCCCTGGTCGGCCTCGCTGCTGCCGCGCCGGGCGCTGGGCCCGAACATCCTCATTCGCCTGGAACTGCTGAGCAAGACCTTGTCCGGAGGTGGTGTCACTGATGCGGATTTGAACGTCGCGATATGGTCGCTCTGGAACTATGTGATCGGCGCGACCATCACCCGGGCGAACTTCGATCTCTCGGACGACGACAGAGCGGCCGCGCAGCAGCGCCTGACAGGGCTCAGCCAGCACTACCCAACGATCGAACGCTCTCGTCTGCTGCTGGATAATGATTGGGACGGCGCTTTCAGGAAGGGTCTCGACTTCCTGCTTGATGGCCTCGCTCCGCGGCAGTGAATATTCGTCACTCCTGGACGAGACGGCGCCCGATTCTGCGCGCGCGCCCTAGGTGATCGCGGGTACCGCCGTGACACGGTTTCCCGACTATTTCCGCAGGATTTTCTCCATCGCTTTCCCCTTCGCGAGTTCGTCGATCAATTTGTCCAGATAGCGGATTTCCCGCATCGTCTTTTCCTGGATGTCTTCCACGCGCACGCCGCAGATCACGCCTGTAATCGACGATCGGGAGGGATTCATCTGAGGCGCTTGCGCAAAGAAATCCTCGAAGTTGGTCTTCTCAGCCAACTGGTCGTCCAGGCTCTGCTGGCTATGCCCCGTCAGCCAACAGATGATGTCATCGACCTCTGTCTTCGTGCGCCCCTTCTTCTCTGCCTTGGCGACATAGTGGGGATAGACGCTCGCGACGCTGATGGAATAGATACGATGCTTCGTCATGCCTGCTCCTCAACGTTCCAGATATTTTCCGGCTTGAGATAGCTGACTTCAAGTCCTCAACAAGTGGCCGACAACGGGCAACCCTTCCGCGGGCGCGAAGTAGATCAGTGCAAAGGCGGCATCTCTACAGCGCCGCGCGTCTTCGACCGGATTGCACCAATTGCAGACGTAGGGCTTTGATCGTAGAAAAAGCTTCCCGCCCGTTGCCCGTGTTTCAGGAGCCGCAATGACAACAATCCACGATGATCTCGGATCGCTCGATGACTGGCTTCTACAGCGAGGAATTGAAAAGGCGGAACGCGAGGTTTCCATCGAAGATCAGCTAATTCCGCAGACGGTTAAAGGCTTGGGGCAGCCTTATGTGTATCTTTACGCCACCGTGATCTTCGACGGAGAAGTAGGGAACGGCGGCCTTCAACAGTTCTTCGAAAACGCGTCCGGCGCGTTGGCCCCTACTGTTCGAGACGCGTTACGAGAAATGACCCTGAGCCACTACGCGTCACTCATGACGCAGGTTATCAATGCCTTCGGGTTGGACTATCCCGTTAATCAATGGGCCCGTATCACCACGATTGAAAAGGACCCCGTCCTGCAGGAATTGTTGGAACGGAGTGGCGATGCCATTGATGTCTGGAGTAGCGAGTTCATCCTCGCGCGCACTCATTACGCCAAGAAACATAATTTAATGAAATGACCCTACACGCTCAGTGTGAACCGCATCCATAATGCCTCCTATGGGCCGAAAGCGGACCCAGCTCCTGAGTCTCGCTGGATTCCAACTCAGCTCGTCTAGCGCCAGAAGCAGTTAAATTAGCAGATGTTACATCCTCCGCACCGTTCCAATTCCTAGAAGCTCAAGACATTTTCCGATGACTCTTGCTACCAGCTTGCAGGTGGCGAGCCGCCCCGACGGATCGTCCGCCTTCAGCACCGGGCAATCCGTGTAGAAGCGACTGAACGCGTCAGCCACTTGGTACGCCCGATCGGCGATCTCGAATGGCTCGAGGTGCCGCGCCGCCTCGGAGAGGGAGTGCGGATACCAGAGGCATTCTATCAGCACGGCACGCTCCGACGGATGGCTGATCGAGACCGTGTCGGCGGCTGGAGTGATGCCGGCCTCTTCGGCCTTGTCCAGGATCGAGCAGATCCGGGCATAGGCATATTGAAGATAGGGTCCGGTCCGTCCCTCTGACGATATCATCTTGTCAATGTCGAAGACGTAGCCTGTCCTCCTCGGCGCGGAGAGATCGGCAAACTTCAACGCGCCTAGACCCACAACCGCGGCCGCCTGGCTGTCCGCGACTTTTTCCGACGACTTGATGAGCGCAAGATCGATCATTTCTCTTAGCGAGGCGGCGGATCCGTCACGGGTCTTGAAGGGCTTGCCGTCATTGCCGCGGACAGTACCGAAGGTCACGTGCCGCAGTTCCACGCCCTCGGCATAGCCCGCCCGCCGCGCCGCAGAGAACACGCTTGATATATGGAGCGCCTGACGGTCATCGGTGCAATAAACGATTTGCCGCGCACCGACGTCGCGCACCCGCTGCCGAAGCGTCGCAAGGTCCGTGGTGCCGTAGAGGGCCGCCCCGTCACTCTTACGCAGAAGCAGCGGTGGTGCATTATCCGGAAGTCCGTCACCGGAGATATCGATGACAAGAGCGCCTTCGCTCTGCCGCGCCAGCCCGCGCGCCATGAGATCGTCGAGCATCGGTGCGACCTCCGCGTGAGCGTCGCTCTCGCCTTGGAGCAGATCGAAATGCGCGTCGAGCATCTCCGCCGTGTCGGAAATCGACGCGAGCGAAATGGCCCGCATGCGTGCCCATGCCTCGGTCAGCAAAGGATCTCCGTCCTGCAACTTCGTTGTCAGTATCCGTGCCAACGCAAGCAAAGCCTCGTCCTCGCAGGCGACGTTGCCGGACTGGTAGAGAACGCCCAGTTCCTCGACGGTCATGGCTTCGAACGCCAGAGGGTTAATGAAGGAGGTGAGATCACCGGCCCTCCATCCGGCAGCCAGAGCTGCGCCCAAAAGCAGCTTGCCCATCTGCAGACCCCAGTCACCGAGGTGGATGTCGGATAGGACGTCGTGGCCAATCTCCATAAGGATGCGCCGCAGACTCTCCCCGATAACGAAGGAGCGCAGATGGCCGACATGAAGCGCCTTGGCAACGTTAGGCCCGCCAAAGTCAATGACCGTTCTCATCGGATCCGCCTTCTCAGCGGCGAGCGACGGATCTGCCAGCATAGCGGTTGCCTCGGCGGCGACGACTGCATCCGCCAGCCGGAAGTTTACGAATCCCGGACCGGCGACGGAGACGTCCTCGAAAAGAGCGCTCCGAGCCGCCTCGGCGACTTCAGCGGCAAGCAGGCGCGGGTTCTTCCCGGCGGACTTCGCCAACCGCATCACGTCGTTGCATTGGAGGTCACCGAATTCGGGCCTGGCCGACCTTACGACGCAGGGGCCGGCTTCGAGACCATTAAGTTCATATGCGGAAGCAAGCGCGGCGAGTGCGGCCGATTTTACGGACATAGATCATTTCCTTGAATAGCATGAAGGGGCGTGGAAGCTTGAGAGCTTCAGCGTCGCCGTTCTGCAATCTTCGGAAAGTTGTTCATGTCGCGCCTCTAAGTTCGATTCTTCAATAGATCGCCTGATGACCGCTGGCAATCTCGTGGTCGGATGAATTTTGCAATGAAAGCGATAGGCATACCCAACCAGAGTTTGCTGACTGTTGGCTCGTAATTTGGCGCGATAAGTCTTTCAATAACCGCTCCGCTCAGGCCCGTTTCGTCAGCGGAAAGCGGTCCCGAAGCAACCGCAGCACCGATTCCGAAGGGATCGGCGGGCCGAAAAGGTAGCTCTGGCCGTAATTGCAGCCCATCTTGGCGAGCTCGATCGCATCCTCGTTGGATTCGATCCCCTCTGCCACGACCTTCATGTCAAGCTCGCGCGCCATGGCGATCACCGACCGGAGCACGGTCGCCTTCTTGTCGCTGCTGTCGCGCACCAGGGCCTTGTCGAGCTTGATCGTGTCGAAGGGGAAGCGGGTGAGATAGGCGAGCGACGAATATCCGGTGCCGAAATCGTCGAGCGCCAGGCCAATGCCGGCTTCCTTCAGCTTCTGCAGCACCAGCCGGGCCTGTTCCGGATTTTCCATCACCATGGATTCCGTCAGTTCGAGCTTGAGGCGCGAGGGCTGGCAATGCGTCTTGGCGAGAACCGAACGCACATCGTCATAGAGCTCGTTGTTGAGCAGTTGTACGCTCGACAGATTGATCGAGACGAAGATCGGCAATTCGCCGGTCTGGTGCTGCCAGCTCATCAGATCGTTGGTCGCCTGTTCCAGTGCGAACATGCCGAGCGCGCCGATGATATCGGAGGCCTCGGCGATCGGGATGAATTCGGAGGGCGGGATATTGCCGCGTTTGGGATGTTCCCAGCGCATCAGCGCCTCGAAACCGGCGACCTCGACATCCTCCAGCCTGGCGATCGGCTGGTAGACCATCGACAATTCCTTGCGCTCGATGGCGCGGCGCAGATCCGTTTCGAGCTGCAGCCGGTCGGTGCCGAAGTCGCGGAAGGCCGGCTGGAACGGTTCGACACGGTTGCCGCCGGCCCGTTTTGCCCGGTACATCGCAAGCTCGGCGTCGCTGAGCAGGCCGGTGGCGCTTTCCTGCCGGTCGACCCAGGAGGCAAGACCGACCGAGGCGGTCAGGATGATCTCGCGATTGGCGAAGTTGATCGGCACCATGATCGCCTTGCTGATCGCATCGGCGAAATCGGCGACCTTGGCCGGATTGTGCTCGGACACCAGGATGAGGCCGAACTGGTCGCCGGCAAGCCGCGCCAGCGTGTCCTGCGGTTTCAACAGCCGGCGCAGACGCCGCGTCAGCGCGATGAGAATGTTGTCGCCGGCGGCAACGCCGAGCGAATCATTGACCAGCTTGTAGCGGTCGATATCGATCACCATCACCGTCGGGCGCAGCGTATCGCCGCCCGGCGCCAATGCCAGCACCGACTGCAGCCGGTCGAGGAAGACCTGGCGGTTCGGCAGGCCGGTCAGATTGTCGTGCAGCGCATCGTGCAGCAGCCGCTCGACGGAATTCTTCTGCTCGGTCACGTCGACGATCGTGCCGACGCAGCGGATGATTTCGCCGTTCGAGCCGAGCACCGGTCGGGCGCGGATCAGCAGCCAGTGGAAATGCCCGTCCTCGGCGCGGATGCGGAACTCGTGGTTCAGCCGCCCGCGGCGATGTTCGAGCAACACGTCGAGCGTGGCGCGGAAGCGATCGCGGTCGTCGGGATGCAGCCGCGGCAGCCAGTTGCGCGCCGCGCCATGCATGGCGCCCGGCGATAGGCCGAGCTTGATCGAGACGTCGGGAATGGTGACGACGCGGTCGCGCGCCACGTCCCAATCCCACACCATGTCGCCGGAGCCGGTCAGAGCCAGCGATTGCCGCTCGAGATCGGAAAACAGCCCCTGCTGGTAGGCGCCGCCTGCAAAAGCGTGCTGCATGACGGTGAAGCCGATCAGAAGCACGATGAGCACGAGCCCGCCGCCGAGCGCGGGCTGGATGATGTCGTTGTCGAGCCGTCCGGTGACCGTCAGCCAAGCCCCGAACAGCCAGACCAGAATCAGCGCCCAGGCTGGCACCAAAAGGATGGCGCGGTCATAGCGGTTGAAGCCGAGATAGATGATCAAAATCAGCCCCATCGTCGCCGTCAGCGCGAAGGAAAGCCTGGCGATGCCGGCGGCGATCGACGGATCGTAGATCGCCACACCGAAGAGCAGGGCAAGGCCGAGCACCCAGGCAAGCGTGGCGTAACCCAGATGCGCATGCCAGCGGTTGAGGTTGAGATAGGTGAAGAGAAAGATGACGAAACTCGACGCCAGCGCGACCTCGGCGCAGGCGCGCCATATTCGCTGGTCGGCCGAGGCGACGCTGATCAGCTTGCCGAGAAAACCGAAATCGACGCAGATATAGCCGAGCACCGCCCAGGCGAGTGCCGCCGTCGCCGGCAGCATCGAGGTGCCCTTGACGACGAAGAGGATGGTCAGGAACACGGCGAGCAGGCCGGCAATGCCGAGCACGATGCCGCGATAGAGCGTGAAGGCGTTGATCGTATCCTTGTAGGCGTTCGGTTCCCAGAGATAGATCTGCGGCAGTTCCGGCGTCGACAGCTCGGCAACGAAAGTGATGACGGCGCCGGGGTTCAGCGTGATGCGGAAGACGTCGGCCTCGTCGCTCGGCTGCCGATCGAGCGCGAAGCCTTCGCTCGGCGTAATCGCGCTGATGCGCTGCGAGCCGAGATCCGGCCAGAACAGCTTGGAATTGACCAGACGAAAATGCGGGGCGACGATGACGCGTTCGAGCTGTTCTTCGGAGACGTTGGCGAGCGCAAACACCGCCCAGTCGCCCTGATGGTTCTCCGAACTTGCCCTGACCTCGATGCGACGGCGGATGCCGTCGGCGCCGGCCGCCGTCGAAACCTGGAAGGCCTCGCCCTGGTTGGCGTAGATCTCGGTCGTTGCCGTCAGATCGAGCGCGGTATCGTCACGGGAAATTTTTACCGGTTCGGCCGCCTGGGCAACGCCCGCCACCAAGGCGAAGGCCGCCAGGAAAAGGGCTGCGATCACCGCGATCACTCGTCCGGACGGTGACTTGGGCAGCATGCGGTCTCTTGTCATCGGCTGTCGGTTTTCCTGCCTTTATCCGTATCGGTGGCGAGACGTGAAAACATCACATGGTCATGCCACTGACCGTTGATCTTTAAATATCCGCGCAGATAGCCTTCCTGCTGAAACCCGGCTTTTTCAAGCAGACGGATGCTGCGCGCGTTATCTGGAATACAGGCTGCTTCGATACGGTGCAACTCAAGCCCGGCGAAGATGTAAGGAATAACCAATTGAAGAGCGGCGAACATATGCCCCTGGCCGGCATGGCGTTCGCCCATCCAGTAGCCGATCATGCAGCTTTGTGCCGCACCCCGTCTGATGTAGCCGATGGTGACGCCGCCGACGAGCGTCATGTCGCCTTTCAGGAAAATGAACAGCGGCACCGCCTGGCCCGAGGCATATTCCTGCTTGCCGCGGACGACGCGGGCGCGGTAGGCGCCCTCCGTCAGCTCGTCGCGCCGCCAGGTCGGCTCCCAGGGTTCCAGGAACTTGCGGCTTTCGGCCCGCAGCCGGTGCCACTGGTTGAAATCCTGGTAGCGCGGTAGGCGCAGGAAATATCTGTCGCTCTCCAGCTCCACCGCTTCCGGCTGCCGGTGCAGGAACCGAAAAACCGATTTTGGCATCGATCACTCCCGGCAGGACGGACGTCGGCTCAGCGGCTTGCCTGCAGCGTCTTCGACGCCGGGACCGAAAGCGAGGCGGTGATGTCTTCCATCGGCGCGAGCTGTTCCAACGGACCGATCGCCGAAAGCGTCGGCACAGTGTCATAGAACAGCCGGCCGGCGAGGTCGGTCAGCCGCTCGATGGTGATGCCTTCCAGCCGCTCCATCATCTCCGGATTGGAGATCGGCCGGCCGTAAAGCATCATCTGCCTGGCGATCTGACCGGCGCGGGCAGCAGGGCTTTCGGCACCCATCAACAGCTGGGCGCGGATCTGGGCGCGGGCGCGCTCGATTTCCTTCTGGTGGATCGCATCGGCCGACTTGTGCAGCTCGTCGATGATGACGGGCACCAGCTCCGGCAGGTTTTCACCGCCGGTTGCGGCATGAATGCCGAAGATGCCGGTGTCGGAAAAGCCCCAGTGGAAGGCATAGACCGAATAACAGAGGCCGCGGAACTCGCGCACCTCCTGGAAGAGCCTGGACGACATGCCGCCGCCAAGGATATTGGCGAGGATCTGCGAGCAATAGAAATCGCGGGCGTGGTAGGGCTTGCCTTCGAAGCCGAGCAGGATCTGCGCGTCCATCAGGTCGCGCGGTTCGCGCACGCTGCCGCCGATATAACGCGCCGGCTCCATGACGGGCGGCGCGGAAGGGGCCGTCGGCAGGCTGGCGAAACGATCCTCGACCATGCGCAGGAATTCGTCATGCTCGACGGCGCCGGTGGCGACCACGAACATGCGGTCGGTCGTGTAGTTGCGGCTGAGATAGCCACGGATCTGCTGCGGCGTGAAGGAGACGACGGTCTCCGGCGTGCCGAGGATCGCCCGGCCGAGCGTCTGGTCGCGATAGGCGACCTCGGAGAACCGGTCGAACACCACGTCGTCGGGCGTGTCGTTGGCGGCGTTGATCTCCTGCAGGATCACCTGCTTCTCGCGCTCCAGCTCCTCTTCTTCGAAGGCCGATTCCGTGAGGATGTCGGCGAGGATATCGACGGCGAGCGGTACGTAGTCCTTGAGCACGCGGGCGTAATAGGAGGTCGTCTCGGTCGAGGTCGCGGCATTGACTTCGCCGCCGACATCCTCGATTTCCTCGGCAATCTGGCGGGCCGTGCGCCGCGCCGTGCCCTTGAAGGCCATGTGTTCGAGCAGGTGAGCGATGCCGTGCTCGTTGTCCGTCTCGTTACGCGATCCCGATTTGATCCAGACTCCGAGCGCAACGCTTTCAAGATGCGGCATGGTCTCTGTGACTACTGTCAGCCCGGATTTCAGCCGGGTGCACTCAACTGTCATTGGCTATCTTTCTGCGCCTGCTGTCGTCTCGCCGCGGGCGTGCTTGCCGATAAAGGTCTCAACGGCTTTCAGCTCCGGTTTGATGATCTGGAAACGCTCCTCCCTTTGCATCAGATCAGCAAGCCACGTCGGAAGCGCCGGGTCAATACCGCAGGCGGATTTTACGGCGACGGGGAATTTCGCCGGATGCGCGGTCGAAAGCGTCACCATCGGCGTATTCGGCTTTTCTTTCTTGGCAGCGACGAAGACGCCGATCGCCGAATGCGGATCCAGCAGATAACCGGTCTCGGCATGGGTCTTGCGGATCGTCTCGGCGACCTGCTTCTCGCTGGCGCGCCCGGAGCGGAAGTCGCGGCGGATCGCCTTCAGCGCTTGGCTGCCGATCTCGAAGCCGTTGGATTGCTTGAGGCTTTCCATCGCCGCGCGCACCTTCGAGGCGTCGCGATCATAGGCTTCGAACAGCAGCCGTTCGAAGTTCGACGAGATCTGGATATCCATCGACGGCGAACTCGTCGCCTTGACCGCCTTCATGTCGTAGCGGCCGGTCTTCAGCGTCCGCGCCAGGATATCGTTCTCGTTGGTGGCGATCACCAGGCGGTCGATCGGCAGGCCCATGCGCTTGGCGCAGTAGCCGGCGAAGATATCGCCGAAATTGCCGGTGGGCACCGTGAACGAGATCTTCCGGTCCGGTCCGCCGAGCGCCACCGCCGCCGTGAAATAATAGACGATCTGGGCCATGATGCGGGCCCAGTTGATCGAGTTGACGCCGGAAAGTCGGACCCTGTCGCGGAAGGCCACGTCGTTGAACATCGCTTTCACGAGGTTCTGGCAATCGTCGAAATTGCCCTCGACGGCAAGCGCATGCACGTTTGGTGACGGCGAGGTCGTCATCTGCCGCTGCTGCACCGGCGAGACCTTGCCATGCGGGAAGAGGATGAAGATGTCGGTACGCTCCCGGCCGGCAAAGGCGTCGATCGCTGCCCCGCCGGTGTCGCCCGAGGTGGCGCCGACGATCGTCGCCCGCTCGCCGCGTTTTTCCAGCGCATAGTCCATCAGCCGGGCGAGCAACTGCATCGCCACATCCTTGAAGGCGAGCGTGGTGCCGTGGAAGAGCTCCATGACGAAGCTGTTCGGCCCGGTCTGGACGAGCGGCGCGATCGCCGGATGGCGGAAGGTGCCGTAGGCCTCGTCGATCATCGCCCGGAACGTGTCGTCGGGGATCTCGCCATTGGTAAAGGGCGACAGGATGGTGAAGGCGACCTCCTGATAGGTCTTGCCCCTGAGCGCCCGGATCTCCTTCTTGGAAAAGCTCGGCCATTTGCGCGGAACATAGAGCCCGCCGTCGCGCGCCAGCCCGGTCAAAAGGGCGTCGCAAAAGCCGAGGGAAGGGGCCTCGCCGCGGGTCGAGATATAATCCACGTTCGTCATCCTTTGATCTTATTGCTGGAGGAAGTCTGGCTGGGCGCGGTGGTGGCGAGATTCGCCGGAAAGCGTGAAGGGGCCGTCCTGCCGGCGTGCCATTTCAGGTATCTTGTTGAAGTTGCCCGCATCCGGCGTCGAAAAGTGCATCAAAACGGCGCTTACCCAATCGATTTTTGTTTGCGCCGCTGATATAGACCATCGCAAACCGTCGTGAAAGGCCCCGCGGAAAAGACATGGGGCCTCCAAGAAGCGCTTATACAAGGGATGGAATATGGTGCTCGGCAAGGTCTCGCGTCTCATCGTCTCCGCATCTTTTCTTGCCCTGCTCGCTGGTTGCAACTCGCTCGGCATAGGTGGCGACAGCAAGCCGGCGGCGCCGGCGACCCAGCCGAACGGAACCGCCCAGATCATGCCGCTGGCGCCGGCCAACCCGTCCTCGAACAATCCTTCGATCGGCACCGCCACGACGGCGCAGGGCACGGTCGCTCCGGTCGTACAGGGCGCCTGCCCGCAGATCTTCATGCGTGACCAGGATGCGATCTTCCGCACCTATGCCAAGGGCAAGAAGGACGATCCGCAGCAGATCGTCTTCCAGGCTTCCTTCGGCGATTACACCCGCCAGTGCACGCTGAACGACACGAACCTGACGATGACGGTGGTTGCCCAACTGCGCCTGATCACCGGCCCGGCCGGCACGCCAGGCCCTGTGACGCTGCCGATCCGCATCTCCGTCGTCGACGGCGAGACCGTGCTCTATTCCGAGGTCACCAAATTCCCGACCGAAATCCCGCCGGGCGCGCCGGGCACACAGGTCATCTTCCGCAAGGACGGCATAACGATGCCGGTCGGCTCGGGCGCTCTGGTGCGCGTCAATATCGGCTTCGACACCCAGCCGGCAAAGACGAAGAAGAGCAGCTAAGCAATTCGGCGACTGCTACCGAAATCCGGATGCACGACCTTCCCTCATTCCTGTGCTCGTCACAGGAATCCAGCCACGGCGCGTCTGCGCCGTGAATGACTCTCATCGACGAAGCCTTTCTCTTGCGCCCAAGGACTTGGGCGCACTGGATCCCTGTGACGAGCACAGGGATGAGGAAGGAGAGGGCGTGTTCGCCTGACACGGCATTCCGGCTTGATCGCTACCATTCTGCGTGGGCCCGGCAGAGTCAAAGCGTGGTGTCAGTCCATAGCCCGCGGATTTGGCGTGAAGCGCTTCAGAGAACGTTGTCCCAGGCCGCCAATGCGGCGACGACGCCTGGCAGGTCGTTCATGCGGGAGATTGCCGTTTCGGCGCCGGCATCCGTCAATTTGTCGGCATGGGCGGGATAGCTGTGCGAGGCGCCGGTAAAGCCGATGACGCGCATGCCGGCGGCGCGCGCCGCATGCACGCCGTGGACGGAATCCTCGACCACGACAACCTTGTCAGGCGAAACGCCCATCTGGCTTGCGCCGTGCAGGAAGATGTCGGGCTTCGGCTTGACGCGGTCGGGGCCAAGATCCTTGGCGGAAAAGATGTTCGGCGCAAACAGCGGCTTCAGCCCCACCTTGGTCAGCATCATGTCGAGCCGCTTAGTGCTCGAATTCGAGCAGATGCAGCGCTTGATCGGCAGCCTGGAGACGGCAAATTCAACGCCTGGAATGGCCTGGACGTCCTGCGCCAGCCTGAGGTCGAGCATATGCTCCGACTTGTCGAGCAGGGAGGCCGAAAACGGGATGCTTGCCTCGCGCTCGATCTGCAGCAGGATGTTGCGCCACGTCATGCCGGCGAAGCGCTCGCCCATTTCCTCGGCGTCGATCGGATATCCCGCCTCTGTCAGAAGCGCGGATTCGACTTCCGCCGCGATGATTTCCGAATCGACGAGAACGCCGTCGCAGTCGAAGATGATGAGGTCGAAGCCGTCCATATGTTCACGCCTTGCTGAAAGTCTGGGTCTTGTCCGGGAATGCTGCGGCTTTACACGATGCCCGGCCAAAGCTCAACCAGATCTCAAGCATGGCTGCGATGCGGCAAGCGACCGGCTCCGGCGTCGCTGCCGGATCGGTCGTGTCGGGTTGACTTGGGAATAACAATGGCGAGCAGATAGAAGCCGTCAGGCCGCCAGCTGCCCACCCCGGCGTCCAGTTGCAGATTGCGAAGCTGTCGCCCTAAGCCTGAACCGGGAAACGAGTTCGCGCAGCTTGGCAGCTTCCTCGGCGAGCTGACCGGATGCCGCGGTGGATTGCTCCACCATCGCCGCGTTCTGCTGGGTCACCTGATCCATGGAGTTGACGGCAGTGTTGACTTCGGCAAGGCCGGTCGACTGCTCTCTTGCCGATACGGCGATAGCATCCATGTGCTGATTGATGCGGGCAATCTGTTCGCTGATCGCCTTCAGAACCTGGCTGGTGTCGAGAACCAGTTTGACGCCGCTTTCCACTTCCACCGACGATTTCTGGATGTGGCCTTTGATTTCCTTTGCCGCCTGAGCCGATCTCTGGGCGAGTTCGCGGACTTCCTGGGCGACGACGGCAAAGCCCTTGCCCGCGTCGCCGGCGCGCGCCGCTTCGACACCGGCGTTCAGCGCCAGCAGATTGGTCTGGAAGGCGATCTCGTCGATCACGCCGATAATGCTGGAGATCTGCTGCGACGAGGCCTCGATACGGCGCATGGCTTCTTCGGCATGCGAAACGACCTCGGAAGACTTGGCAGCATTGCGGTTTGCATCGGTCGCTTCAGTGCGCGCCTCGTCGGTCCGCTTGCTCGAGTTCGAGACATTGGCGGTGATCTGATCGAGCGCTGCGGCGGTTTCTTCGAGCGAGGCCGCCTGCTGTTCGGTTCGTTTCGACAGATCGTCGGCCCCGGATGCGATTTCCCGCGTGCCTTCGTCGATGGCGGCAATGGCGGCCGCGATCGCACTGAGCGTCTGGTCGAGCTGCCGGATCGACATGTTGAAATCATGCCGGAGGTTTTCAAAGTCCGGGGCGAAGGGTTCGTCGATCTGGAAGGCGAGATCGCCGGATGCAAGCCTCTTCAGGCCTGCGGCGAGGCCGGATGTCGCCGCCCGCAGCCGTTCGGCGGCATCTTCGTCAGCCTGCTTTCGGGCCGTGACCCGCTCTGTTTCACCCTGCAATCGAGCCGCCTCGGCATCTTTTTCGAGTTGCTTGTTGGCAATCGCCGCCTGGCGGAAGACTTCGACGGCCGATGCCATCGTTCCGATTTCATCGGTGCGGCCGATCCCGGTGCAGGCAATCGCCGTGTCACCGCCGGCGAGCCTTTGCATATCGCCGGAAAGCGAAAGGATCGGCTTGGTGATGGTCTTGCGGGTGAGGAAATAGAGACCAAAGGCGAAGAGCACGGCCGAAGCCAAAAGGGCTTCCAGAACAATATCGACCGACGCCTTTATATCAGAGCTGCGATTGGAAATTTCCTCGGATGCAGCACTGATCTGATCGCCGGCCTGTTCCATCGCCGCTTCCAGCGTCGAGAACTGCGTCATGAACTCCGGCAATGCCTTCAAAGCTGCCGTGGGGTCCTTACCGGCAAGTTCGACGATCTGAGTGGCGCTTGCGATATAGGCAAGCAGGGGGCGTTCGACGCTGGCAAGGATCGTTTTCGTCTTGTCGTCTGCGGCAAGAGCCTTGTTGGCGTCAAGCATCTCGCGGAACGACGCCTCATGCTCCGCCAGATCGGCCTTCACCGCGGCAGGGTCTATGGCTGCTGCCGGATTGGACGCCAGCAATGATGCGAGCGCATCCGAGCGCAGCGCGTCATGCATCATGTCGGCCTGCATGTGGTTGCGCAGAATTTGGGCCGACCGGGCAACCTCGGCGTTGTTTTCGGAGAGGGTCGAGGCGGACCAGATACCGACGCTCGTAGCGCCACCCGCCAAAGCGAAAATCGCGATGCTTGCAATGATGATCTTATGCTGGATCGACGCCATGACAGGGCTCTCTCGTTAATTCAGAACGTGAGAGTAGCCGAACATGCTTAATTATTTTCTCAGGTGCGTTTCGCTTAGCGGCGCGAAAACAATAGGTTGCAGCCTATATTTCATTTTCGATGAAAAGTTGAGCTGCGCATCGTCGACGCTGATTGCTGCTTCACGGTCTCGGGCGTACCATGCATGTGCAAGAGGAGAGGCACCATGAGGCTTTCAGCTTTCGTCCGACCGGCGGCAGCCGTAGTGCTGCTGTTTGCCTTCACATCCACCGACGTCATCGCCAAGGGCAAGCACCGAAGCTGTGCGCAGCTGCAGGCGATGAAGGATAATGCCCTGACCGGCGGAAAACATGCCGGGGATGGCACCGACAAGAGAGCCAAGATCGAAAGGAAGATGAGGAAGAAAGGCTGCCAAAGGTAAGCCGCCGATAGCTTGCGAGCACCTGGAGAACATGGTCTGGCAGCAGGTGAGCCTGTTGCCGAGACGGCAGAGATGCGCCTTCGTTGAGGATGGCGCGACATCCATCAAATCCGCATCGTGCCAGACTAACCGCAGCCCGGGGACTACCTTTGGCATTCTCATGCACTAGATGGCGATCGAGGAGGACGTCACCGCCGCTCTTGGGAGGAGAACAGGCGGCATGCCAAGAATGGATGAAGAGGAAGACTGCATGACGATCGAGGACATCATCGAAACCCTGGAAAAGACTGACATGCCCGACAGCCGGATCGACGCCTTCATCACCTGTGCCTTTCTGTTGAAGCAACTCCGGCCGGCCGAGCCCAACGATTTCGACGGTCCTCACGACTACATGCCGAGCAGTATCAAGTCAGAGCACGGCTTCCTGATGGCGCGGCCCTTCACACACGACGTCAATCACGCCATCGACCTGTGCCGGGAAGTCCGGCCGGATGCGGTTTGGCACCTTGCCCGCGGCCGCCAGGCAGCGGACGAGTCGCTTTACGGTGCGCAGCTGCGCGAGATCCGGGAGGACGAAAGTGTCGTCGGTGAAGCCGAGAGCAATCACGCGGCGCTGGCGCTGACGCTGGCGGCGCTGCGGGCACATGTGCGGCAGGAAGATGAAAAGAGGGCAGGTGGGTGAGGGGCTGAATGCTGCCTCGGAACCTCTTGCAGATCCGCAATAACCTACGGATCGACCGGAAAAAGCTTCAGGAACTGCCGATCGCCTTCCGGAGAGAACAGGATCGAGCGGCTTTCGGCCGTTCGCCGCACCCAGCCCTTGTCGAGGAAATTGGAAAGTAGCGCCTTGCCGAGGCTGCCGGCCAGATGCGCGCGTCTTTCGCTCCAGTCGAGGCAGGAGCGGCAGAGCGGACGGCGCGACGATCTGAGGTCGCCGACATTGATGCCGATGCATTTGAGATCGCTTTCGCCCTTTTCCGTCAGCGCCAGGCCATCTCCGACCGCGTCGATCGAGCCGGAGGCAATCAGGCTGTCGAGCATGCGCACGCCGTAATCGCCGGCAAGATGATCGTAGCAGATGCGCGCCTTGCGCAGCGCCGGCTCCTTCGGTCCCGGCTGGTGGCGCAGGTGCCCGCGTCCGGCGGCAAAGCCCATCATGCTTTCGATCAACCGGGCGACGGCTTCGTCGGCGAGCGTGAAATAGCGATGGCGCCCCTGCTTGCGCTGGGCAAGCAGCCCGCCGGCTTCGAGCTTGGCAAGATGCGTGCTCGCCGTCTGCACGGTGATGCCGCCGACGCCGGCAAGCTCGGTCGCCGTCAGCGCCCGGCCGCCGGTCAGTGCTGCCAGCATGTTGGCGCGCGCCGGATCGCCGATGAGCGCGCCGATCTGCGCAATATCAGGACCTTCCTTCATAGTTCGATCGTAACCGAAGCATCGCCGTCAGGCAATGTGCGAAAAAGGATCGACAGCAAAGGAGAAACGATATGATCACCTGCTTCATCCGTTATGAGATCGACCCTTTCAAGAAGGAGGCGTTTGCCGAATATGCCCGCAATTGGGGCCAGGCAATTCCGAAGAACGGTGCCGACCTGATCGGCTACTACGGCCCGCATGAGGGATCGGCAACGACCGCTTACGGCGTCTACAACATCGAAAGCCTCGCCGCCTACGAAGCCTATCGCGCCAGGTTGGCATCCGACCCGCTCGGCCGCGAGAATTATGAATTTGCCAGACGCGAGTGCTTCATCCTGAAGGAAGATCGCATCTTCCTCAAAAATGTCTCCGCCCCTCACTCCAAGCTGGTGCTGCCATGATCGCCGTCATCTTCGAAGTCGTGCCCTATATGGGCGAACGCCACAAATATCTGGATCTCGCCGGCGAGTTGCGCGGCGAACTCGAAAAGATCGACGGCTTCATTTCGATCGAGCGTTTCGAGAGCCTGACGACACGCGGCAAGCTGCTGTCGCTCTCCTTCTTCCGCGACGAGGCGGCGGTGAAGGAATGGCGCAATCTCGAGTCTCACCGGGCAGCCCAGCAGGCCGGACGCGGCGGCATCTTCGCCGATTATCGCCTGCGGATCGCCAGTGTCGTTCGCGATTACGGCATGTTCGAACGCGACGAAGCACCTGATGACAGCCGTAGGGTTCACGACGCCGCCTGATCGCCGGCGGCGGCAAAGTCTGCCGCTCACTCATCGGCCGGCCGAATAAATTCCCGAAATCGGCCACCGCTTCAGGCTTTGGTAACTAAGTTGCGTAACCATAACGGACAGTTAAGCGTAGAGCGTATGAGTGAGTATCAGAATGGCATCAGTTTTTCCGCTTGCCGACCTCAAGGCTTCCGTCAAGTCGGATTCCCGGCCGGGATCCCGGTCGGATTCCTGGCCGGCTTCTTGGGTTGACACGATCATCAAGGGCGATTGCGTCAGCGCCCTTGAAGCTTTGCCCAGCCACTCCGTCGATATCATCTTTGCCGACCCGCCGTATAATCTCCAGCTCGGCGGAACGCTGCATCGCCCCGACCAGTCGCTGGTCGATGCAGTCGACGACGAATGGGATCAGTTCGCCTCCTTCGAGGCCTATGATGCCTTCACCCGTGCCTGGCTGCTGGCCTGCCGGCGTGTGCTGAAGCCGACCGGCTCGATCTGGGTGATCGGCTCCTACCACAATATCTTCCGTGTCGGCGCCACGCTGCAGGATCTGAATTTCTGGATCCTCAACGACATCATCTGGCGCAAGACCAACCCGATGCCGAATTTCAAGGGCCGCCGTTTCCAGAACGCCCATGAGACGATGATCTGGGCAAGCCCCAGCGCCAAGGCCAAGGGCTATACCTTCAATTACGATGCGCTGAAGGCCGCCAATGACGACGTGCAGATGCGCTCTGACTGGCTCTTCCCGATCTGCAACGGCAGCGAGCGGCTGAAGGGTGAGGACGGCAAGAAGGCGCATCCGACGCAAAAGCCGGAGGCGCTGCTCGCCCGCGTCATCATGGCTTCGACCAAGCCCGGCGATATCGTGCTCGATCCCTTCTTCGGCTCGGGAACGACGGGCGCCGTCGCCAAGCGTCTCGGCCGCCACTTCGTCGGCATCGAGCGCGAACAGGATTATATCGATGCGGCCTCGGCTCGCATCGCCGCCGTCGAGCCGCTCGGCAAGGCGGAACTGACCGTCATGACCGGCAAGAAGGCCGAAGTCCGCGTCGCCTTCAACGTGCTTGTTGAAAGCGGCCTGATCAAGCCCGGCCAGGTGCTGACCGACGCCAAGCGCCGCTACAGCGCGATTGTCCGCGCCGACGGCACGGTAGCTTCCGGCGGCGAGGCCGGCTCTATTCATCGTCTCGGCGCCAAGGTGCAGGGTCTCGATGCATGCAACGGATGGACCTTCTGGCATTTCGAAGACGGGCAGTCCCTGCGCCCGATCGACGATCTCAGGTCCGTCATCCGCAGTGATCTGGCAAAGGCGTAGTGAGCAGCGCCTCTGACGGATCGAAACCACCTTCTTCCGATTTCCCTCCAGTTGCGGAAGAAGACCAAGGCGCCCGGGGTCAAACCCGGGCGTCCTCTATTCAGAGCAATTCCAGCAAAAGTGTGCAGCGGTTTTGCGTCCGGAATGCGTAAAACAAGAAATCCTGATCAGAATTCCTGGTAATCGGTGACCTCGACCCTTGTGACGCGGCCTTCTGCGTTGAAGGTGATCGTCTCCTCACCCTCGCGGATCAGCGGCTTGCCCGTCTTGCTGTGGGTGGCGCGCACCGACCAGACCGATCGGCCGGAGAGCGGCGTCAACGTTTCCACCAGCGAATTTTCTGCCGTCTGATCGGGATAGTCGTCGAAATAACGCCGGAAGGCAGCCATGATCTCAGCCCGTCCGGTGAGATCGCCGACGCCGTTCGAGACATAGGTCGCATCCTCGGCGAAATAGGCCTCGATCGCCGGAAAATCGAGGGCGTTGATCGCAGCGTGGAAGAGTTCGATTTGCTTTGCCGGGTCGAAAGCCATGGGTCTCAGACCTTCACCCCATAGCCGGCGAGATCGTTGCGCAATTTGTCGGCGCCTGAGAACAGCACCGCATTCCAGCCGAAGGCCTTGGCGCCTTCGACATTGACCGGCGCGTCGTCGATGAAGATCGTCGCTGCCGGATCGAGACCGAAACTTTTCGTATGCGTCTCGTAGATGGCGATATCGGGCTTGATCAGGCCGACATCGCCGGAAACGGTGACGCCGCGCGGTTTGGTCAGGAAGGGGAAGCGCGCCTGTGCCTCGCGGAAGGTGTCGGAGGCAAAGTTGGTCAGCATCGTCACGTCGCGCCCCTCGGCAATCAGCCCTTCCATGATCGCGACGCTGTCGTCATAGGCGTGCGGCACCATCTCATGCCAATATTTGCGGAAGGCGCGGATATGCTCTTCGCGGGCCGGGTGCTGTTCGATCAGCAGCGCTTCGGCCTCCGCCCAGGTGCGGCCGCGGTCCTGCTCGATGTTCCAGTCATGGGTGCAGATATTGGCGAAGAACCAGTTGCGCTCGGTCTCATCAGGGATGAGGCGGCTGAAAGGAAGATGCGGATCGTAATGAATAAGGACTTTGCCGATGTCGAAAACGATATGTCTTATGTCGGTGGTCATGGTCATCCCTTGGATGTTTTAAACGCGAGAGGAATAGCCGCTGCGATCGCTTTTTTCATGATTGTTGGTAAGGCCTGGGCTTCAAGATTTGTAACCGGCTCCCACCATCCGTCATTCCTATCGATTTTGGTGGCGATGGCCGCACGCCAGATCGAAAGCCTGAGCTCGAAATGGGTGAAGACATGGATGACGGTGCCGGAGGCCTGCCATGCCGCTGCGAAGGGCGCGGCGGCAGCTGAGGTCTCGCCGTCGATGCGCGCCGTCCACGCTGTTGTCGGCACCTCGGTCATGCCGCCGAGCAGGCCGCTGTCGACGCGCCGCCGCAACAGGATCTCGCCATCGGCGGTGACCGCGATGAAGGCCGCGCCGTATCTGACCGGCTTCTCCTTCTTCGCCGCCTTGACGGGAAAGAGCTCGGGATCGGAAAGTTTGAGTGCCTTGCAGGCACCCCGGAACGGACAGAGTGAACAGGCCGGCCGCTTCGGCGTGCAGATCGTGGCGCCGAGATCCATCATCGCCTGGGCGAAATCGCCGGGCCGATCGGCAGGCGTTAACAGCGCCACCTTCTGCTTCATCGCGGGCTTGGCGGCTGGAAGCGGCGTAGCGATCGCATAGAGCCTGGAGATCACCCGCTCGACATTGCCGTCCATGACAGCCGCCTGGCGGTCAAAGGCGATGGCTGCGACGGCGGCTGCCGTATAGTCGCCGATGCCCGGCAGGGATCTGAGACCTTCTTCGGTATCGGGAAAGACGCCGCCATGCTCGTTCGCCACCGCTTCGGCGCATTTCTTCAGGTTGCGGGCCCGTGCGTAATAGCCAAGCCCCGCCCAGGCGGCCATCACCGCGTCGGTCTCGGCTGCGGCAAGATCGGTCACCTCGGGCCAGCGCTGCAGAAACCGCTCGAAATAGGGTTTGACCGCCTGCACCGTCGTCTGCTGCAGCATCACCTCGGACAGCCAGACGCGATAGGGATCGGCCTTGACGCCGCGGGCCGCCATGCCGGGCGCCACACGCCAGGGCAGGTCGCGGTGGTGGCGATCGTACCAGTCGAGCAGGGGCTTGGCGGAGGGCGTGTCGAGTGTGGTGATCGTCATGATTTGCCGCGATGGGGGGAAGTGCCTATACTTGGGAAGCAATGCCGCGCGATCAAGTCGCCTGTGCGAATTGGCATGCGAATTGGCGGCGTCGCTGAAGGGTTTCGATGAGTTATCCACGCAAAGGTGCAAAGCAGATTTCCGAGCTGGCGAACGGGCTGATCGATCCCGTGCTTGCGAGGCGCGCCGGCATCAACACGGCGCTGCTCGGCTCGTGGAGTGAAATTGCCGGCGAGGATTTCGCCGATTGCACCCGGCCGGAAAAGATCGCCTGGGCCCGCGGCGGCGATGAGACCGGCGGCTTCCGCCCCGGCGTGCTGACCATTGCCTGCGAAGGCGCGCGCGCGCTGTTCCTCACCCATGCGCAGGGCGAACTCATCCAGCGCATCAACAGCTTCTTCGGCTTTGCCGCCGTCCACCAGATCCGCATCGTCCAGAAGCCGGTCTCACAAGCCATCCGCCGCTCCCGCACCCCGCCGCCGCTGAAAGGCGAAGCCGCCCGCAAGCTCGAAGGCATGATGGAGGGGATAGAGAACGACAAGCTGCGCCAGGCGATCCAGCGCTTAGGGACCGCGGTGATGGGGAAGCGGGGAAATCAACGCTGATGAGCAAAACGCCCAACTTGACCGGCAACACCAAGACCGGCGGCCTGACTCAAGCCAGCGCCGAAAAGATCAGTGCGGTTGACGGCCTGGTACTTAGCTCGCGCATGCGCAAGCTCCTCGCCGAGACCACGGATCAGCCGGCCGAAGAACGTCGCCAGGCGATCCGCGCGCAGTTCGCCCGGAAAGAAGGTGCGACCGACGAAATCATGCGTCGAAAGACCCGCGAGGCGATCGATGATCCGGGTTCGGATATCGATCGCCGATATGGCCTTCGAGCGGCTCGAACGTCTGCATGCCGAGCGAATGAAGGCTGAGGGCGGTGGCGCTTAGCCCTGTCGGCCTCGGTCCAGGGAGATTGCCGAGGCTTGCCCCTCATCCGCCTGCCGGCACCTTCTCCCCGTAAACGGGGCGAAGGGACATGCTGCGACCTCTCCGTTCCTCACCAACCTCTCGCAGGGCACGTCCCCTCGCCCCGTTTACGGGGAGAGGGCTGGGGTGAGGGGCAGCCATCGGCACGAACCGGACGGCAGTGGTTTCGAACTGCGAACCGCCGTTGTTCGGATGAAGGGACGGAGCGGTAGGAATTCTCGCAATTTTTGGTCTAGTCGTCTTCCCGCGGTCACAATTCTTTGAAGGAAGTTGGCGAACCGTGCCTTGTGAGTGGCCGCCAGCCGTTATATCGCACAGTCACGCCGTCAATCTCATTAGTTATGGGGAATCCATGCAGATGTCCGAAATGCAACTGACGAAACGCCGCCTGCTCAGCGGTATCGCCATCGCCGCCGCTGCCGTAGCGCTTGTCGCCTGCAACGACAGCAAGGACGCTGCCGATGCTTCGTCCTCCGGCAAGACCATGGCTGATGGCACCAATGTCGACACCATGCAGACGGCCGCCACCTCGGCGACCGAAATGCCGGAGTCCGACGGCGATGTCGACATGGCTGAGGTGCTGAAGCCCGGCGTGCTGCCGGAGATGGCGCTCGGCAAGGCCGATGCCCCGGTCAAGATCGTCGAATACATGTCGATGACCTGCCCGCATTGCGCCCATTTCCACAACACCGTCTTCGACACGATCAAGCAGAAATATGTCGACAGCGGCAAGGTGCAGTTCATCATCCGCGAATTCCCCTTCGACCCGCGCGCTGCAGCCGCCTTCATGCTCGCCCGCTGCAATTCTTCCAATCCGGAGCAGTTGAGCACGCCGGAACAGTATTTCCCGATGGTTTCGATGCTCTTCAAGCAGCAGCAGGTCTGGGCGGCCGCCGATGATGGCCGCGCCGCACTGCTGCAGATGTCGAAGCTTGCCGGATTTACTGAGGATAGCTTCACGAAATGCTTGACGAACCAGAAGCTTCTGGATGAAGTGAATGCCACGCGGGAAAGAGGTTCCAAGGATTTCGGCGTCAACGCCACCCCGACTTTCCTGATCAATGGCAAGCGCTACTCTGGAGACATGCCGGTTGACACTTTGTCGAAGCTCATCGACAGCCTGCTCTGAACCGGATCGTTTCGATAGAACGGGCGACGGCGAAAGCCGTGCGCCCGTTTTTTTGTGGCTGCGTGGGGAATACCCCCCTCTGTCCTGCCGGACATCTCCCCCACAAGGGGGGAGATCAGCTGGAAGGAATGTCTCGACCTTCATGACTGCCCTGCGGAAGCGCTCCCTTGTTTGGGGAAGCCCTAACCACTTGCCGATCTCCCCCCTTGTGGGGGAGATGCCCGGCAGGGCAGAGGTGGGTGCCACACCCTCCCTGCGCTGCGGAGCTTCTGCATGAAGTTCAACAAGCTGCGCCTGGTCGGCTTCAAATCCTTCGTCGAGCCGACGGAATTCATCATCGAACGCGGGCTGACCGGCGTCGTCGGCCCGAACGGCTGCGGCAAGTCGAACCTCGTCGAGGCGCTGCGCTGGGTGATGGGCGAGAATTCCTACAAGAACATGCGCGCCTCCGGCATGGACGACGTGATCTTTTCGGGTTCCGGCAACCGCCCGGCGCGCAACACTGCCGAAGTGGCGCTCTATCTCGACAATGGCGAGCGCACCGCGCCTGCCGCCTTCAACGACAGCGACGAGATCCAGGTCACCCGCCGCATCGAGCGTGAGCAGGGCTCGCTCTATCGCATCAATGGCAAGGAAAGCCGCGCCAAGGACGTACAGCTGCTGTTTGCCGACGCCTCCACCGGCGCGCGTTCGCCCTCGATGGTTGGGCAGGGCCGTATCGGCGAGCTGATCCAGGCCAAGCCGCAGGCCCGCCGCCAGCTGCTCGAAGAGGCGGCCGGCATTTCAGGCCTGCATTCCCGCCGCCACGAGGCCGAGCTGCGGCTGCGCGCCGCCGAAGGCAATCTCGAGCGCCTCGATGACGTGACCTCGCAGCTCGAAAGCCAGATCGAGAGCCTGAAGCGCCAGGCCCGCCAGGCAAACCGCTTCAAGACCCTGTCTGCCGATATCCGCGCCCGCGAAGCGATGCTGCTGCATATCCGCTGGGTGCAGGCCAAGGAAGCAGAGGCCGAGGCCGACAGTGCGCTGAACCAGGCGACCTCCGTCGTCGCCGAAAAGGCGCAGATGCAGATGGAGGCGGCGAAGAACCAGGGCATCGCCAGCCTGAAGCTGCCGGAGCTGCGCGAGGGCGAGGCGCGTGCCGCCGCCGCCCTGCAGCGCCTGCAGATCGCCAGAAGCCAGCTGGAGGAAGATGCCGGCCGCATCCTGCGCCGCCGCGACGAGCTGACCCGTCGCCTCGCCCAGCTTGCCGAGGATATAAGCCGCGAGCAGCGGCTGGTGGCCGACAATGCCGTCATCCTGGCAAGGCTCGATGCCGAAGAGGCGGAGATTTCAGAAATTCTCGCCGATTCCGGCCGTTATGCCGAGGAGACCCGCGAGGCCTTCGAGGGCGCGGCGGCAAAACTGGCCGACAGCGAACGCATCTTCACCCAGCTGACGGCCGAGCGCGCCGAAGCCGCTGCCGGCCGCAACCAGCTGGAACGCGCCATCCGCGATCTCACGGACCGGCGGATGCGCCTCGAACGCCAGATGGACGAGGCAAACCAGGAACTGTCAGCCGTCGGCGAAAAGATCGCCGGCCTGCCGGATCCCGACGAAAAGCGCGCCATCGTCGAGGCCGGCGAGATCGCCGTCGCCGACGCGGAAGCGGCGGTTCAGGTGGTCGACCAGGCGCTGGCTAGCGCCCGCCAGACCGAGGCGCTGTCGCGCGCGCCGGTCGATCAGGCCCGTTCGAGCCTGAATGCGCTGGAGACCGAGGCCCGCACCATTTCCCGCATGCTCGCCGCCGGTGCTGCGGCCGGCAAATTTCCGCCGGTTGCCGACGAGCTGAAGGTCGATCGCGGCTTCGAAACCGCACTCGGTGCCGCCCTCGGCGACGATCTGGAATCGCCGCTCGATGCCGAGGCGCCGGCCCATTGGTCGGACAATGGCGATGGCGCCGGCGATCCCGCCCTTCCATCCGGTGTTGCGCCGCTGCTGACACATGTGCGCGCGCCGGCAGCACTCACCCGCCGCCTGCGCCAGATCGGCCTGGTTGTGGAAGGCGATGCGGAGCGGCTGATGGCGGCGCTGAAGCCCGGCCAGCGGCTGGTGACCAAAGAGGGTGCGGTCTATCGCTGGGACGGCCATGTCACCGGTGCCGATGCCCCGAGTGCAGCGGCCTTGCGCCTTGCCCAGAAGAACCGGCTGGCCGAACTCGAAAGCGAAGCCACACTTGCCCGCGACGTGCTTGCCGAAGCCGACGCGCGGCAGGCTGCCGCTGCCGAAGCGATCCGCGCCGAGGAGCGCCGGCTTGCCGAGGCGCGCGACATGAGCCGCCTGTCGGCGCGTCATTTGGCCGAAGCGCGCGATGCTCTCGTTGCCGCTGAGCGTGCCTCCGGCGATCTCATCCGCCGCCGCGATGTCGTCAGCGAGGCTGCCAGCCAGCTGCGCGCGCAACTGGAGGAAATCGCCGTCCAGGAAGAAAACGCCCGCATCGAGCTGGAAGACGCGCCCGACCTGACTGCGATCGACGAGCGGCTGCGGTTCCAGCAGGCAGAAGTTGCGACCGATCGCGGCGCGCTGGCCGAAAGCCGCGCCCGCCATGAAAGTCTGGCGAGGGAAAACGAAGCCCGCCAGCGCCGCATCATGGCGATCGGCCAGGAGCGCGAGACCTGGCGCCAGCGGGCGGCAAGCGCCGAAGATCATGTTGCGACGCTGCGCGAGCGTGAGGAAGAGGCGCGCGAAGAGGCAGCCGAGCTCGAACTGGCGCCGGATGAATTCGACGACAAGCGTCGCGCTCTGCTCAGCGAATTGCAGAAGGCCGAGGAGGCGCGCCGCCAGGCGAGCGATCTCCTGGCCGAGGCCGAACGCATCCAGCGCGAAGCCGACCAGAAGGCGACGACGGCACTGTCGGAACTTGCCGAATGCCGTGAACGCCGCGGCCGCGCCGAGGAGCGTCTCGTCTCCGCCCGCGAGAAACGGCAGGAAAGCGAAGCCCGCATCCGCGAGGTCCTGAACGTTGCGCCGCACGAGGCGCTGCAGCTGACCGGACGCCCGACCATGCAGGCGCTTCCCGATCCGCGCGAAGTCGAGCGCGAGCTGGAACGCCTGAGGATCGAGCGCGAACGGCTCGGCGCCGTCAACCTGCGCGCCGACGAGGAACAGAAGGAACTGAGCGAGAAGCTCGAAGCGCTGATCAAGGAACGCGACGACGTCATCGATGCGATCCGCAAGCTGCGCGGCGCCATCCAGAGCCTCAACCGCGAGGGCCGCGAGCGGCTGATCGCCGCCTTCGACATCGTCAACGCCCAGTTCCAGCGGCTTTTCACCCATCTTTTCGGCGGCGGCACCGCCGAACTGCAGCTGATCGAATCCGACGATCCGCTCGAAGCCGGCCTCGAAATCCTCGCCCGTCCGCCCGGCAAGAAGCCGCAGACCATGACGCTGCTATCCGGCGGCGAACAGGCGCTGACGGCGATGGCGCTGATCTTTGCCGTCTTCCTCACCAATCCAGCGCCGATCTGCGTGCTCGACGAAGTGGACGCGCCGCTCGATGACCACAATGTCGAGCGCTACTGCAACCTGATGGACGAAATGGCGGCCTCCACCGAAACCCGCTTCGTCATCATCACCCACAATCCGATCACCATGGCCCGCATGAACCGCCTCTTCGGCGTCACCATGGCCGAGCAGGGCGTCTCCCAGCTCGTCTCTGTCGACCTGCAAATGGCCGAGCGCCTGCGCGAGATTGCCTGAGGTTTTCGACGAACGCGTTTTCTGCGTCGGGGCAGGGCGGATTGTCACGCGACATGCCGGCCCAGGGGATGGGCGAGAGCAGCCCCTCATCCGGCTGCCGCCACCTTCTCCCCGTAAACGGGGCGAAGGGGATATGCCGCAGCCTCTCCTTTCCCCGCCGATGTCTCGCATGGCACGTTCCCTCTCCCCGTCAGAACGGGGAGAGGGTTAGGGTGAGGGGCAGTCGTTAACGCCAACTGGACAACAGTGGGCTTGACCCGAGCATTCATTTAGACGCCGAGCGCAGACGCAATTTCAGCAAAGGTGCGGCGCGGTTTTGCGTCCATAAATTGCGTAAAATCAAGGGCCGAGCAATAAACACCAAAAAAGGTCGGCTCTCTTGTCGCTTGTACCCCATTTGGGTGATGCTCTTTTCGCTGACTTGCATTAGAAGTTGTTTCAACGCAACCTAATTACTCTGCTGAAAAAGCGGGTGAGCAAACGCTGCGTATTGTCGAATTTGCGTGCGGTTTTCCGGGCGAGGGCAAGAACCGGAAACCGTTGGAGCAAATCCAGGGAAGTAGCGATCTATTTTCCAGGAATTGCGTAGAACGAAGGTCAGTACGGTTCTGTTTTGAGAAAAAGCTGAATCGTTCCTGGGTTGAGGGACCCCCCGTCCGGTTTTCCTGGCTGGACGGAAACAAGGCTTTGCGGGACATTGTTGCAGTCCCGCAAAGCTTTTTTTGTGCCTTTTTTCATGTCAGCCATGTTTCAAACGTTTTGACCGCCAGCTGCCACAAGATTTATTGTGCAACGCAACATTTTGCCGCATTTGTCGATTTTCATTTCAACTCCAAGGGATTAAGCTAATCCCTAAGTTTGTTGACAGACGTCGCTCTCTACTCGGCGTCATCCTCGGCCTTGTGCCGAGGATCTGCTGCGCATCAACCGGTAGCAGATACTCGGGACAAGCCCGAGCATGACGAAAGAGGAGTTCGCAGCGTTGTCGGCAGTCTGAGGGATTAAGCTGATCCCTTTGTGGTGTTGGGGGGAAGATGACCAAGTGGGTCTATAGGTTCGGCGACGGGCAGGCTGAGGGCCGGGCGCGCGATCACGAGATTCTGGGCGGCAAGGGCGCCAATCTGGCGGAAATGTGCGCGCTCGGACTGCCGGTGCCGCCGGGGCTGACGATCGTCAGCAACGCCTGCAACACCTATTACAAGAACGGCCGCCACATCGAGGATGCGGTGAAGGCTGAGGTGCGCGCCGGCATATCGGCGATCGAGGCGGTCACCGGCCGCCGCTTCGGTTCGGTCAGCCAGCCGCTGCTGCTCTCGGTGCGTTCCGGCGCCCGCGTCTCCATGCCGGGCATGATGGACACCGTGCTCAATCTCGGCCTCAACGACGAGACGGTGCAGGCGCTCGGCCATGATGCCGGCGATGCGCGTTTTGCCTGGGACAGCTACCGCCGCTTCATCCAGATGTATGCCGATGTCGTCATGGGTCTCGGCAACGATGCCTTCGAGGAGATCCTGGAAGACGAGAAGGCCAAGCTCGGTCATGAATTCGATACCGAACTCAGCGCCTCGGAATGGCAGCACATCGTCTCGCTCTACAAGAAGCTGATCGAGGAGGAGCTGGAGCAGGAGTTCCCGCAGGATCCCGAAGTCCAGCTCTGGGGCGCGGTCGGCGCCGTCTTTTCCAGCTGGATGAGCGCACGCGCCGTCACCTACCGCCATCTCCACAATATTCCGGAAGGCTGGGGCACGGCGATCAACATCCAGGCGATGGTCTTCGGCAATCTCGGCAATGCGTCGGCGACCGGCGTTGCCTTCACCCGCAACCCCTCGACCGGCGAGAGGGCGCTTTACGGCGAATTCCTGGTCAATGCCCAGGGCGAGGATGTGGTGGCCGGCATCCGCACGCCGCAAAGCATCACCGAGGAGGGGCGGATTTCCTCCGGCTCCGAAAAACCCTCGATGGAAAAGCTGATGCCGGAGGCGTTTCGCGAACTCTGCCGCATCTGCACCGAGCTCGAGATCCATTACCGCGACATGCAGGATATCGAATTCACCATCGAGCGCGGCAGGCTGTGGATGCTGCAGACCCGGTCGGGCAAGCGCTCGACCCGGGCGGCCATGAAGATCGCCGTCGACATGGTCGATGAGGGCGTGATCACCGAGGACGAGGCGGTGCTGCGCATCGAGCCTTCCAGCCTCGACCAGCTGCTGCATCCGACGATCGATCCGCGCGTCACCCGCCAGGTGATCGGTACCGGGCTTCCGGCCTCGCCGGGCGCTGCCACCGGCGCCATCGTCTTCACCGCTGAAGAGGCCGTCGAGGCGGAAGCCGAAGGCCGCAAGGTCATCCTGCTCAGAGTCGAGACCAGCCCCGAGGATATTCACGGGATGCATGCCGCCGAAGGCATTCTCACCACTCGCGGCGGCATGACCAGCCATGCGGCGGTCGTTGCCCGCGGCATGGGCATTCCCTGTGTCGTCGGCGCCGGCACCATGCGCATCGACGTGCGCAACGAGCGGCTGCTCGGCGTCGGCGTCACGCTCAAGAAGGGCGATATCATCACCATCGACGGCTCGGCCGGCCAGGTGCTGAAGGGCGAGGTGCCGATGATCCAGCCGGCGCTGTCGGGCGATTTCGGCCGCATCATGGGCTGGGCCGACCGCGCCCGGCGCATGACGGTGCGCACCAATGCCGATACGCCGGCCGATGCGCTGGCCGCCCGCTCCTTCGGCGCCGAAGGCATCGGCCTATGCCGCACCGAACACATGTTCTTCGAGGGCGAGCGCATCCATGTGATGCGCGAGATGATCCTGGCCGTCGATGAGAAGGGCAGGCGGCTGGCGCTCGACAAGCTGCTGCCGATGCAGCGGCTGGATTTCACCGGCCTCTTCACCGTCATGCATGGCCTGCCGGTGACGATCCGCCTGCTCGATCCGCCGCTGCACGAATTCCTGCCGAAGACCGATGACGAGGTCGCCGAGGTCGCCTTCGCCATGGGCATGGAAGCGTCGGTGCTTCGCCAGCGCGTCGATGCGCTGCACGAATTCAACCCGATGCTCGGCCATCGCGGCTGCCGGCTGGCGATCTCCTATCCCGAAATCGTGGAGATGCAGGCCCGCGCCATCTTCGAGGCGGCGGTCGCCGCAGCTAAGGAGACCGGGGCCGCCGTCGTGCCGGAGATCATGGTGCCGCTCGTTGGCCTCCGCACCGAGCTCGATTACGTCAAGGCGCACATCGATGCCGTCGCCGGCGACGTGATGAACGAAGCCGGCATGAAGATCGATTATCTCGTCGGTACGATGATCGAGCTGCCGCGTGCTGCCCTGCGCGCCCATGTGATTGCCGAAGCCGCCGAATTCTTCTCCTTCGGCACCAACGACCTGACGCAGACCACCTTCGGCATCTCGCGCGATGATGCCTCGGCCTTCATCCCCACCTATCAGCGCAAGGGCATCATCGAGCACGATCCCTTCATCTCGCTCGATTTCGACGGTGTCGGCGAATTGATCAGCATCGCCGCCGAACGCGGCAGGCGCACCCGCAAGGACATGAAGCTCGGCATCTGCGGCGAACATGGCGGCGACCCGGCCTCGATCCGCTTCTGCGAAACGATCGGCCTCGATTATGTCTCGTGTTCGCCGTTCCGCGTGCCGATCGCGAGGTTGGCGGCAGCGCAGGCGGTGATTGCGGGCAGTCTGGAAGAGATCAGGCGCGGTCCGAAAGACCTGCGGGCGAGCGTGTAAAATATCGGCGGAGCCTGGGGCAGGGCGCCCTGGGCACTCAGTAACGATACCGCCAACGATCGCGGTAGATATAAGGCCCGTTCAGATCCCAGGCCATGCGGTTCATCATCTCAGCACTCTGCGCCCGTGATTCGGCGCGCCGGTCGAGATCGATGCGCTGCAGGCAGGTGGCAAACCCATCCGTGCCGCGCCGGAAGCCATAGCTCATGCACCGCTGCTCATCCGCCGCCCGCCGCTCCTCCGGCGTCATCGTCTGGCAGGCCGAAAGCCCGGCGACGATGGTGGCCATGACGGTGATGAGAAGACGAATGCGCATTGGTTTGGTCCTTGGAATGCTTTTCTCAGAGGAAAGGCCATTCGGGCGAGGGCGTCAAGCTATTGCTCTCGCAACTTCCGGTTATCCGGCGGCTGCCGCGGGGGAAGCGCCCCTTTGGTTTGGGAAGCGTTGGCCGTCTGCCGATCTCCCTCCTTGTGGGGGAGATGCCCGGCAGGGCAGAGGGGGGTTCCCACGCCCTCGGAGCGCACCGAGCTGTTACCCGCTCTGAGCAGACCTAGACGACGGCGACAGCCGCGCGCCGTTTTTTGTGCGGCGTAGCGGCGAGGAGCACCCCCCTCTGTCCTGCCGGACATCTCCCCCACAAGGAGGGAGATTGGCCGAGAGGCAGCCGAACCACTACCGTCAACCGGACTTCACGCCGCCCCAGCCGGATCCCCAATCGGCAGCAGCGCCGGGTTGAGCGGCGGATCCTGAGGATTCTTCGTGTCGCCCGGGTCCTGCGCCGGTGTCAGTGGCGGTTTTTGCTGGATCGGGTCGGGAATGCCGGGGGTCGGCGTCGGGCCGCGCGGGGTATCGGCATTGGGTGTCGGGATCGGGTCTCTGTTGGGCATGATCGCCTCCTTTTCGAAAAAGGAACGGCAGGCTTGGCACTTGGTTCCACTTTCGCTTGCCAACCTTTCTATGCATGAGGGCCATTCCTATGTATGAGGAAAGCTTGCAAAACTGGAACGAGCATGGCCCTTCGCGATCGATTTTCGAAAAAACTGAACTGTCCGCAATGCGGCAATGAGGGCTTTGCCGAAGCCTCGGAAGTCGATGATCCCAAGCGCAAGCACCCGGATTTCAAGGTCGATCAGCTGCCGCGCGGCTTTGGCGTGCAGCGGCCTTCGAACCACCAGGAAAATTTCGTCATCAAATGCGAATGCGGGCGCAAGTTCCCGTTCCGCAGCGTTGCGGAAGCTGCGGCCGAGCGCCGCTGACATCATTATCTAGAACTAGATCCGCTCCAGCAATTCGATGAAGGCATCGGCGAAACGCAACAAGGGCGCGGTCTCTTCGTCCGGCGCCTGCATGCGGATCTCTGTGCCGTTACCGTCGAGCAGCGCCAACACGACGCGCATCTCCTGGCCATCTTTAGGAATGCGCAGCACGGCGATGCGACGGCAATCGTCGATGAGGCCGCCGGCCGGCAGGTCGAACAGCAGTTCGCCGCCGGAGCGTGCCGCCGCCTGGCGCACCGCCTCGCAGAAGCCGGCATCGCCGCCGGCATAACCTTCGAGCGAAAGCTCGAGCTCAAGCAGCTCCATCGGCAGCATCGGCTCGGACTGGTGGTCGATCCCGCCAAGCGCAGACGCCTGCGGTCTTGCTGCAATCTCGGGTGAAATCATCCCGTCTCTCCTCTGCATCTGGAGATGAAACCGCGGCAGAATGGCCTTTTTTTGACATATCAGCAAGGGCTTATGAAGCAACCGCCGTTTCGTCATGGCCTTCGCCGTGGATTCCAACGCATTGCCTCAGACAATAGTTTCAATTTAGCCGAATCTTGCCCCAGATCCGGATGATTTTAGGCCGGGCCGGCCTAGAGCCTTTCCGGGTTAGATTGCAGCATTCTGCCGGAGCAGGTTTTCGTCAGGGCAAAGGCGATTGGCGACGGGCATACCCCTAGGTACGTCCGAGCCGATCGCCTTTGATCCTGGCGGAAAGATGCCCGGCCCTTCGGGTTGGCTGAAACGGGCCGGCTGATCGACCGGCCGGCTTGGCCGTAGAGCCGGGCTACGACACGCGCCGGCCGGTCGACCATCCGACTCCGTTTGAGCCAACAGAATGCTGCAATCTAACCCGGAAAGGCTCTAAATCTGAATCCGGATCTAAATCAAAGAATAGAAGCATGATGTCGTCCGAAAACCGCTTCACACTTTTCGGCATCATGCTCTAAACAGGTGCATGGCGATTTGCGTGGTCGAACGCGCGGGCGCTGACGAGCAACCGGTAAGTTTAATGGCCATCCGCTTCGACCGCCCCGTTTCCAACGCCTCCCGCTTTTCGCGGCTGCTCGGGGCGTTTTCCCTGGTGCTGGCGCTGGCGGTGATGATCGCCCACCGCTTCGGCGGCCTCGCCACACCCTATCTCGTGCTGTTGTTGATTGCTGCCGCCGGCGGCGCGCTGCTTTCCGCCATGCTCGCCGCAGTCGGGCTGCGCAGCCTCTGGATGACGGGGGCCGAAGGCGGGCTGGCGGCGCTGGCCGCACTGATCTATGCCGCCTTTCCGCTCGGCCTCGGCGCCTATGCCACCGAGCGTTACATGACGCTGCCTGATATCTACGACGTTTCCACCGATCCGGTCTCCGCACCCGACTGGCTTTCGCCGCCCTATTCCGACCAGATCTGGCTGAAACGCAACGTGCAGGTGACGCCGGAGGATCGTGAAAAGCAGCTCACCGCCTATCCCGAACTGACAGGCCGGCGCTATGAGGGCGCGCTCGACCGCGTGCTGGAAGCGGTGCGCAAAGTCGCCAAGATGAGCGGTATTACCATCACCAGGAGCAGTGGCGACACGGAGCCCGGCCGCGATCCCGAGGACAGGCCGGTCAAGCCGCCGCAGCCGGGCGACGATGCCGTGGCCGATGCGCCCGATATCGTCCCCGTGCCGACGCCGCGCCCCTATGACGACGACGTCGCCAAGCTGATCCGCGGCGTCAACGGCGTGACGCTGCAGGGCACCACCCGCACGCTAATCCTCGGCCTGCGCTTCGATATCATCATCCGGCTCCGCGAAGAGGCCGAAACCACCTTCGTCGACATCCGCGTCGCCTCCCGCTACGGCCAACACGACCTCGGCTTCAGCGCCGCAATCGCCGGCGATTATCTGAAGGCGCTGGATGCCGAACTCTTGGGGATTGCGGGTGGGTGAGCAACGGTGGCGCAGAGCGCCAGCAATCGATCCGGCGAATCGATTGCAGTTGCGAACGCCCTGAGCCCAAAGCGAAGGGCCGGGATACGGTGCGGCAGATTCAACGCCCATACGGTGCCGCCGAAGGCGGCAGCACCTTCTTCAAGCCCGAGGAAGGAATGACGGCGAAGGGCATGCCGTGTGGCACCCCCTCTGCCCTGCCGGGCCCGGGGTCGAGCCACGGGTCTCGACCCGTCCTTCGGACCCCCCCACAGGTGGGGAGATTGGCTGGGCGCACTGGCTTCCCCAAACAATGAGCGTCCAGCACGGCGAAACGGTAGAGGGGCACGAAGTTCAAGCCACTTGTGATCTCCCCACCTGTGGGGGGAGATGCCCGGCAGGGCAGAGGGGGGTATTGCGGCCCACGGACCAGCCCCTCATCCGCCTGCCGGCACCTTCTCCCCGCTTGCGGGGCGAAGGGGATATGCCGCAACCTCTCCGTTCCTCGCCCATCTCTCGCAGGGCACGTCCCCTCGCCCCGCGAGCGGGGAGAGGGTTAGGGTGAGGGGCAGCCACCCGCCCGAAGGCAGAGACCCGCTCACTCACTCCACCACCAACCACCCCGTATACCGCACCACCAACCCCGTCAGCCGCCCACCGATCTCCACATGGAAGCAGAACCGCCCATCCCGCTCCTCCTCATAAGTATCCCCACCAGGCGCCAGAAACATCGGCAGCGGAATGCCGCAGAACCGCCAGCCGCGCACGACGAGCCGCAGCTTCTCCCCATCCGGCACCGGCGCCATCAGCACCCGGAACGGCCCGAAGACCTCGGCGAGCAGATGCCGGTCGCGGCCCTTTCCCTCGGCCTGCCAGCTGCGGAAGACCTTGCCGCCAAAATCGCGCGTCCAGATTTCCCTGTCACCGTCGCTTACGAAACGCACCGTCACCGGCACATCCTCGCCCGCCTTGGGAAAGCCGATCACCCCAGCGACGATCCTGGCCAGCAGCCCGCCGCCGCGCTCGATCCGTGCCCGGCCGGAGGCGACGCGCGCCCCGCCTGCATGCAGGGCTGAAATGGCCGGCGGCAGCCGCTCCCAGGCGCTGCCGAGAATCTGCCGGTAGAGCGGCTGGCGTGCCGCCTCGTTTTCCATCCTGATGCCTGATGTGATTGAAAACCGCCGGAAGGCCGCTTCGAAATCTTCAAGCTGCAATTCCCCCGCCGCCGGCCGGGCGCCATTCTCCGGCCGCGTGCCGGTCAGCAGCCGGCGCACCAGCGCGTCCACGCCGATGATGGGGATGAACGGCCCGTCATCACCTTCGGCAATCAGATGCCAGCCGCAGGACAGCCGCTTTCCCGCGTGATCGACGCCGCTGGCGCGGACGAACATGCCGCCGCGGTGTTCGCCGATTGCCAGGCTATGGCTGGCACGCTGCAGCAACCGCGCAAACGGCAGCAGCGACGGCAGGAGCCGGAGGCGCACAAGCCTGGCCGCAAGGCTGAGCAAGTGCTGCAGCGGCTGCGGCTCGGTGCCGACACCGGTGAAGCTGGATTTGAGATCGGCAAGGTGCTGCGGCAGCAGCTTGAGATCCGGCGCATCCACCAGCACGAACTTGCGGCTGCGCAGCGGCGCCACACCCGGCGCCGCCACCGTCACCCGCATCGCATCGATCAGCCCGCACCCGGCGGCCGGCTGCCCGTTGCGCAGCACCGCCACCGGCTTGCCGGCATAGGTGGCGATCGCTCTCACGACATTGAGCCCGATCCGCACATGCGCCGACGGGGCAATGCCGGCCGCGACAGATTCGATCCGGGAGAAATGCGGCGCCATCGCATCGAGTGCCGCGAAGGAGAGGGCGGGCAGGCTGCTGAGCCCCGAGAGCGCGAAGGTGCCCTTGGCCTTGGCTGCCGCATCGAGCCCACCGATGCCGGCGACGAAACCGGTGCTGTCGGCGATATCGGCATAATCGATGCCGAGGCCGATGCAGGCCTCGACCACCTTATAGGCATCCTTCCCGAAGGTCTGGAACGGCCCCGAGGCATCGACGACGAGATGAGGCCTCAGCCGCGTCAGCTGTTCGGTGAGATCGCCGTCTCGGTCGAAGCTGACTGCCTGCACCATCGCGCCGAGATTGTTGCTTCCCAGGCCCTCGGCTCCATCTTTCGGCGTCCGCAGATCTGCAACGAAATCGTCAGCCTTTTCAAGCGAGCGCCCCGCAACCAGCAGCCTGAGCCGCGGTTCATCGCCAAGCAGCCGGGCAAGCCGCCCGCCGAAAGTGCCGTAACCGCCGATGATGAGCAGCGAAAACCGGTCGTCGCTCATGTGATGAAGCGGCTTCGCTGCTGCGGCGTCGGCACCATGCAGCTTTGCCGGCCGGCAAGCTTCAGCCGGTTGCGGGCGATGAATTCATAGAGCGCATCGGCCGCCCGCCGCGGCAGCAGCCGGAAGAGCTTGACCAGCGAATAGGGAAAGCCGAGGCCCGCCACCATGCGGATCGAGCCGTCGGACTTGAAGAAGGCGCGGCCGTTTTCGATCAGGATATTGGTCTCGTAGTCGCGCGCGTGGAGCCCGTAATGCCGGTAGAGCGCCTCGCCGAGCGGCGTCTGCGCGGCGAGGAAGCGGTATCGCTGCCGCTTGTCATGTTTCAGCGCGAATTTCACCCAGCCGGAGCAGAACACGCATTCGCCATCAAAGATGATCAACGGCCGGTCATCGGCAAAACCGGGCACATCGGGATCGTTGCGATAGCTGTAATCGGCTCGAGGCTTCATCGTCATGTTCCCATCCTCATGACCCCACCCTCATATTCATGACGCCGGCCGGTAGTGGGCGGCAAGCGTTGGCGGCCCATCCGCCGCAATCTCGCCGCGCTCCAAAAGATCCTCGATATGGGCGAGCACGGAAAGGGCTGCCGCCCCATGCAGCTTCGGATCGGTATCGCGATAGATTACCTTGACCATCTCGGCAATCCGCTGGTCGCCCGCCTGGACGCGCGCCAGCACCGCCTGCTCGCGCTTGAGGCGATGCGCCTTCAGCGCCCGGAGGAATCCGGCCGGCTGCGTCACCGGCCCGCCATGGCCGGGCAGCAGCAGCCGGTCCTCACGCGCAATCAGCCGGTCAAGCGAGGTCATGTAATCCGCCATCGAGCCATCCGGCGGCGCGACGATCGAGGTCGACCAGGCCATGACATGATCGCCTGAGAACAGGATGTCACGACCCGCAAGCGCGAAGGCGGCATGATTGGCCGTGTGCCCCGGCGTCAGCACCGCGCTCAGCGCCCAGCCATCGCCCGATAGGGTTTGGCCGTCACTGAGCGTTATATCGGGCACGAATGATAGATCCGAGCTTTCGGAAAAGGGATTGATCTCGCCGTCGCGCAGCGGCCGCGCCGGCCGGTGCGGCCCTTGCCCCACCGTCACCGCCCCCGTTGCCGCCTGCAGGCGCCTCGCCAGCGGCGAGTGGTCGCGATGCGTGTGGCTGACGAAGATATGCGTCACCGCGCGTCCGCCAAGGGCTGCCATCAGTGCTTGATAATGCGCCTCGTCCTCCGGGCCGGGATCGATGATCGCGACGGAGGAAGCGCCGACGATATAGCTGTTGGTGCCGAAAAAGGTGAAAGGCCCGGGATTGTTCACTGTAACCCGCTCGACACCTGAAACAACCGGCACGGCCTGCCCATAGGCCGGCTCGAAAGCGAGGTCGAATGCGGGACTGTCCATGAAGGAATGATCTCGGGCCAATGACGTCGCCAATTCCTAGCACGACGGCGGGTGCTGCGCAGCGCATAAAATCTGCGCCGGGTTAAACTTAGTCATTGTGACAGGCGAAGAGCTTTGCTAATCAGGCGTCGATTTGAGCAAGCGGTTTCCGCTCAAGCTCTGGTGGGGCGTCGCCAAGCGGTAAGGCAACGGTTTTTGGTACCGTCACCCCTGGTTCGAATCCAGGCGCCCCAGCCACGCTAATTTTTACACGCATTGACCACAGCACGAAACGACGCAACGGCAAACTCAGAGTACGGCGACATTTGTCTCTCCAGTTGTGCTGGATCGTCAAGCTTATATAACGCCTCATGGAGTTCAACTGGCTTTTCTCACTTGATACGGTGAGTTGGAAAATGGAAACGTGAGCTGCACTAACATGGGCAGTGAAATTCTCCCCGCTACCGAATAGGAGTTGAAGGCGTACCGTGAGCCGAGGAAATAGGCGAAACGTCTTCGATCAGCTCGACCTCAATTATATTGCCCTTCAGTAATTCCGGCTCGCTTCAGTGCGATCATACTGGTCTGCGATCTGACAAAGGGCGCTCGTATGTCAGAATCTCAGATTTTCTCGTCTGAGGAAATCGCTGAACGCAAGATGCACCACACCTTCTGCACGGCAGATGTTTGGGATCTTACGCTTGGTGGTTTGGGTCTCTTCCCTGATCAGATTTTCCATGCTCACGACTGGCACATTAAGGGTCTTTGCCAGTGCGATAATGGTCATGTCGTTGACGCAGATAGTTTTTGCGGAGCCTCCCGTGAACTCGGAAATGCAGTCCCGGTGGCGTGTGAGCAACTGGTTCGAGTGACCTATGTATGTTTGCCAATCCCAATCAGGGCTTCCAACTTCAAGCACCATGAACTCTTTTGATACGTTGACGAATTGTCCGAGATCGCCGGCAATGTGGCACATTTCCTCGAAAATTTCTGGTGTGACTGCGATGTAATCGCTGAGAACGAATGCTTTGAAATGTGCCCAAAGCGTTTTGTGGATGTCCTCCGGCATAGTTTCAAGAGGATTTGATATTCCGGACGTATCGAAACAATATTTTTTCACCATCAGCTGAAATGATCCCTGATATCATTCAGGTGCTGAAGATTCTTTATACCCATGTATTGCGCGGCATTGTGATTGGTAATGCGGCCGTTGGACCATGCTTCTATAACCAGCCCGGTATAAAGGTCCCCGAGCGCGTTTCGGAATCTCGTGCCATAATATTCAGATCGTCCGAAGCTTTTGTAGCTCGCTTCTTGCTGCTCAAACTGGGGTTTTTTAATGCTCCAATAGAATGCCGGCAGAACGTAGCCCAGGTGCACCAGGCGAATGAGCATGGCGTGCGCGCTTACGCGAAATGTAGACGCGAGATCATTTACGTTTCCATCAGAGATGAACGGCGCCGGTTGGGTTGGCACTGGTCCAGCCCTGGCTATGACCGTAGTTCGAGGCATAAGAAATGCTGCCGCGAACCGATCGCACCACCCTTCGACGGTTGTCGAGGGCTGCGCGCTGAGCGGAGCGATGATACCACTTTGATGAAGGGTTAGATGGGCTAGTTCATGAGCAAGTGTGAAAGCTTGCGCGGTCGGCGCTTCGTTACCGAAGACGATCACTGGCAGCGGGAATTTGGCGATGCACATTCCGCGCGCTCCGACATCCCGCAGCGCCGTGTTCTTGAGCGTCAGGACGCCAAGCTTTTCAATGTGACGGCGAAGAATCGCAGGAAACTTCACTTGATCGGCAGATTTGAAAGCAAGCTGTGTCTCAATCGAAAAATCCATGGCCTCCCGGGCAATTCGAGCAACATCCTCTGGGTTTGCGGCCGTAGTGCAGCCGAGAATGTCCGGGAAACGCGGTTCCTGCTCACCGACTTCTTCGAAAAGATCGAGTGCGTTTTCACGCTGGGCTTCCGCCCAATATTGGATGTCTTTGAGCGCAACGACTTCGCGAGGGATGGTCATGCCCCGATGAGCGCGAAAGTCCGGAATCAGCAGTGGTTCTTTGACTGGGGGCAGTTCATCAAGGAAGAACTCCATGAAAGAGCGTTCATAGAGGTCTGCGAGGGTACGGGCTTGGTTGACTGTCGGTACCTCGGAAGCGTTTTCCCAAGCTTGTATACGTGCGACTGACTGGTGAAGCTTCTCGGCTACGTGCTCGATGTCCAGGCCACGCCGCTCCCGTGCCCACCGCAGAACAGCAGGATTATAGATCGGGCGTTCGCGCTTTATAGTAGCTGGCATAACTGAATGATAACGAAATTGTTTAGGATTTGGTGCATCCGGCGAAAATTTTATTGTGGCAGTTGATGCGTCAGGTGCCACGCTTGATTGATCGTCTCCTTAATACAACAATTCGGCCCTCGGCAAACTTCAACATACAAGGCGTGTTCGACCGACCGCGAGCGCTAGGCGAGCTGAGTCCCACTAAGCGCTTCTGCGGCCTTTAAAATTGCCGCGGCCTTCTGAAGGGTCTGCTCATCACCTTCGGCGCCGTCAAGGTTTTTGCGCAGTTCATCCAGCAGCGCGTTCTCCAATGGTTCAATGAGGTATGGGAAAGACCCGGCTCCGTGGTCATCTATAAATTGGGTATAGCCTGGCAGAACCGCCTTTACGCTATCCAGTAGTGGCTTCGGGTCAGAAAGAATTTGCATGCCCACGCCGGTACGGGTGGCAGCAAGGCCAGCGATGGGCGAGCTAACGGCTATTGCGTGTGCGGAATAAATCGCCCACGCCAACGGCGAGACGAACGGTCGCTCGCGCGTTACCTGCTTCGCAGCCTGATAATCATCAAGCTTGTACATGGTCCAAATTACATCTGCGAACTGCCGGATTTTTTCGCTGTCGGGCTTGCCCAACTCGGCTGCATCGATCAACGCATCCAGCTTAAGGGCCTTCGTCATCTGTGCCACTATTTTGAACGGTCCGTAATCGGAGATGCCCGCCCACAGCGTTTCGATAGCTTCTAGGCGACGTTTGTCGAGTGACATAGATCGGTTTGCCAAACCTGCTAACGCGCCCGAGCGAAGCGCGCTGATTTTTGCATCTTGGGCTCCGAGCGCCTGCTTATATTTCTCTTCCTCTTGCCTGAATTGAGACCGAACCTCTTCAAGCTTCAAGTCTAGCCGATGCTGAACGCCCTTCTCGATAGCCGCTTTGTAATAGGTTCCCCAAATAAACGAGATGAGCGCGACGAAGCCTGAGGATGTAAGAGCCGGGATCCAGTCTGACACGTGCATCGTCCTTCTTATTGAGTGTGAGTTTAGTCGTGTCGCGACAACTCCTGCATCACTATTTGTCACTATTGCGCACGCTCAACTTCTGTTCGAGCGCTCCAACACGATATCAACCGATTTTTCGTAGGTGCTGCGCTCGCGACAGTTGGAGCGTTTTGGGGGGCAGGAAGGCTTTAAACTAGTGCTCATTACCAGGTCGAAGCCGTACGCCACGCGATCGTCAACACCAGGTCATCCACCTCCTGCGCTACGGCAACCCCCAACGAAGCGGCGTTCCAGGCTGATGCTGACGACGCCATGGATGGCGCCGAAGAGGATGCGGGCGCGGATGGCGCGGTCTTCGGGGGCATATCGGGTTGCAGTTCGGCCAGCGGTTCGGCGGTCACGTCCATCAGGAAGAGGTGCTCGTCGAGATGCCATTGCGGCGTCGGGCTGGTTTCCGGCGGGGAGTGGTCGAACATCGCCTTTCAAAGGTTTCGAACGCGGCAACACTCGTAACCGGCCGGCCTTTCGCCCTACGGGCGCTCCGCGAACAGACGAACACCTGTGAGTCTGGCAAGCTTCTCCACTAGCGCATCCTGAAACCCAGTATCGCTAACCTCCGCCGCCGCCTCCCGCCGCTGCCGATGATACCAATAACCGCCGCTGACCTTCGCAGCTTCGCCATCACCTGCCGCAAGCCATGTCTGCGTAAGATGCCCCATCTCCAGGTCATCGGGCGCGCCGGCGCCACCCATCTTGGTCGGTACCCACCCGGGATCCACCGCGTTGCTGAGAACATCCGGCCAATGGCGGGCGAGGGCGGCGGCGAGGGTGGCGATATAGAGCTTGCTTTCCGAGTAGGCCTGGCTGGCGTTCCACGGCCGCTTCTTCCAGTCGATATCGTCAAGGGCGCTGCTGCCGCTGCGGTGCATGCCGCTGCTGAGATAGACCAGGCGATCGGGGCGGGTGATCCAGGCGGTGAGCAGATAGGGGGCAAGCACATTCACCGCCAGCGTCTTGGCGTGGCCTTCCGGCGTTTCGCCCCGGCTCCTCTCGAGGTAGATGCCGGCATTGTGAATGACGGCGTCCATGCGGCCGATAGCGTTGACCTGCTCGGCGATCGAGCGCGTTTCCGTGGCGCGGGCGAGATCGCCGATGACGATGCCGAGCGCCGCGGCCGAAATCTCTGAGATAGCGGCTGCACGCTCCCTGGAGCGGGCATGCAGCACGACGTCATGGCCTTCCTTCATCAGGGTGCGTGCCGCGGCAAGGCCGAGGCCATCGGTGGAACCGGTGATGAAAATACGGCTCATGCTGTCTCCATTCGCGGCGGCGGCGTCAGTCAATCAGCTTTCGTTGGTTTGCTCAACGGAGGAGTTGAGGCATGGGCTCCACCGCGCGCTCCTCCCAGGTGAGGATTCATGGGAATTTACCAATCGGGATATTTAGGTATGTGGAGTAGGGTTGGGGTTTATGAATTTTCCCGACTTGATGAGAATGCAAGGTACTGCTTGCAGGAAGCGTTTAACGCAACGGCCATTGGTTAAAGAACTCTTCTAGTATCTGGATTCGGCCAACATGGCTTTGTTGGTCATTAGTACTTCTATTAAGGGTGTCAAAGCGAGCCAAGGAAGGATTAAGGCTTTCCTCTCCCACATCTTTTTGCATTTCTCGATTCTCTTTACGCTGCACTTCAAAGTCGTTCAGAAACTGTCGCACTCCGAAGCGCTGCTCCTCGGGGATGCCTCGAATAAACCAATAGTAAACCGGAATTATGCCTGCGGACGCGAGTAGAGGGTCACGCGGTATAAAGATCTCAGATATAGCGGTGAGCGTGTCCAAGGCTCTTCGAGCCGCTAGTTCTAGTTTTTCTCTATCTACATCTTGCCGCGCAAACTCGTCCAAGTTTGTTTTCTTGGTAGCTGTAGGCTTTCCAGCGTACTCAAAGAGCAACAGCTTTGCCGCGGCATTGAGGTCTGCTGCGCGCGAGACGCCAAATCTGATATTTTCTATAAAGAAAGCATGAGAGCTTAAGACGCGAATAAGATCCGATACCGGTCCTATTACGGCATTACGGACTTCGGCTCCCGTAAGGGGTTTTGATTTGTTCAAACGAACGAAAATCTCATTAATATCGGCTTCGTCTTCTGCAAAGACGCTCATAATGTCTAGGGATGCGTTCTCAAATTCCTCTGCAACCTTCGGATGCGATCTCCGCAGGTCTCTCAGGCTTAAGCCAGCGATTTTCAAGGACGGATCCTTCTTGAATGAGAAGCTGGGGCCAAGCACGAGCTTATTTTCAAAGAAGTCGAAAATCGCTTCCAAGCGTTGCTTTCCATCGATAATTGCGTACGGAAGCTTGGAGTTGTTGAGCGCTGATTGACCTATCTGAAAATCGGCCAAGTATAACTTGGGTACGTCAAATCCATTTATAATGGAATCGATCAAGAAAGCTTTGTCTTCTACAGACCAAAGCCTACCACGGCGCTGATATGGCGGGTCAAAGTCAATGTCTTCCCGGTGATTGTACCACCACACTAGAGTTTTCGGATTATGCGGAGTTATCCTGAGAATGCTCATTGCGAAAACCCAAAAGATCGCCTTAGTTCAAGCGATAAGCCGTGAAGATCGGGGTAAATTGTTGAGTCGGATATCCCCTTGCGGAAGAGCGAATGCGCAACGGTATCCCGTATGTCCTTATCTATGACGACTTTATGCAGCGTTCCATCGGCAAAGGGATTATCTGAGTAGCTTTTATCCATGGCATCGACGCTTTTTCCGAACAAGGCGAACATTCCTCGTTGCGCCACTATCCGCGGGCTATTGTGAGTGCCGTAAATCATTATCGGAAGATTCTTCCGCTCATCAAGATCCGCTTCGGGGCTATAACTTTTCACTTGCTCACGGTTTGGGTCGAGAATACCTCCATTGAAGGAGATGTCGCTGAGCGCGCCACGGTTCCACAAAATTGGATCGAGCATCCAAAATGCCGCATCATTCTTTGGTTTCCCCGTCTTTGTCCTTTCGGAAGAGGTAAGCGCAAAGTATAATGCGATAAACGGGCTTTCCGTCCAGTCTAGTAACCGGGTAGGTATGCCGTAGTGCTGCATGTAAAACATTCGTTCCCAAACGCTTTTGAAAGCTTGACTTACAAACGGTGGTGAGCGTTGCTCGAATACAGACGAGAGAGCAGTCTCCATCTCATGGATTTTCTCAATTTTCGTATGCTTTGGATGCCGAAATATTGTGGGGGTCAGGGAATGCTCCGCGTTACCAACGCCTCGATACCACGAAGTCTCATGGGCATCTTGGAACGCTTCAACAAGCTGCATCACTTCCGAAAAGCTACCCGGCTTATGAGTAACGATGTCTGGCATCTCGCCCCCGTAAACAATAATGTACTCCCCAGTTACCACAACTCTGGGCATGGGCGGAAGTAGGTACCGAACCCTATACATGCAGCGTTTTCAATCACCTCGGTCTCCAGTTTCTTATGTAGAAATTGCAAATTATTGCGAGGAGATATTTGAGTCCCTTTGCGCAGCCATATCCCCGTGAGTGCGGCTAGTTTAGTGTCCCAAACTAATGCCCGGTAGCGCGAGCAATCTCTCCGCACCAAATGCTCAATTTGGACAGCACAGCTAGCGTACAGAACCTCTATGGTCGCCGATCGTCTGAACGTCCGCAACTGGCGGCGCAAAGCTGCCAAAGCCGCATTGCTATCGGTTGGTGCCATCGGCACGACCCGGACAGTAGTGGGGCAACGTCTGGGATGACGGAATGTGCGCTGACGTTCCAATCAAAAACCGGTGGCCGCCCCATCACCCCCGCCGCCGCTCCGCCCCGGCCGCTATCGTCTGCACCAGTTCATCCACCTCCCGCGCCAGCCGCTCCAGCGGCAGGCCGACGAAGCGGCCTTCGAGGCTGATGCTGACGACGCCGTGCACCGCGCCGAAGAGGGTGCGGGCGCGGATGGCGCGGTCTTCGGGGGGCATGTCGGGTTGCAGTTCGGCCAGCGGTTCGGCGATCACGTCCATCAGGAAGAGGTGCTCGTTAAGATGCCATTGCGGCGTCGGGCTGGTTTCCGGCGGGAAGTGGTCGAACAGCGCCTTCCAGAGGTTCCGGTGCTCGACGGCGAAGCTGAGATATCCCTGCGCCAGGTTGCGCAGCCGGTCGGTCGGCGGCCGGTCCTTGGTTTTATCAAGGGTCAGCCTTGCCTCCAGCGCCTTCAGCGTCGCGGAGTTGACGTGGATGACGAGCTCGGCGAGGTCTGAAAAGACCGTGTAGAGGCCGCCAAGCGCGCAGCCGGCATCCTGGGTGATATCGCGGGCCCGGAGGTTCGCCAGCCCGTCTCTGGCGATCCGCTCGCGCGCCGCCTCGATCAGCCGGGCCTTCAGGTCTTCGCGTTTTTCTTCTCGCCTACCGGCCATTAACCATTCCACTTCGATTTTTTGAACGTCGTTCAAAATTTATCTTGAACGACGTTCATGATTCTGGCATAACACCTCTCGTGAACAACGTTCATAAACCGGAGGAAGGAAATGTTCAAACTGATTTCCATTTTGTTGCGGGGCAGGGCGCATGATGCCGAACAGGCTTTCGCCGATCGTAACGCCGTGCCGCTGCTTTCCCAGCAGATCCGCGATGCCGCCCAATCGATCCAGTCGGCGCGGCGCAGTGTGGCGGTCGCCATCGCCCAGAACGAGCAGGAGAAGGGGCAGCACGCAACGATCGTTGCCCGCATCGCCGATCTCGAGGTTCGCGCTTCCGCGGCACTCACCAAGGGCAATGAGGCTCTCGCCCGCGAGGCGGCCGAGGCGATCGCTTTTCTCGAAGCCGAGCGCGATGCATCGGAAAGGGCGCAGGCCCAGTTCACTCAAGCGATCGACAAGCTGAAGGGCATCGTCCGGGCCTCCGAAGCGCGGCTGCAGGAGTTGCAGCGCGGCGAGCGGCTGGCGCGTGCCACGCAGGAGGCGCAGAAGCTCGATGTCGCAGTCGCCGGTCCAGGCTTTGCGACGCTCGACGATGCCGAGGAGACGCTCGCCCGCCTTCGCCTGCGCCAGAGCCAGAATGAGCTGACGGCCGCCGCCCTGAAGGACATGGAAGGCGCCATCCGCCCGGCCGGCATCATCGAAAAGCTTGCCAATGCCGGCTTCGGCGCGCCGCTGCGCTCATCCGCCGATGATGTGCTGGCGCGGCTGAAGAGCCGCATCACGCCTGCTGCCTGAAATCGCATCCATCCAACCATTCATCCATCGAACCATAGGGACCACTGATATGAACGACAGTTTCCAGAAACATTCCGCGAGCTGGGTCAGCTTCTCCTACATCTCCTTCGGCTCGGCCGCCTTCATGCTGGCGCTCGGCCTCTACATGATGCCGCTCGATCTCTGGGGCAAAGGCTATCTCGCCATGGGCATTCTGATGCTGGTACAGACCACGGTGAACATCACCAAGACGCTGCGCGATAACGCCGAATCCGAGAAGCTGATCCGCAAGGTCGAGGATGCCCGCACGGAGAAACTCCTGGTCAAGTTCAATCGTAACGATGAAGATTGATCTTGGTTAACCACAGCGCAGAGTTGTTACCGCATTCAACTTTTGCGTAACAACTCTGTGGCCTTCTCTGCCAGTCGAAAGAGGGACCCGCCGTGCAACACAATCTGATGACCTCAAGGAAATTCGCGCCGCTGTTCTGGACCCAGTTCCTGACGGCCTTCAACGACAATTTCCTCAAGAACACCCTGGTGTTCCTCATTCTCTTCAAGATGTCGGCCAGTGAAGGTGCCGCCCTGGTGACGCTTGCCGGCGTCATCCTCATCGTGCCCTTCCTGCTGCTCTCTGCACTCGGCGGCGAACTCGCCGACAAGCACGACAAGGCGAAGATCGCCGAGCTGTTGAAACGCTGCGAGATCGCGGTCGCCGCCCTTGCCGTCGTCGGTCTCGCGTTTTCGTCCATCTTCGTGCTGATGGCGGCGCTGTTCGGCTTCGGTGTTGTCTCGGCCCTGTTCGGGCCGATCAAATACGGCATCCTGCCCGATCATCTCGAACGCCGCGACCTGCCGAAGGCCAATGCCTGGATCGAGGGCGGCACCTTCATCGCCATCCTTTCCGGCACGATCATCGCCGCGCTCGCCTTTTCCAGCGGCGATAATGTGCTGCTCTTCGGCACGATGATGATGGGGCTTTCGGTGCTTTGCTGGCTCGCCAGCCGGATGATCCCGCCCACCGGCTCCAAGGCGCCGGATCTTCAGATCGACCGCAATGTCATCCGCTCCAGCTACACCCTCGTCATGGAAATCCGCGAGGACAAACGCCTGTGGCGTTCGGCGCTGATGAATTGCTGGTTCTGGCTGGTCGGCGCCTTCGTTCTCTCCATCCTGCCGACTATGGTCACCGAGCTGCTCGGCGGCTCCGAGCTCGTCGTGCCGGCCTATCTCACCGTCTTTGCCATCGCCGTCGCCGTCGGCTCGGCGATTGCCGCCTGGATGTCGTCTGGCCGCATCGTGCTGCTGCCGGCCCCGGTCGGCACCGCGCTGCTTGGCCTCTTCAGCCTCGATCTCGCCTGGAATCTCTGGGGCTTGGCTTCGGTGAGCCACGCAACGACGATTGCCGGTTTCTTTGCCGGTGAAAATACCATCCGCGTCGCCATCGATCTCGCCGGCATGGCGATAGCAGGCGCCTTCATCGCCGTGCCGACCTTCGCCGCGCTGCAGACCTGGGCGCATGAGGACCGCCGCGCCCGCGTCATCGGTGCCGCCAATGTGCTGTCGGCCCTGTTCATCACCGTCGGCCTCGGCCTCGTTGCCGTCGTCCAGGCGCTCGGCGCCTCCATCCCTCAAATCCTGATCGGCCTCGGCGTGATCAATTTCGCCGTTGCCTGGCTGATGCTGAAGACGCTGCCGACCAATCCCTTCCGCGATTTCATCTCGATCCTGTTCCGCGCCTTCATGCGGCTGGAGGTCGAGGGGCTGGAGAATATCAAGAAGGCCGGCCGCGCGCCGATCATCGCGCTCAACCATGTCAGCCTGCTCGATGGCGCCCTGGCGCTTGCCATCACCGAGGAAGAGCCCACCTTTGCCGTCGATTACAAGATCGCCCAGGCCTGGTGGGTGCGGCCCTTCCTGAAGATGTGCAAATTCCTGCCGCTCGACCCGACAAAACCGATGGCGACGCGTTCGCTGATCAAGGTGGTGCAGGACGGCAACCCGATCGGCATCTTCCCCGAGGGCCGCCTGACGGTGACCGGCACGCTGATGAAGGTCTATGACGGTGCCGCCATGGTCGCCGACAAGACCGGCTCGATGGTCGTGCCGGTCAGGATCGACGGGCTGGAGAAGAGCTATCTCTCCTATCTCGATAACGGCAAGATCCGCCGCCGGCTGTTCCCCAAGGTCAAGGTCACCATTCTCGAACCGGTGAAGCTGGAAGTACCGCCGGAGCTGAAAGGCCGCAAGCGCCGTACGGCGGCGGGTGCAGCACTTTATCAGGTCATGTCGAACCTGCTGTTCCAGACCGCCGATACCTCGTCCACCGTGCTCGACCGCGTCATTCAGGCAGGCCATGAATTCGGCACGAAAAAGCTTGCCGTCGAAGATCCGGTCACCGGCCGGCTGACCTATGGCAAGCTCTTGACCGGGGCTGCCGTGCTCGGCGCCAAATTCCGCACGCTGTTTCCGGAAACCAACCTCGGCGTCATGCTGCCGAATGCCAATGGCGCCGCCGCCACTCTTCTCGGCGTGATGAGCGCGGGCAAGGTGCCGGCGATGCTGAACTTCACCGCGGGTGCCGCCAATATCCTCTCCGCCTGCAAGGCCGCCGAAGTCAGGCATGTGCTGACTTCGCGCGCCTTCGTCACCCAGGCGAAGCTCGGGCCCGTGATCGAGGAGATGGAAAAGCAGGTGAAGATCGTCTGGCTCGATGATCTCAGGGCCGAAATCTCACTCAAGGACAAGATCCTTGGGTATCTCCGCAAGGCGCGGCCGCTGGTCAAGCGTAAGCCGGATGATCCGGCCGTGATCCTCTTCACCTCGGGGTCCGAGGGCACGCCGAAGGGCGTGGTGCTCACCCACCGCAACATCCTGTCGAATGCCGCCCAGGCCGCCGCCCGCATCGATTTCCACAGCGGCGACAAGGTGTTCAACATCCTGCCGGTGTTCCATTCCTTCGGGCTGACGGCCGGCACCGTGCTGCCGCTGATATCAGGCGTGCCGGTCTATTTCTATCCGTCGCCGCTGCATTACCGCATCGTGCCGGAGCTGATCTATGCCTCCAACGCCACGATCATCTTCGGCACCGACACCTTCCTCAACGGCTATTCGAGGACGGCGCATCCCTACGACTTCCGCTCGATCCGCTATATCTTCTCCGGCGCCGAGCCGGTGAAGGCCGCAACCCGCCAGACCTATATGGAAAAGTTCGGCCTGCGCATCCTCGAAGGTTACGGCGTCACCGAGACCGCGCCTGTCATTTCGATCAACACGCCGATGTACAACAAGTCGGGCACGGTCGGCAAAATCCTGCCGGGCATGGAATGGAAACTCGAACCGGTGCCCGGCATCGATGAGGGCGGCAGGTTGCATGTGCGCGGCGCCAATGTCATGGCAGGGTACCTGCGCGCCGAAAAGCCCGGCGTGCTCGAGCCGCTCGCCGACGGCTGGCACGACACCGGCGACATCGTCACCATCGACGAGGACGGTTTCGTCAAGATCCGCGGCCGCGCCAAACGCTTCGCCAAGATTGGCGGCGAAATGATCTCGCTCGCCGCCGTCGAGACGCTCGCCGCCGAACTCTGGCCGGGTGCCCTCTCGGTCGTCTCCTCGCTGCCCGACGCCAAGAAGGGCGAACGCCTGGTGCTCCTGACCGACGCCCCCACCGCCACCCGCGCCGAATTCCTCGCCTTCGCCAAATCCAAGGGCGCCATGGACATGATGGTCCCGGCCGAGGTCAATATCGGCAAGGTGCCGGTACTCGGCTCCGGCAAGGTGGATTTCGTCGCGGCGCGGAAGCTGGCGGAAGCTGCGGTGCAGGGGGAAGTGGCGGCGTGAGGACGTAGGGTTCGGGGTGCGTGTGGCACCCCCCTCTGCCCTGCCGGGCATCTCCCCCACAAGGGGGGAGATTGGCTGGGCGCACTGGCTTCCCCAAACAACTGGTGTCACAGCACGGCGAAACGGTAGATGGGTAGGAAGTTAAGCCACTTGTGATCTCCCCACCTGTGGGGGAGATGCCCGGCAGGGCAGAGGGGGGTATCCACGTAACGCCCTGGCTATTCCGGCAGCGAGAGGCAAGCGTGGATCGAGAGGTCGCGGCATGGTCCCTTCTCCCCGCAGGCGGGGAGAAGGTGGCGGCAGCCGGATGAGGGGCTGCCCTCGGCACCGAGCAACAATGGCCCCGTGCCGACAAACCGTCCGTTACTTCTGTTCCGGCGCCAGGAACTCTGCGCAATAGGACGGACCGTCGACGCCGGGGATGTCGGCGACGGTGCGGATGTCGCGGATCGTGTAATCGGAGCTGGTGGTGATTTCGGCCTGGCAGCGCAGATAGGCGGTGCGGGCCGACGCGATCTGCTTGCCGCGCTTGCCGTCGGCGCCTTCGGCATATTTCGCCGGAATGCGCACGGTCTTGTAGCCGCCGCGCCAGGTATAGACGGTGGTCGAGCCTTGCTCGCTGTCGCTGATCGGCGGGCCGTAGGCGGCAAAGAAGATGCCGGCCGATTTGCCGACCCAGCGGGCCTCGATCGGATTGCCGGCGGAAGGAATGGTCGTGCATCCGGCAAGCGCAATTGCAAGCCCGGCCGCGGTCATGGTGCGGAAATTCATCGTGTCGTCCCTGATCTCAAGCGCATGGTTGCGAAGCCGCCCTCGTGAGTGGTTTCGCCTGTCCCGTCTGCCCTTTAGCGCGGAACCCGGCAAAAGAAAATTGCTCTCAAGAGACTTCCGTTCGATTTGCGGCAGGTGTGGCTTTTTGCTGCAGGCGCCACCGTCCGAGCCTGTCACAACCCCGTCAAAATTTCCGCCGGCTTTTTGGAATTTGGTGCTTGTGCAACCAGATAGGCTGTTCTATAGAAGCGCCGCTGGTCACGGAGTGTAGCGCAGTCTGGTAGCGCACCACGTTCGGGACGTGGGGGTCGAGTGTTCGAATCACTCCACTCCGACCAGCTAGAAACCCCGCTCCGGCGGGGTTTTTCGTTTGTGTCGCTGCTATGTCGATTTTTGCCCGGCAACGATTGATCATGACCTTCAATTCCACGACAAGGTCGATGAATTGGCTCCTGGGCTATCGCTCCACCATATCGGCGGACACGATGCTTAGTTCGTGGGCAAAGAGGTGCCGATCGCCGTAACGCAGTGATCGCTATTTCGGCGGCCCTATTCGGTGGATCGCCGACCCCGAACTGATCGTCAGAGGCCGGCAAGATAGTGAGCCATGGCAGCGATGTCGTCGGCCGAAAAATTGCGCACCAAGGCCGTCATGCGGGGCATGTGCGGGCGCTTGTTATCGTGAAAGTCGGAGAGGGTTTTGATCAGGTAGTCCAGCTTCTGATTTGCGACGCGCGGCGTGTTGGCGTATCCGACGAAACCCTCCCGGTGGCACGAGGTGCACTTCTTCCCGGCGTCGAGCGCTTGGAAACGGGTAATGCTCGCTGCGTCGGCCGGCTCGCGGTAGGCGGGCCAGGGCAGTGCGGAGAAGTAGGCCGCAAGCGCCTTCATGTCGTCGTCGGAAAGATTCTTCGCGATCCGGCCCATGAGGTCGTCGGTGCGCGCTCCATTGCGATATTCCTGCAAAGCTATCAGCAAAGAGGACTCGTGCTGGCCGGCGATGATCGGCGTGTTCTTAACAGTCGGCAGACCTTTCCTACCGTGACACATCTGGCAAAGCTTGGCCTGTTGGGAGATTGCCGCTGGCGGTGGCGCAGCATTGTTCTGCGCTCCAGCCGGCAGCGGACCGAGGGCCACGAGAGCGGCGATGACGAACGGAGCGAGCGCGCTGCTGCAGGGCATGCGAGGCCTCCAGATCGGGGCTTGTGATGCTGATCTTATCAGGAGATGCAACCATTGGCGAGCGGACCCCCGTCGCCTCCATCCGATTATGGCTGCGTTTTTATGAGTTCACGCCCTAGTTGACTTGGAGTCTTGTGGCATTTGCGACATAAGTCCGGGCTTTTTGCGGACATGACCAGCCGCAAAAGTCTGAATATATGGGAGGCCACCAACGAAAGGCTGGACCGTGACCTTGCTCCAACTCGCCTATCTCATGATTGCCTTATCCTACGTCGTCGCCGTCATCGCGCTGGCGGGCGGGCATTGACTCGCTGCCATGGCGCCACACCCCAAATTGCGAATTTTGCGGACGTGAAAAATTTGCTGCCGCGCCGATCTATCCGCCGGGTCGGCGCCGGCCGGGTAGGGGCCATCGAATGGAACCAACTGCGGTCATTGCCGTTGTAAGCTAGGGAGTCCCACCATGAGCAACGCCCGTCAGGTGCAAACGAGATGGTGATGGTCCTCCCAGGAGAACGCACATGGATCTCACAACCCTTCTCATCATCGTTGTGATACTTCTTTTGCTAGGCGGCGGCGGCTGGTACGGCCGGGGACGCTGGTATTAAACGACGGTCGACGTGGCACGCATCACTGGGTTGACGAGCGCTCCGGCTAACTGAGCGCGGCGGGACGGCGCCATTGGCATTGGCCGCCAGTTCAGGCTGCCTCCCTCTCAGTGTCTTCATCAACTGCCGTTCCGATCTTGGTTGCGCATCCTCCAAATGCGGTTCGGTTGCGGTACGGCAATGATTGGGCGGAACAGAGCGTGTTTTGGCGTCACGTTCGAACGCGAAAAAGCCCGGCAATGCAGGGCTTTTGAGACTATTCTTGTTGTTTGGGACGTGGGGGTCGAGTGATTTCGAATCACTCCACTCCGACCAGCTGTGACCCTCGGTCATCATTCCCGAAATCAGGGTTGCCAATGTTTCCCGAAATTCTCAGCTGACGAAAAATGACGGCAACGATCACTCCGACCGGAACGCGGCGGGAAGATCAACAGCGACATCAAGCGGCTGGAAATGCCGCAGGTTTTCCGTAATGACGGTGAGGTCGTAGGCCCGCGCGGTCGCCGCGATAATGAGGTCGCCAAGGCCGGGATGACGGCCCTGCATCTCGGCTTCATCTTCCAGAGCGCCGACGATGCGCGCGACAACGGTATCCATCGGCAAGATCCGATCGCCGAAACTCTCGGTGATGACGTCCAGCCATGCCGAAAGGCACTTTGCCCGTTCGATCCCGCCGCGACGGTGAAGGCTCCGCATTCCCTTCTCGATCTCCGCGACTGACAGAGCCGACAGAAACAGGCTATCGGCTTCGCCCTGCTCACGAAACCATGCCCGCACCGGATCGGACGGCGGCACCTTGCCCGGCGCGAACTTCGAAATGATGTTCGTGTCGAGAAGGTAGGCGGTCACAGATCAATATCGCGCATTTTCGACGGGTTCCGCTCCAGCTCGACCCCGCCGGGAAACGTCAACAGGAAATCCCCGAAATTCGGCCGTGGCTTCTTCAAAGCCCTTTTCGCCGCCTCGGCCGCTTCGACGGACACAAGCACGGCGGCGGGCTTTCCGTGCCGCGTGATCGTCACGAATTCCCCGTTTGCCGCTTCATCGACCAGACCGGCGAAACCGGCCTTTGCCTCTGCCACGCTGATTGTCGACATTGCGGCCTCCTGTCTTAAATGACCATATATGGTCAAAATAGACATTGGCGCCGACAAACTCAAGAGGGCGAATTTCCAAGGGTGTATCGGCGTCGCTTAGAATCGGCCGAAAACCCATCCTCTCTCCGGTTATAATTTTTCTGCAGAAGAGTTATAACGGAGGTGCGGCTGAACGGGAGCGGTGCATTGGCATCGCATGAATCGAGTGCGGTGTTCCGCATTTTCGAATCAACCGGAACGAGTCCTGAAGTGATTCGTTGAGTCGCGTGTCCAGTGTGAGGGGGCGGCGCCATGAGCAGGCGACGAAGGTTCAAGCCGGTGAAGATCACCATCAATGGCAAGACGAGGACGGTCTATAATGTCGTTCAGGCGGGCAACACCTTGCTGAATGACTGGCCCGAGCAGACGCCGGCGGCCAAGGTGGCCGAACGGCTGGTGCTTGATGTGTTCAATGATGCCGCCGGGCCGGAGCAGGTGCGCCGCGCATTCATTACGGCGGCCAAGGCCAGCGACATCAAGTTCAGCTCCTGACCGGCGGTGTTGGCAAAAGCCCTGGCTCACTTCCATGACACCTGCTCCTGGTTTTGCAGATCCCGGGTTTTGAACTGCGTCTCCATCCAGGCGGCCGAGACGATCGCGGCGAGGAAGCCGAAGGCGAGGCAGGCGATGGCCTGGATCCGCCACGAGACGAAGGTGACCGGCGCCGGGGTGGCGGGCTTTTGTGCGCATTCGCCGGGCGGGCAGGCGCAGCCGGAAAAGGCTTTGATCAGGCAATCGTTCATGACGCACCGCCTTTCACCGTGTCGATGGCGGCGAGGATCTTCTGGTGAAGCGGGCAGCCGTGATCGTCGCTGCCGTCGAAAAAGCGTTCGGCCTCCACCAGCGCCTGCAGGAGATCGGGTGCTCCGGCCGTGAAGCGGGCTTTGGCGCGGATCTTTTCGGCTGTCCCGGCCTGTCGGGCGGCAGGAAGGGAAGGGCTCTCGGTTGAACCGAGTGTAAGGTTGGCGGCAGGCATCTCCGTTCCCCTCAAGCGTAGAATTGATCGTTATTGGCGATGCCCATGATCTCGCGGGCATAACGGTAATGCTCCTCGACGGAAGCCGCCGCCCCGCGCAGCCAGGACGGGCCGCGGATCGAATGTTCGGGGCGGCGCAGGAAGGCAAAGCCGAGCGCGCCCATGCGCTGGGCCTCGATCGCCATATAGGCGCGGCAGTCGCCGATCGTCTGCGCGCCATTCCAGCGGGCATCCCGCTTGCTTTCCTCGGTCTCGATTCTGCGAATGTGCTGCATCGCCCTGTCCTCTCGCGCCTCTGATCGGCTTGTGAAGGAAAGGTATATATCATACCCGATTACGTCAACCATGGAAGGTATAAAAAATACCCCAACGATTGACGAGGTACGAATCATAGGTCTATGTCTCGGGCCAGTGATTGGGCGACCGGGTGCAACTCCCGAGCTGACGAAGCCCAGCGGCGCGGGAAGCGAAAGTCCTTAAGTGCGCTGTCAGAAAATCAGGACGAGGGCGAAGCGAATGGCCCCTCTGGCACGTGTCCCATCCCGGCTCCGGCCTTCAGGACTTGGCCAATGCTCTCCCAGCTTCATGGGCTTTGCTCATGGGGTAGGGGGAAGCTTTGGCCGGAACCCTCCCTCACCAGCCTTCAGGAACCTTCTCTTCCTGAGCTGAAGAGAGAGGAATGAGAACTGAAGTTGGAGCATGATGCTACGAGAAAAAAGGAGGGCCGGCCATGCGCAACGAAATCGAAATCACCGACGAGGTGATCGAGGCGGGTCTGGATGCCATCCGGCAAGATTCAGAGCGAAATCCTAAAGACCATAGATCTCCCGCGCGGCGCTGAACGCCAGGAGAAACACCGCAAAGGTCACGATATAGAACCAGATTCTGCCTGCGCGCGATGTCGGTTTCAGCATCTTTTACCCATTGTAAGACGTTTGAATCATTGAGATATCCTTTAACGGACGACCTGACGTCGCGACGTTATCGGCAATCGCTTGCCCTCAGATCGAAACTCGACTGCCCATCCTTGAAGGCGTAGTTGTAGACGGCGAGTTCGGCCTCGCCCGAATCAAGCTTCGGCTTCCAGAAAGTGCACACGGACGAGGCAATGCCTGACTTCATAACGGCCCCATCCGTTAAAGGGAGGGAATCGCTCAGACGGTAAAAATATCGGACCGTCTTTCCCTCGACAGAGATGCGCTCAAGAGTGGTAATGGCGTCTATCTTCTGCGGCAGGTTAGCGTTCGCCTCGTCATTCTGAATTCTGGGAATGACGATCAGCTTGGTGACTTGGCTTGAACTGGCAAGAAACAGAACAACAATGATCGTTCTCGCGTTCGGAAATCGCTTGGCCGCCAGATGGCCGACAGCCGCGCCAATCGCCCCGAATATCCCCCCAACCAGGCCGTAAACAACCGGCGCCGGCCATGTTCCCATAAAAGCAAGCATTTCCCCTCCAATGTTATCTTCTGCTGATCTGCCCGGCAGCTTGGTGATGTGCGCACACGGGTGCCGGTAGTACACCCAAAAACGGTGAGATCGTCGAGCGCGCCCGGCATGGATCCTCACATCTCGATGATCGATCGGCGGACGCGGCCGACGATGGTGACGGCGCCCTGGAATTCCGGTGGCGGCACGTCCTCATAAGAAGCCGGCTGGAAGGGCGGGTCGTCGTTCGGGCGATAGCGCTTGTAGGTCGCGGCACCCGTTTCGTCGGCGACGACATAAAGCGCGTTCGGCGCCAGGCGCTTGTCGCGCAGATTGACGAAAATGATCGAGCCGGGCGGCGAGATCTTGTTCATCGAATTGCCTTCGACCTCGAGCGCGATCCATTCGCCATCGGGCAGGTCGAGTGCGGCGACCGTCGGGAATTCCGAAAAATCGGTGATCGGCGCCTGCTCGCTCAGCTGGCCGGCGCTGACCCAGGAGATTTTTGGGACATCGGCAACGGAGGCGGGCAGCTCATCCGGATCGAGCGCGTTGCCGGTGCCGAACTGCAGCCAGTTGAGATTGACCTTGAAAGCGCGGGCATACTTCTTTGCGTCAGCTATGCCGAAGCCGTTGCGGCCGGATTCATGCGCCTTGTAGACATTGGCATTCCAGCCGAACCGATCGACGATCGCCTTCGGCCCGGCAAAGCCGGCATTCTTCCTGGCCATGACGAGGCGCTTTGCGCGTTCTTCGCGTTCAAATTGTTCCTGATCTTTCAACATGATATAAAAAATACCCTAAAATAAGGTACATGTCATGCCCTAATGTGCTTGACATATAGGGTATTAATTGTACCCTAATCGCCATGACACACAGAGACAACATCAACAACGGTCCAGCCTTTCGGAGTTTACCGGCCTGCGCGCCGCGTCCCGCGGCGGGGGAGACGACGCCATGAGGTTCACCATCTCAAGCGAAGAGAAGCTCGCCATGGACGTCATGCCGACCGGCGTCGTCATTCACCGGCCGCAAGGGCCAAGGGGAGGGCGGATGTCTGTGATATCAGTTCGCAACGAGGATATCCCGTCTCTCGCCAAGGCCCTGCAGCAGGTGCTGAACGCCAAGGGAGGTGGAATCGATATGACCATCTCCGCCCTGATTGCCGCCCATTACACCGGCTGCCCGATCTGCGCGAAGGCGCTGTCGATTGCCGAGGTGATCGAGCGCCACTGCGAAAATTGCGACCGGCCGACGCGACCGGAAGAGATCAGCGAGACGATGATCCCGCCCGGCGCTCTGCCGATCACCAACCCCGATAGCCCAGCCCCTCCCTGACGGCTATCGGCCGCTGGCGTCGTCGCCCTCCCTCGGCGACGCCAGCATCGCGGGCGCGACGATGTCGTGCCCCCCGGGCGCGGCAATGCCGTGCCCACCGGCGCGACGATGTCGTGTCCGACCCAGGCGGCGGCCTGGCAGACGACCGGAGCCTTTGCTCGCGCAAGAGCCGGCTCCGGTCGTCATCGATGAATTTGAATCAAGCACGGGACGAGCCACCCGCTCCGGCGGGAACGGCGAGCCGCGTTCGAAATCGGAAAGAAGGATCAAGCGATGAGCATCCAGGCCGAGGCCGCGCCAGCGCAGCAAGGCGCCCACATGAACGCGCTCGAACTCTTCCGCACTGGCCGGGACTACATCGAGATCGCTGCCATCCTCGGGGTGTCGGTGCCGTCGGTGGAAACCGATATCCACAGGCTTCGAAGCGCCGAAAAGGGCGACACCGCCCAGCAGGACAATGCCGGCGAGACCAGGCGGTTTCCCCGCCGTACCGCGAGGCCCGGCGCCCCGGTCAATTTTGCCGGCGGGCGACGGAGGCTGCGGGTTTGAAGAGGCCATCTCAAACGGGAAAGGGACATCGCATGGGCAAGGACACAGTGAGCCAGGAGATCATGGAGATCCTCAGTCCGGTGCTGGGGGAGGAACTGGCGGCAGCCATCATCGAGCATCGCAAACGCACGCTGAAGAAGCCGCTGACGGCTTATGCCGCCAGGATGCAGGCCAGGGAATACCTGCTGACCGGCGACCCGGTCGGCGCCGCCGAGATGCAGATCTTCCGCGGCTGGCAGGCGATCAAATGCGACTGGTACCTTAAGGAGAAGGCGAGGGAGGCCGGGTCGATCAACAGCAGTACGAGAAGGACGACAGTGGATGCCGCACGAGATTTCCCCTCTGGTGAAGATCATTTCGGGGATGCTTTCTGGCTTCCCGGCATCAACAGGCACTGATCCCGACATGCAGATCCGCGCCTATCTCGTCGCCGTCGAGGGCCTTCCGGCAGAGGCGGTCTGGCGGGCCGCCAAACGCTTCATTTCCGGCCAGGTGAGAGACCATAACCGCGCCTTTGCCCCGAGCTCGGCGAGCTTTGCCGAAGAGTGCCGGCATCAGCAGGCAGCGATCGAGGCCGAGCGCCGGCCGCGCCTGGAGGCGGAACCCGAGGTGCTTCAGCCGAAAGTGCCGGCCTACAAGATGCAGCTGCTGAAGGCAGCGGCCAACGGCAGCCGCAACGCCAAGCGGGAGCTGGCCCGGATGTTTCCCGACAACCCGATCATCGCCCGCGCCGCGCGGGACGCACAGGAGGCCACCAAGTGACCATCACCTTTTGGACGGAAGACAAGATCGTCAAGGCGGAAAAGCTCTGGAAGGAAGGGCTGTCGGCGAGAGAGATCGCCAACCTATTCGGCTCGAAGAAGAACACCGTCATCAACATGGCGCACCGCAACCGCGACAGGTTCCCCTCCAGGCAGGACACCTGGCATCCGCAGCCGAAGGCGGGCCCGCCCGTCCAGCCGATCCGCCACGCGGACCGCGTGACGCGGGTGACCCTGTCGGGCGCGCATGTGACGATGCCGCGCGTGCCCTGCATCGATGGGTATGCAGAGCCATGAGCAACGTCACCCCGCGCGAAACCGAAGTGATCCGCTGGATGGCGGCGGGCAAGACGGCCGCCGAGATCGGCACCATTCTCGGCATCTCGCCGATCACCGTGAACACGCACATTGCCAACGCCAAGGCGCGGCTCGGCGTCTTCAAGGATACGGCGCTGGTCGCCGCGGCACTCCGAAACGGCATCATTCGATAGAAGGACGATCAGCATGGGCGGCAAAGCCACCAAGGTGAAGACAGGACGGGTTAACAAGGGCGCCGGCCGTCCGCGCAAGGAGAATGTCGAGCGTTTTCCCTGCGGCAAGATCAAGCCCTTCGAAACCGAGAAGGACAATATCAGCGTGGCGATATCAGCCCGCCGCCGCATCCACGGCTTCGGCAGGACGGTTGATGACGAGACGGTCAAGAGCCCCTTTGCCGGCTACACCCTCGGCCGCATGTTCCTCGACGGCCTGATCACCGCCGAGCAGCGCCAGGCCGGCGACGACTATGCCGAGGCAATCGCCCGCTACCACAAGACCACAGGCATTCCCGCCCCGAGCCCGAGGGCGCAATCGCTCTTTACCGTCAAAGGCCACGAAGGCGAGGTCACCGAAACCTTCGCCGACCGCGCCCGCAAAGCCAGCAACCGCATGATGGCGCTGCAAGGCATCCTGCTGCGCTGCCCTGATGGACCGCAGGTCAGGAGCACGGTCTATAACGTCACGGTGATGGACTATGAACACTTCCGGCAGATGCCGCCGCAGCAGTTGCTGTGGCTGCGGAGGGGATTGACGGCGTTGCGGGGGGCGAGGGGTGGTTGATGGAGTGGCTCAAGCCGGGGGTCAAAATTGCCACTCCTAAACACAGGCGATCGGATTGACAGAAGATTAGCGGTTCGCACATACCTGCAGGGCCTGTTCTAATAGGGACTTTGACGGATCCACCGTGAAATTGACGTTGCTGCAAGTTTTGAGGACATTGTGGGCGCAGGGGAGCAAGTGCCAAACACATGTCGTTCTCAAGGGACATAAGGAAGCAAGACTGTGATCTACGAGCTCAGAATTTACGACTGCCTGCCCGGCCGATTGCCCGCGCTGCTCAACCGCTTTGCCGAACATACGCTGGCAATATGGGACAAGCACGGCATCAAGCAGGCGGGTTTCTTCACCACAATCGTGGGCGAAAGCAGCCAGCGTCTCACCTATCTCATCGCCTGGGAATCGCTAGCTGATCGCGAGGTGAAATGGAAAGCTTTCACCACTGATCCTGCATGGCTTAAGGTCCGCGACGAGTCAGAGCGCGACGGGCAAATTCTCTCCAATATCTCTAGCCAGCTGTTGTCACCGACCGCCTTTTCGGCAGTAAAGTAAGACACCACCGATCCCCGCTTGCCGCCAGTCGGAATTCCACCCGATCTGGTCATCCGCGGAAGCGATGAAGAACGGCAGCTCCTAGGACAGGATGATTTTAGGCCCGGTCGGCCTAAAATCTGAATCCTGTTCTAAATTAAATAGTTGGAGCATGATGTCGTCCGAAAACCGACCACACTTTTCGGCATCATGCTCTAGGATATCGCCAACGCTGCCCGAACGGCCGGAATGGAGCGCTTCGCCGACGGCTCTTCATCGCCGTCGGCAAAGTCGCTTAGGTCTGATATCAGTGGCTTCGGAGAGCGAAAGCGCGCCCGCGCCAGATGCCGCCGCCGCTGTTCTCGTGGGCGAGCAGGGGGCTTGCGGCGGGGTGAGGGCCGGTAGACGTCGGATGAACCCTTTTCGTTGCCGCTCCATGGGAGTAGTTTGTTCCCAACTGTCTCGGCTTAGCGGTGGAGAGTGCAGTGTTTGTGGACGCCAGTCGCACGTTTCTGCTCTTTTTGGCCGTCGCATCGTGTCAGCTGACGTTGGCGCCACGGTTAGGTGCGGCAGACGACACCGTTACGATCGACAGCGGAATGCTGAAGGGTGAGAGGTCGGGCACGGTCGTCAGCTTCAAAGGCATACCCTATGCGGCACCGCCGGTTGGTGATCTGAGATGGCGTAATCCGAGACCAGCGGAGAGATGGAGCGGTATCAAGGATGCCCGCGATTTCGGTCCGTCCTGCATGCAGACCGACGACTTGCCGAAGTCAGAGGATTGTTTGACCCTCAATGTCTGGACACCCGCCAAGCGTTCCAGAACACCCCTGCCGGTGATGGTTTGGATTTATGGCGGCGCTCTTGCCCAGGGAAACACCCCTCAGTATCCCGGTGGCCAACTGGCCGCCCGGAAAGTCGTGTTCGTCAGCATGAACTACCGCACAGGCCGATTGGGCTACTTTGCCCATCCGGCGCTGATGAAGGAATCCCCTGACGAGCCCGTCGGCAACTATGGTTACATGGACCAGCTTGCCGCCTTGAAATGGGTCCGGCAAAATATCGAAGCCTTCGGCGGCGATCCGAAGAAAGTGACCCTATTCGGAGAGTCGGCGGGTGGCGGCTCGGTGATGGCGCACATGATATCGCCGTTGTCACGGGGGCTTTTCCGGGGCGCCATTCTACAGTCACCCGGTCTGCCTGCCGCGCGTGCTGAGAGCACGCCTTTGTCACCTTTGAAAGAAGCGGAGAAAACCGCGTTAGACTATGCGGCTTCGCTGGGGATCAACGGGAGCGATGCCGGCGCTCTCACCGCCCTTCGGGCGCTGCCTGCGGAAAAGCTGACCGAAGGTGCATCGGCACAAGACGTGCTGGCGGGAATGTCGACAGGCAAGCCCGTCCTCGGCGTCTCAGGGGCGATTATTGACGGACGGTTTTTGCTCGAAACGCCGGAAGCGGCTTTTGCGGCGGGCCGTCAAGCGCCGGTTCCCGTCATCGTCGGGGCAAATAATCGTGATCTCGGTATCGGTGAGGCCGCGACGAAAGACGATCTCTTCGCGCTCTTCGGCAATCATGCAGCCGAAGCCCGCAGCCTCTACGATCCCAGCGGTCAACAGACCCTCGATGAGCTGAAGCAGCAGGTTCTGGCCGACAAGACGCTCGTTGAACCGTCTCGCCACCTCGCTGACGAATTGGTCCGCGCTGGTCAACCGACGTGGTGGTATCGTTTCTCCTATGTCGCCGAGGCCTTACGCAATGATCCGATGTGGAAAGGCACTCCGCACGGCTTCGAAATTCCGTATACGCTGGGCATTCCAGACGCACTGGTGAAAGACAAGGTGACACCGGCCGACTGGGCCATGGCCACATTGGCAAGCGAATACTGGCTCGAATTTGCAAGGAGGGGTGACCCCAATAGCGGCTCACGGCCAAAATGGCCTCACCACGACCCGTTCGCCGACAGGGTCATGGACTTCACCAATCACGGCGTGACGTTCGGAGCAGATCCGCTGAAGCCGAGGCTCGACCTCTGGCAAAGATATTGGGAGGAAAAGGAGTGACGGATGCCTGTCGCTTAGCTCCCGGCCCCATGCCATGAGCGACAGCGCCATCGCAGCCCAGGTAACGTGGATCGGCCATCCGTCCGGCACCGAGCCCACATTCGGTCAACTCTCATGGTCCACCCGCTCGCCGAGCGTCGGGAAAGGGCAAGCAACCCCCTCTCGGCCACTAAGGGCAACACGAGCCAGGTTACTTCGACGCGAGCTCTTCATTCGCGTCCGACGCCAATGCGTAGTGTCAGCCCCACTGAGGGTGATGACAGCCGTCTGGAAGGCTTCACGAGGCTGAGAATTTCACCGTGACACCGCGCTGCCGAAAGTAGGCCTCCATCCGCTTCCTGCCAGAACGGTTATTCTGCACGAGCCTGGCCGGGTCGAATACGGCCTCTTTCACACCCGCCCGCGTCAACGCTGCCTTCAGGGCCGCGATATGCACGTCGATGTCGGCGTTGTCCGCCTGGAGCGACTCATAAATGCGGTTTGTTGCATCTGCTACGGTCGGTTCGCTCACGATTACACTCCTGTTGTCGTCTGGCTGGCCTGACCGTATTGGGGTGAAACCTGTTCACGTCAATGGGTGACAATGGATTGGAACATTTCGTCCACTTTCGAAGATGAGCCACTCAACGGCAGGAACAGCTCCGCCACCGTCCCGTGCTCCGGCCCCCGGGGAAGAAGGCGAGGTGTCCTCACCAGCGAGCTGGCCCGGGCCCGCCTGCTACGCAGACTGAGAATACCCCCAGCGCTGTGGCGTTTCATCTAAGGGCGGTGATGGCTGGATGGGTTTGCCGATCGTAAAGCGCCATCTCCTCGGCGGTTGGCGGCTCGAACAGCTTCGACCACCTAAGCAGGTCCGCCCGCGAGATGTCGAACGTGCCGACTGGAAGCTCGGTGTTTCGCCGGGAAACCCGGTCCCAAAGCGCATCAAAGGGAACGTCGAGGAAGCAGAGGACGACGCGGGCACCAGCTGCGCGAGCTTCCTCCCGGCAGGTGTCGCGTTCTGCCCGTGACCACACTCCCCAATCCACGACAACGTTACACTGAAGCCTGATGGCACGCAGGGCGATCTGCCATTGCAGGCTCTCGACTCTGCCTCGGCACGGACCAGTTTCGGCTTCCGGAGTAGAGATGTCGGGGTAAAGCTTGTGCATCCAATCGTCTCCGGTCAGACGGAGGGCGGATGCTTCATGTTCGATTATCTTGGCGAGCGACGTCTTACCCGAGCCGGGAAGACCGCAAGTGAGGTAGAGCGTGGGCATTGGAAAATCTCTGATTTTGGCTTGGCAAGTGGAAGTGGCCCCGCGGTGTCGTGCAGGACTGCGCTTCGCTCAAGGCCGCAAGGCGCGGCCAATCAGAGGTGTGTTGCCATGGTCTGTCTTGTAGGACCGCCCTGCTCGGGGGTCAAGACGGAGCGCATGGGTGAGCTCACAGGTGAGGTCGTCCGACCCATTGGCTGCTTTGTGGTGCCTCCAACAATAAGCTGACTGTCAGCATCCCGCCCGCAGGCGGCGCCTCCGATGCCTCGCAAATCAAAATCCGTAAGGAGGGGCAAAGAAGCAGTTCGCGTGGTCTTCGGTTGGGTGCAAGCAAATGTGAAAATGACTGTCTCCGGACGGAATGGTGTCACCATACGGAATTCGGAAGAAGTGTTGCTTTGTGACGAGGTGATGGTCGCCCGGATTGAGCAGCACTCTGAAACCGTCAGGACCGGTGCTCACGCTGGCACTCGGAATTTCGTGGCAATCGCCTCGTTCTTTGTCCCCTCGGCAGCAAGCGGGTGGATAGATCCATCCCGACTCGGTGTCGTGGGCGGTAGCGCCATTCCAGCAAGACAGCGTCGATAGGATAGTTGAGAAATACAAAGCGCGATTCATCTTTAGTGTTCCGGGGGCGGCAGGTCGCCAATCCGCCGGTAATTGTGAGCGAGGTCCTGCCGCATGTAACGAACGGACTCCGATCAAATGACGATATTTCCCCGATCGGCATCTTTGCCCGGCCCTGTTTCGAATTAGAAAAGCATTTGCCGATATGGTCGCCCGCGAATTCCTCGACGCCGACCAAGGCAGGAGATGCGTCATGGACGTTTCATGACGCAGATGTTGTTCGCATCGCGGCTCGACTGGTCTATCCGTCCAACGGATATGATCTGGGGACCGGCGGCTTGTGACAGCGCCGCATCTGACGCGCGGTTTGGTCGCCGCTGGCCGGCCTCATTCGGGAAGCCCTGCCGTTCGCAAGGCCGCTGCCAGCGCGTCCATCAAGTACGGCTGAAACAGGTTCGTTCGCACGTAGCTGCCGACCGAGAAATTCGGCGCCACCTCGATCAGTCGTCGTGCCGCAGAGTGCGCGGCTTCGACATTGCCAAGGCCGACGTGGCTGGCCGCCAGATAGGCGTACGGGATGCTGAAGCCGGGATTTGCCCGGACCGCCAGAGCGGCGTATCTGGCTGCGTCGGCGAAGGCGCCGGCAAAGAGGTGGGTCAGGGCGAGTGCGCAGTAGGGATGGTAGCTCAGCGGATCGTCGAGCGGGCTCAGCCGCAGCGCCTTGTGCGCATGTTCCACCGCCCGCTGGTGTCGCTCGCTGTGGGCACTGACCAAAGCGCTGAAGCCAAAGGCCAGGGCCGAATTGTTGTTCAATGCGAGAGCCCGGTCGAGCACCTCGACGGCGGCGTCGTAGTCCCGGGTGAGGTTGGCGCGAACGAACGCGCCGATGCTCATCGCCTGCGGGTCGTCGCTGTTGATGCCTAACGCAATATCGGCGTGGCTGAGTGCGGCCGCCTTGTCTGCGGGATCCAACCCGTTGCGCAGGTAGCGCTGCTCGTAACACCATGCGGCATAGCCATGCGCAGCGACATAGTCGGGCTGAAGCTCGATCGAGCGCGCCAGCAATTGCAGGGCCTTGTCCGTCTCGACGGGCGTGTTCGCGTGGGCGTGCGGCAGCGCCCGAAGGTAGAGATCGTACGCGTCCAGACTTTCGGGCCGCTTGCGGTGCGCACGCTCGATCTCCGCACGGCGAACACTCGGTTCGATCGAGCCCACGATCTGCTCAGTCAACCGATCCTGGAGATCGAACACGTCCGTTGCCGCGCCCTCGAACCTGTCGGCCCAGACATGAGTGGCCGATGCGCCGTCGACAAGCTGGGCATTGATCCTCAGCCTCCCCCCGGACTGCCGCAAGCTGCCCTGCAGCAGGTAGCGAACGCGTAGTTCGGCGGCAATTGTGCGCAGATCAGCTTTCTCGCCCCTGAAGCCGAAGGAGGAATTGCGTGCGATGACGAACAGACCCGGGATCTTCGAGAGGTTGGTGATGATGTCCTCGACCAGGCCATCGGCGAAGTAGTCATTGGGCTCGTCGCCGCGCATGGTGGCGAACGGCAGCACGGCGATGGAAGGGCCGCCGAGCGCACTCTCGTCGCTACGCTCCAGCGACAGGCGGTAGCCCCGCCGCGAGACGGTGGCCAAGACCGCATACCGCTCGTCGCCGAGCGCTCGCCGGATCTCGTGGATGCATTGAACGAGACTGTCGTCGGTAACGGCGGCGCCTCCCCAGACGGCTTCAAGCAGCTCGGCCTTGCTGACCAGCCTGTTCGCGTTCTGGACGAGGTGGCGAAGGACCGCAAAGGCCTGCGGCCTGAGGGCGATTGCATCGCCGTTCTCAAGACGGAGCGTCTCGCCTTCCAGGTCGACGACAACCTTGCCGTTGAGGATAAGGGTGGCAGTTGCTGGTGAACCGACCATGACGATCCTCACGTGTGACGGATCCCGTCGCCTAGCATACACCAGGTCTTCGCCGACGGCTCTTCATTCTTTCATGGGTCTGGCCGGCGCAATTTTGGCAAACGACCGGAACTCGCTCGTTACTTGGACGCGGCGTGGTGTGTGGTCGCAATGAAGCACGACCGCGCAGGAGGCGAAAAACGATGTCTACCGCCCGATCTTGTCCGGTCGCTCCGTGACCCTCCTGGGGCGCAAAGCAGCCTTATCCTTCGATGACGAAAAACCTTCACCGGGGTGGACAACGGCTTGTCCGCTTCTGGCGACCAGATGGGACAAGCTGCCGTCCGGCTGTGCTATTTCAACGGCAGGAACAGCTCCGCGACCGTCTCATTCTCCGGCACCTCGGAACACCACGCCCGATAGAATCAAGAGACCCCAACGCCAGCACCTGTCGTCACGCTTTCACCACCGAGAAGAACAGGAACCGCGGCTTGGTCGTCAGGCTCTGATAGGCCTGCGGAAAAAGCGTGCGGGCTTGCGGATCCGGCTGGGGCTCGCTGACGGTGTCGATCTGAAATCCGGCCGACTTGAGTGCTGCGAACATGGCATGCAGCGGCCGATGCCAGAAGCGCATGGCGATATCCTTTCCGCCGCGCTGCCAGGTCTCATCGAAGCTGTAGGTCTCGAAATAATTGTCGCGGCCGGTCGAGGTGTGATCCATGAAGGGATGGTGGGTGGAAAGAACCAGACGGCCGCCTTCGGGCAGCAGCCGGTTGAATTCCTGAAGGGGCTTCGACCAGTCGGGCAGGTAATGCATGACCAGCGAGGCAAGGACCAGATCGAAAGCTTTGTCCGCAAACGGCAATGGTTTGTTGAGATCCGCCGATAGCAGCCGCGCGCGCCCTTGCAGGCGACGCTGCGCGATTTCAAGCATGCCGGCACTGGCGTCGATCCCGGTCACGACAGCCCCGCGCTCGATCAGCGCTGCCGCATGCGCCCCACCGCCGCATCCCGCATCGAGCACGGAAAGCCCGGCGACGTCGCCAACCAGGGCAAGAATAGCCGGCCGCTCGTAATAGGCATTCCAGGCATTGACCTCGTTATCGGCGTCATAGGCCGCCGCGAAGGCATCATAATCATTCTCGGCCAAGTTTTTCTCCTTTGCGAAGACTGTTCGAAGCGGTTGTGACCCGCTCCCTGGGAGCCAGACTTACACGGCGCAACGTCACGGTGATGGGTTACGAACATCTGCGCCAGATGCAGCCACAGCAACGGCTGTGGAGGGGTTGACGGCATTGCGCAGGCCCAGGTCCTGGGGACGAAGTGCCTCAAGCCTGGCTGTTTGTTTGATCCGTCAGGACGAAATGCCCAAGCTGAGGCGAACTAGAGGAACACCTGCTCCACATTATCACCAGGGTCGGCTTCCCACGCCTTCGCCAGGTTCAGGACATCGTCGAGCGGCTCGTCGGGATGCGACGTGGTGCAGAGAAATCGCTTCGGATCTGAGCCGTCGCCGACAACGATCCAATCGACCCTTTCTTCCAGATCGTTGGCGCCCGCCCCGACGATCGCGAGCAATGATACGCCTTCGGCAAGGCATTGCTCCACAAAACCCGTCAGAAGCGCTTCATCGGAAAGGGGTGAGTGAAGGACGATTTTTCGAGCGAGAGGCATTTGCGGATTCTAGGCTATCGTCAAGACGCCCGCAATCGATCCCCTGCAAACCGCGGTGACAAGGCCAAAGATTCGTCGTTAGAGTTCCAGCACCTTCGCCAACGGGCCATCCTTGGCGGCGAGGCGTGACCATCCCGACGCTATCCCCTGTTGCAGTATTGCGAATAGTTGTCCTCGCACCGATAGGTACGCCTCAATCGGCTGATCCCCCGATCAACGCCTGCCGTTAATTGTGCTTCGATCGCCGATATGTTTCAAAAGCGTAGGACCGATGATATCTCTCTGCGCCTGCTGGATCAGCGCATTCGAAACCGCTTCATTGAGCTTTTCGACGTCCTGTCAGAGGGCGACGAGGCTGTCAGGCATCTTGGATGGGCGGAATACTTCAACTGGTTCTTCGACTGGTTCCCCGATGAGGGGCCTATGCAGCCTCTCTCTGCGATGACCGATCGAGAAACCGAGGCTGCAGAAAGCGTTCTCGCGGCAATGCGTGACGCTTACAACGCTACTCCGCGTTTCATGACCGACGATGGCCTGATTTCGACCGGATGGCCGAAGCGGATTCAGCCGATCGCCAAACAGGCAGCCGATGTTTTCCTCGTGCGCGGTCGCTTTGATGAGGACATCGCCGAGCCTGACAACGCCTAGAACAGCCGGCGCAAAGCCGGACGATTGGATCACGCCGAGGACTGCCCCTCACCCTAACCTACCGGGGTCGAGCCACTGGTCTCAACCCGTCCTGCGGACCCCCGTAAAGACGGGGAGAGGGGACGTGCCACGCGAGAGCGAGGTGCGAACGGGGAGGTCGCGGCATGTCCCTTCGCCCCGTTTACGGGGAGAGGTGGCGGCAGCCGGATGAGGAGCAGGCGGCGATCTCTGAGCGGGGATTGTCGCATGTCGCAACTTTTCTTGAAAAACGATGCCGACACAACTGGGCGGAACACGATCGATGATGATAGTTATCAGGCAGGGATCGGTGATGCCGACCTTGAAGCGCGATCCAGACGATCCGGCTGTCGATCAATTTAACGATCGCGTCGGCAGAGAAGTTCTCAACCGTCGATCATGCCCGGATGCGTCGCTGTCCTTGCTCCAAAGCTCACCCCCCGCTCCGTCCTCCTCGGGCTTGACCCGAGGATCCACTCTCGCCTCCGTCAGCCGTGGGCATGGATTCCAGGCTCAAGGCCTGGAATGACGGAGGTTGGGGCCGTCTTAGCCGGATCCCCAGGACTCCGTTGCCAAGGGTCATCCGGCGCGGCACGCAGTGGGTCGCTGTCGTCATCGAAGGCGCGGGGTTGTCGTTTCGATCGCGGGAAGGGAGGCGTCCACTGCGTGCCGCATGAGAGCTGGTAGCGCGGCATTCTCACGCGCACTTTGCCGGGATCATACCAATCCGTAAGAAATGCAGCCCCGGCCGTAACAGAAAGGCGCGCGTCATCCACGTCCTCATGCTTTCAACCGCAGGACCATCGCTCCATCGGCAAAAACCACGCATTCAAGGCGTCGTCATCGGTCCGGTTTGGGCGGCATCAAATTGCCGAACTCCATCGGAAAAGGAAATATGATCGTCGAGGTCTTTTCGCCGGCGATGACGTTCAATGTACTCAAATAACGAAGTTGCATGGCCTCGGGTTGCCTGGCGAGGATTTCGGCTGCTTCAAGCAGTTTGGCTGCAGCCTGCTGCTCGCCTTCGGCATTGATGATCTTGGCGCGCCGCTCGCGCTCGGCTTCCGCCTGACGGGCAATTGCGCGGATCATCGATTCGTTGATGTCGACATGTTTGATCTCCACATTGGCGACCTTGATGCCCCAGGCATCGGTCTGGGCGTCGAGGATTTCCTGAATGTCGATGTTGAGTTTGTCGCGTTCCGCCAGCATCTCGTCGAGGTCATGCTTGCCGAGCACCGAGCGCAGTGTCGTCTGGGCGAGCTGGCTCGTCGCCATCATGAAGTCCTCGACCTGGATCGTCGACCTCTCGGGATCGACGACCCTGAAATAGATCACCGCGCTGACGCGGACCGAGACATTGTCATGCGAAATGACATCCTGGCCGGGCACGTCGAGCACCCGCGTGCGCAGGTCGACCCGCATCATCTGCTGGACATAGGGGATGAGCAGGATCAAGCCGGGCCCCTTGACACCGGTGAAACGGCCAAGCGTGAAAACCACGCCGCGTTCGTATTCCCGCAGGATCTTAATCGCAGATGCGACGACGACGAGCAGAATAAAGATGATCACAAGATAGAAGGCGAGATCTGCAAACATGCCCATGGCTTTTCCTCCTGCATCTGAAGGCCGCTAGGCCTCCTGCGAACTGCGGGCCACTTCGAGCGTCAACCCATCCCGACCGGTCACTTTCACGCGGTCACCGGCGGCAAGCGGCTCAGTTGAAACGGCCTTCCAGCGCTCGCCATGAGCGATGACGTAGCCCGAGATGCCCGTCCAGCTATCGACCTTGCCTGAAATTCCGATCATCTGCTCGCCGCCGGTGACGACATCGTGCCCGCGCGAGATGAAGGCGAGACGGGCAATGATAAGGCTAAGACCGAGGCAGGCGACGGCGATTGCGCCAAGCACCGGCCAGGAAACCTTAAGCCCGGGTATATCCGTGTCGAACAAGATGGTAGCGCCGAGCACCAGTGCGATGCCGCCGCCGACGCCGAGTGCGCCGAAGGACGGCGAATGCGCCTCGACCACCGTCAGACCCACGCCGAGAACGATCAGCCCCAGGCCCGCAAAACTCACCGGCAGCAAGGCCAGAGCATAGAGACCAAGCAGCAGGCAGATGCCGCCGATCGTTCCCGGCACCAGCGTCCCGGGCGTCAGAAATTCAAAGATCAGGCCGTAGATACCGACCATCATCAAGATCAGCGCGATGTTCGGATCGGTGATCACCGAAAGCAGGCGGGTTCGCCAGTCCGGTTCAAGTTCCTGGACGATGAGACCCGATGTTTCGAGCCGGACATCCGTTTGACCGACCCGCACGACCCGGCCCTGCGCCTGTGCCAGGAGATCGTTTATATCGGCCGCCGTGAAATCTATGACCTTCTCACGCAGAGCTGCGGCGGAGGAAAGGCTCGCGGCCTCGCGCACGGCGCGCTCCGCCCAGTCGGCGTTGCGATTGCGCAGTTCCGCAAGCCCGCGGATATAGGCCACCGCATCGTTGATCGCCTTCGCCTCGCCGGCATCGCGCGGCACTTGCCGCTGCTTGCCGGTCGTATCAGGGCTGTCGTTTCGGTCACCATCGGATGGTCGGCCGCCAAGTGCGATCGGCGTCGCCGCACCCAGATTGGTGCCCGGTGCCATTGACGCGATATGGCTTGCGTAAAGAATATAGGTGCCGGCGCTGGCGGCTCGTGCTCCGCTGGGTGCAACGAAACTCGCGACCGGTATCGACGAGGCAAGAATCGCCCGAATGATGTCGCGCATCGACGTGTCGAGACCGCCGGGCGTATCGATCTGCAGGACGACTAGGCTGGCGCCACGTTCATTGGCCCGTTGAAGGCCGCGTCTTACATAGTGGGCCGTCGCCGGGCCAATCGCCCCGTTCATCTTCAGGACTATAGCGACACGCTCAGCTTCGGATGCGGGCGTCGCCAGGCCCAAAGCCGAGAACAACGTCAGCAGCAAAGCAAGGATTGACGGCATCCACCGCCAAAGCTCCAAACGCCACACAATCGTCCGCCGGACTCTCATATTTTGAAATATATGGCAGAACTGCGAAACGGTAAGAGACAAGTCCTTTCTCTGCGCCGCGTCGAGCGCGGCTGGAAACATTCGCGGCTTTAATGCAGCCCCGGCCGTTCGACCCTCGCACTTTACCAAAATGTATAGTTCCAGCGAGGTCCCCGTGAGGTTTGGAGCGCAGGCTTGGCGCCATCATTGCCAAGTCGAGGTCAGCTTTCTCATGAACATGCGCGCTACACCTGCCGCCCTAATGCCCGCCCTTCATCCGGTCAGCCTGCGGGTGAACACCTACCTGATCAATCTCGACCGTGCGCCATTGCGCCGGTTTCGAATGGAGCGCCTGCTGGCAAGCCTCGGCCTTGCCTTCGAGCGCGTGGCGGCGGTCGATGGGGCAGGGCTGAGCCTGCCGCATCCGGGCTTCGACGAAGCAGCCTATCTCAGCCGGCACGGCCGCCGGCCGAACCCTTTCGAGATCGGCTGCTATCTCAGCCATGTCGCATGCGCCAAGCGGTTCCTCGGCAGCCATGCCGAGTTCGCGCTCATTCTGGAAGACGATCTCGATTTCGATGACGATCTGGCCGAGCTGCTCGATGCGGCCCTCGAGCACCAGGCGCGCTGGGACATCCTGCGGCTGTCGACCGTCAATTCCGGGCGAAAGCACAAGGTGGAGCCGCTGACCGCGTCACGCTCGCTCGCCATCGCGCTCACCCGCGAGAAGGGGTCCGGCGCCTACCTCATCAATCGCAAGGCGGCGGGCTGGATTGCCGGTGTGCTTGTCCCCATGCGGCTGCCCTATGATCTCGCCTTCGATCTGGAGTTCGATGATGGGCTGAGCGCCTGCTTCGTCGATCCGCTGCCGGTCAGCCAAAGGGCCGATCCCTGTTCCCAGATCCAGGCAGGGCTTTCGACCTACCGGCTGGGTCGCCGTCGGCCGTGGAGCGTGCTGCCGTATCGCGCCGCAGCCGAGCTGCGCCGCTTTGCGGCCCGCTTCAGCCGGCTCGCGGCCTGGCGGATGAGAGGTTAGGACCGCTCCTCCGGGATGAGAGGTTAGAGCATGTCGCGCAAAACTGTGCAGCGGTTTTGCGACAACGACATGCGTAAAAACAAAGACCTAAAGCGTAACCGGTGTTCCGCTCCCACTGCCATAGCCAACGGCCACAAGCAGTGCCGAATAATGGAACTCCTGCCGGGGAATTACGCTATAAGGTAGCAACTGCCACCAAATGCTGGTTCCTCGAGTCGTCAACGGCGCGGCCGAATCTAGCACCGCCCGAACCCACCCATCGTCATCATCGTTGCGTCTCGACTGCCATGCGGCCTCAGCCTCGATGGTTGATGGTCGATGAATACAAGCGACATAAGCGTGAGTGAACCGCAATTGCCGCAAGTAGCCGCGTAGCCGCGCGTGAAACACGCGGCAAAATCATGTACATTGTTTAGCGCGGAATTCCTGTTGGGAGCTGAGACATGGAACGCAGATTATCTGCAATCCTGGCCGCCGACGTAGTCGGATACTCCGCGCTTATGGAGCAAGACGAAGCGGGCACCTTTGACCGCCTTCGAGCCCGACGCACTGAGCTTTTTGAGCCCGAGATTGCGGGGCATCATGGGCGGGTCTTCAAGCTCATGGGCGACGGCCTCCTCGCAGAGTTCGGCAGCGTGGTCGACGCTGTCGAGTGTGCCGTATCTCTCCAGCGCGGAATGGCGGAGCGCAACGCTTCTGTAGCGGAGGAGGAGAGGCTCAACGTCCGCATCGGCATCAACCTCGGCGAAGTGATCATGGACGGCGATGACCGCTATGGCGAAGGCGTGAACGTCGCGGCCAGGCTGGAGCAACTCGCGCCCCCAGGTGGGATCTGTGTTTCAGGCAAGGTGGCGAAGGAAGTCGAGAATAAGCTCGCGTTTGCCTTCGACTCTGCCGGGCAGCGGAAGGTCAAGAACATCGAAGAGCTTGTCGACGTCTACTACGTACGCATCGACACCTCCCCACGCCGACGCCTTCCGCACAAGCGCGGGATCGGCCGTTCGTGGTGGGTACTTGGAGTCGCGGCAGCCATTGTGGCCGTGGTGGCCGCCTGGATGGCACTGTACTATCCACTGACAGCGAGCTCCCCTGCAGTCTCCAGTGCGATCCCATCCGTCGCCGTGCTTCCTTTCAAGGATCTGAGTGCCGACAAGAGCCTGGGATACTTGGGAGAAGGGGTGGCGAACGACGTCATCGCTATCCTCTCGCGCTTTGCTGATATCGCGGTCGTCTCGCGAACGTCATCGTTTGCGTATGAGGACAAGGAAGGCGACGTCCGCCAGATCGGCAAGGAACTGGGCGTTGGCTATGTTGTCGAAGGCAGCGTGCGCAAGGAAGGCGATAGGGTGCGCATCGTTGCGGAACTCATCGACGCTCAGACGGGGGGCCATATCTGGGCAGACCGCTTCGACAAGGCCGGAACCGACCCATGGGCGCTTCAGGATGAGTTGACCGGCAAGATCGTGGGGGCGATGACGGGCGAATGGGGAGCCATACGCAAAGCGGACTACAGTCAGGCTTGGGGCAAGGACAGCACCAACCTTGCTGAATATGACTACTACCTGCGCGCCGAAAGCCAATTGAACCTTTTCACGAAGGAAGGTCTCGAGCGATCAGGTGACATCTCGCAACAGGGGCTGCAGGTGTTCCCCGACTCCCCCTTATTGACCGTGGAGTTGGGGTGGTCTCACTGGATGAAGGTTGGGCTGCTTTACAGTTCTGACCCGCAGGCTGATCTTCAGGACGCGGACCGACTGGCCGACAAGGTCCTCTCAAACAAGAATCTGAGCCCGCAGGTAGCGAGATTGGCACACTGGCTCCGTGCGTGGCTTCTAACGCTCAAGGGGGACCATGATGGGGCTGTTGCGGAAATGAACAAGGCCATTGCGGCGGCACCATACAATGCCTTCACCCTCACCGATGCAGGAAGTATTTTCCTACAGGCCGGTCAACCCGAAAAGGCGTTGGAATTGACCGACTCTGCAGCCGCTCGGGATCCGGGATTGTCCTGGTTCTTTAACTACGTGCGAGGCTTCATCTTCATCGTGCTTGGTAGAAACGAAGACGCAGTTGAGGTGCTGAAGACCACGGAATTTGCCGACGCGCCACTGCAACTCGCCATTGCCTATATGCGTCTTGGTCGCCAGGCAGACGCCCGAGCTGCCGTCGAGAAAATGCTCAAGTCAACGCCAGCTGCGACGATCCAGTCGTGGCGGCAGGCCTGGAACTTCCGAGATCCTTCCATTCTCGATCAAGCCGCCGCAGACCTTGCGCGCGCCGGTCTTCCAAGTGGCCGCGCTCAATAGCCAAACGGATTGATGTTCAGCCTTCGACGCCCCTACGTCAGTCATGTGAGCGGGGCAACGCTTACCCTAAAGCGCGTGGAGCGAATCTGAAAGATCGCGACGCGCTTTAGGATTTCTCCGCCGGCATCAGAGGGAAGCCGATCGAAACGATGAGGCCGGGATGATTATCCGCCATGGTGATCTCAGCCGAATGCAGCTCGGCGATCGCCTTGACGAGGCTGAGCCCAAGCCCGCTTCCCGGCGTCGTGCGGCTCTTGTCGAGCCGGTAGAGACGCCGGAAGACCTTGTCCCTTTCGCCGGCGGGAATGCCGGGGCCGCTATCGGCGACCGAGACGATGGCGCGGCCGCTCTGGCAGCGCAGCGAAACCGTGATGTCGGTTCCGGCCGGGCAGTGGTTGATCGCGTTTTCCACCAGGTTGGCGATCATCTGCGTCAGGAGATCGCGGTCGCCCCGGATGAGAGCGGGACAGCGCTCCGCGATCCTCAACGTCATCAGCGCGTCTTCCGCGACATCGACATAGACCTCGGAAATGACCGCAAGCATGGCGTCGATATCGGTTGCCTGGAAACGCTCCTTGCGGGCGCCGGCCTCGATCTGGGAAATGCGCAGCAGCGCCTCGAAGGTGGCGTTGATCCGGTCGCTCTCGTGTCTCGCTTCGTCAAGCAGCGCCGAAACATCCGCCTGCCGGTCATTCCCAGCCACCGCGGCATCCAGCGTCAGGCGCAGCCTGTTCAGCGGCGTCTTCAGATCATGGGCGATATCGGCGCTCACCTGCCGCATGCTCTCGACCAATCTCTGCAGCCGCTCCAGCGCCGCGTTGATCTGGATCGCCACCGTATCGAGATCGTCGCCGTTGCCGGTGATGGCAATGCGGGCGTCGAGCGCGCCGTGGGAGACGTCGTTCATGGTCAGCGCGACCCTGTCCAGCCGCGCCTGGGCGCGAACGGCGAGAAAGACGCCGCCGCCGATCGCAGTCGCGACGACGATCGTGGCGGCCCATTCGAAGCTGACCAGCACGATCCGCAGCATCTCGTCGACGTCGTTGAAGTTTTCCGCCACCACCAGGCTGTAGGGGCCGATAGTCGAGACCTGCATCCGGTAGCGTTCATGCCCCTTCAGCCCGACATGCCTGGAGGTGACGGTATAGACGCCGTTCGGGATGCGGGGTGCGGCGAAGTTGCCGGCAAGTTTGCGCCCGCCTGCATCCGTCAGCGAATAAAGCCCGTCGGAGGTCGACTGGAAGCTCGCATAATTGTTCAGCGTATTGACCAGATCCTCGGTATCATTGGGTTTGTAGGTCGAGACAATAAGCGAATTCATCTCGCCCAGCGACTGTTCGAGATCCCGCTCAAGGCCGAGGCGCAGCATGTGGTAGATGATCGCGCCGCTCAGGATGAAGGTGACGACGAAGAGCACGCCGAAGGTGACGGCAAGGCGGAAGGGCGTGCTCCGGCGCAAGCTAGCGAGGCGCATGCAGGCTGTATCCGGTGTTGCGGACAGTATGCAGAAGCTGGACCTGGAACGGCTTGTCGACTTTGGCCCTGAGGCGGCTGATATGGGTCTCGACGACGCTGGTCTTCGGATCGAAGTGGAAATCCCAGACCCGCTCCAGCAGCATCGTCTTGGTGATGACCCGGCCTTCGCCGCGCATCAGCACTTCGAGCAGGGTGAATTCGCGCGGCTGCAGCTCGATCACCTGGCCGGCGCGGCGGGCCTCCCGCCGGATCAGGTCGAGCTCGAGATCGGCAACCTTCAGCACCGTCCGCTGCTCCTGCACCGGCGGCCGCCGGCCAAGCGCATTGACGCGGGCCAGAAGCTCGGAGAAGGCAAAGGGCTTGACCAGATAATCGTCGCCGCCCGCCTCCAGCCCCTCGACCCGATCGTCGACGCCGCCGATCGACGTCAGGAACAGCGCCGATGTGCCGACCTTGGCGGCCCTCAGTGAACGCACGATCGCCAGCCCATCGAGGCCCGGCAGCATGCGATCGACGACGATGACGTCATAGGCCTCGCGCTGCGCCTGAAACAGCCCATCGCGGCCGTCACCAACCACGTCGCAGACATGCCCCGCCTCGGAAAAGCCCTTGGCGATATAATCAGAGGTCTTGGTATCGTCCTCGATAAGCAGGATTCGCATCAGCCCGATCGTTCCCGGATGCCTGGGGGCGAGATCTAGCCGAGAGGACGGCTTGGCCACAACTTACGGATTGGTAAGGTGGACGTTCGATTCAAAAGATGTTCTTGGGTTGGAGTCAAACTGATCGCGCGATAGATGGCTTGACAGTGTGATCAGCATACAGTTAGCGCTTTTGGCCACGCACTATCACCACATGGTCGTTTCGCTTTTTCACATTTGAGAGGCCACGCATGGATGTGCAAGCCGAAGTCGACCTTCCAGCTCAGAGACAAGAGCGGGCTTGGCCATCGGCAGTGTTGCTTTGTATTCTGGCATCGCCAGTCTTCCTCGTTCTGAAAACACTCGCTTTTATGCTTGGCCTGAATGAGTTCCTGTTTTTTTTCGGGGCATTCCTCGTCGTCGCTGTCGTGGGGTTTCTTCTTGGCCCGGTGTCGGTGGTTTGGAGTGGGTATATAGCGGTGACCGAGGTCATTTTTGGGCTTTCGGAAGACCACAAATACTTCTTGTGCTGTTCGTCGAAAGACCGATTTGAAGCAGAAGTTTTTTCATGGGTGCCAGTTTTGATATTTCCGGCAGGAATGACGAACTGCCTACTTTTAGCTCGGTCTATGTTTTGGAAATCCCTCACGCTCCGACAGATGATATTGGTTGTCGCGGTCTCGACTGTTATCGCGCAAGGTCTGTTGTGGTACTACGAATGGCAAGAGGTGATTGTGGAATGTTCGGCCGTTCAGTGTAATTTCTGAGATGATTTGCGAATGGAAGACGATGAAGATGCGCAAGTTCACGATCGCCGATGCGTCGTTGGAGCGCTCCCCCGGACTGGAGGCAGACATCTCCGTCGGCAATCTGGTCGACGAGCGGCACGGAGGGCCGATCACCATCGGCTATGGACGTTACGCGCCCGGCCAGAGCCTTACCGAGACGATGGCGGTTGATGACGTGATGATCGTTCTGGAAGGGCGGCTTTCGGTCTCGACAGATGCCGGAACAGTCACCGCCGGGCCAGGCGAAATCATCTACATGCCCAAGGGTGAAACGGTGACCATCCGCTCGCACGAGGAAGGCGCGCTCACCGCCTATGTCACCTATCCCCATTGGCGGCCGGCACACGCCTAGACCGCCAGCTGCGGCTCAGCGCTTGTATTCGGGCTCGCTGCGATCGAGCGCGCGTTTGACAGACTCCAGATGGAGCCGGGCCGACTCCGGGTCGCCTTCGCGCATTTGCCGGTACGCCGCTTCCGCGATCTCAGGCGCGACGGCAAGGACTTCGCGTCCGGTCGACAGGGCGAGCGTCTGCACTTCGCAGGCGCGCTCGAGGTAATAGAGGTCGTCCCAGGCCTCGGCGATATTCGGTGCGCAGACCATCACGCCGTGGTGCTTCATGAAGACGATGTCGGCTTCCCCAATCGCGGCGGCGATCCGATCGCCCTCGCGCGCGTCGAGCGCCAGGCCGTTATAGTCGCGGTCGACGGCCGTGCGTCCATAGAATTTCAAGGCGGTCTGCCCGGCAAAGATCAGCGGATCGCCCTCCGTCATCGAAAGGGCGGTGGCATAGGGCATGTGGGTGTGGAACGCCGCCTTGGCGCGCGGAATGTTCTTGTGAATCCTGGCGTGGATGTAAAAAGCGGTTGCCTCGGGCTGCCCGCTGCCCGACACGACGTTGCCGTGAAAATCGCAGATCAACAGCATCGAGGCCGTCAGTTCGGCAAACGCGTAGCCGTACGGGTTGACGATGAACAGGTCGTCATAGCCGGGAACGACGGCCGAGAAGTGGTTGCAGATCCCTTCCTCCATGCCGAGCCTTGCCGCCATCCGGAAGCAGGCGGCAAGATCGACGCGGGCCCGCCAAATGTCGTCCGTATCGAGTTTCGGCTGGTTGGGACCGCCGGCAGGTGATGGGGCTGTATTGAGGGAGTGCGCCATGGTTTCGTTTCTGATCGTTGTCGAAGGAGAGGGTGGCTATGTTCTGAACTACGCCCGGATCAGCTTCGCATCAAGCCGGCTGGAGACAAACATGGTTCGGTTCATTTGCATATTTTTACCCACGCCGGTCTCCCATCAGCAGTGGGCATGGATCCCAGGCTCGAGGCCTCGGATGACGGAGGGTGGGGAGGCGCTTTCCGCCAAACTCCCCGTCGGCGCAGCGGATGGCGGATCGTCTCGCCCCGCGGCTCGACCCGAGGGGATGTCGAAAAACACCTAACTTGCCAGCCCAGTCTTATTCCGGATCGACAGAAGATGAGCCATTGCATCGATAATCGCGTGGCTGTCGTAGGGTTTCGAGAAGAACCTGCTTCCGGTGGGGAGACTGCTCTCTTCGAGGATTGCTGCGCCGGAGGCAACAATCAACCTCACAGGCGGCCACCGATCGTTTATGTAATGGGAGAGCTTGATGCCGTCCATCGTGCCCGGCATCTGAACATCGGTGAACACCAGATCGACATCGTCTCGCGATTCAAGGATGCCGATTGCCTCGTCCGCATCGCAGGCCTCCAGCGCTTCGTATCCCGCAGAGAGTACCAGATCGACCGCACCCATCCGAATGATCGTGCTGTCTTCGACGACCAGGACGACCGCCTTGCCATTTTTCATCACTCACTCAGTTGAATTAGAGTTCGGAGTCTCGCAGGCTCCGATGGGATAGCGCGTAGGAAGCCATTCGGTTCCTACGCGGCCGTAGAAATGTCGCGGGAACCGGCGCTTTCCCGGTGGCTGATGGTGACGGCGGTGCCGGGACCCGTATCGCTCAGCTGAATTTCGCCATTCAGGGTCTTTACCAGCGCCTCCACAATGCCGGTCCCAAGGCCCGCCTTTGGTGCTTCGCTGCCCGCAGGCATGCCGATGCCGTTGTCGGTCACGGAGAGGGTCCAGTCGTCGCTGGATGATCGATAGTCGATGATGATTGTGCCCGGTCGTTCATCGGGAAAAGCATGCTTGAGGGCGTTGATGACAAGCTCGGTCACAATTAGCCCCAAGCGAACGGAAACGTCCGCGTCCACGGCGCTGTCGTCGACCGTCACCTGAATCGAAAGCCTGTCTGGGTCAGCGATCATCGATGCACCGAGGCTTTGGCAAAGCTGAGTGAAATAGGTATGGAGTTCAACCTTGCCGCCGTTAGACGTCGAGAGTTGCCGCTGCAGGGCCGCAATCGACATGACCCGGTGATGGGCATTGTGGAGGTGCCCGCGCGCTTCCTCCGACTGGACCCGGCGGGCGCTCTGCATGAGAACGCTGGCAATGATCTGGAGGCTGTTTGCCACCCTGTGCTGGACCTCCTGTAGCAGGATCGCATTATCGCGAACGAGATCATCTTTCAGCCGAGCTTCGGCGCGCATATCGGTCACGTCGGTGATGGCAAGAAGCAGACGAATATGATCGATGTCGCCGTCATCGAGCGTCCGTGCATTGACGACCAGGTGCCGTGTTTTCTGGTTTGGCCGTTGAAAGTCGATTTCGTAAGCCTCGATAGTGGCGCTTCCTGAGGCGGTGGCCGTCAGCAGTGACGCAAGCTTGGGCATTGCCCATTCGCCGTTTCCAATTTCGCTGAGGCGTTGGCCGCAAACTGTCCGGGGGTCGATGTCGAAGGCCCGGCAGAAGGATGCGCTCGCCGCGATAACCTTCAGGTCGTCGGATAGGAAAAGCAGCGGTTCATTGGACGATACCACCACGGCAAGAGTGCTCGCCGCTTCAAAATGCGCTGGCGCTGTCTTTTGCATGGAGAGGCCCTCAAGGGCCGGAGACTCACGAAGCAAGTCATCACTCGGCGACAATGCCAACCGGCCAGAAGGCTCAGTCCGACAAAGAGACTGTAACACGCCGAGAGGTAATCTCTTCATACTAAATATCGCGGCCGCCATGGTGACGCGATGAGCCGATGATGAGGAATATTCATTGCTTGGGAGCGAGGCCATCGAGCAGGAAGTCGAGGCCTTTCCGGAAAGCGCCGTCCCACCAACAGCAGATGGGAGCGTGCGATTGTCGGTTGGTGTTGGCTGCGTGAAGCTCGCCATGCACTTTCGCCTCCCCCGGTAACCTCTGAAGGGGTTTCCCTGGAGAATGGCCTGCGCCTCGGAGGCGAAAACTGTCGGTCCGCCTTCAGCCCTAAGAGCGGACTTTTTTGGTTATCGAAGGATAAGGCTGCTTTGCGCCCTCATGTCGGCCGTAGAGATCATCTTTGCCGCTTCCTGAAAGCAGGCATCGCCGGCGACCACGCTGGAAGTCTGAGTTGCGCCAAAACCGGAAGATAGAACTGCTTCGCAACAAGTCCGATTTACTTGGTCAGCAGACCTCTGGTCCGGTAGAGTCCCAGGTCTCCACCTGGCCGCAGACCGAAAAGCCGGAAAACGCCTATCTCATAGTAAGCTGATGCATCTGGAGCGCCCATGATGAAGTCGAGCGGATCCACCGAGGCAGTGAGGATCGAGGACCTTGACGACGCGGGGTTGGTTGAACACGCGCGACAGCTTGACCCCGCCGCATTCTGGCTAATCATCAAGCGTCACAATCAGCGGCTTCACCGGGTCGCCCGCGCCGTCCTGAATGACGACACCGAGGCGGAGGACGTACTTCAGGAAACCTACATCCACGCCTTCACCCATCTGGCCGAATTCCGCGCGGAGGCGCGGCTTTCGACCTGGCTCACCCGGATCGCGCTGAACGAGGCGCTGGGACGCCGCCGGAAAAGGCGACCCACCGTAGACGCGAAAGCCATCGAAGGCATGGTCGCTCCGTTCAGCGCACACAAGCCTGATCCCGAAGAGGCGGCCGCTCTCGCTGAAATCCGCGGTCTGCTGGAGCGAGCCGTCAGTGACTTGCCAGAGCCCTTTCGCATCGTCTTTGTCTTGCGGGACGTCGAGGAAATGAGCATTGAGGAAACGGCTTTTCTTTTGGCATTGCGACCTCAGACAGTGAGCACCCGTCTTTATCGCGCACGCCGGCTGCTCCGCGAAACGCTGCGGGACAAGCTCGCCACCGTGTTCACGGATACGTTTCTCTTCGCTGGCGCTCGTTGTGACCGCCTCGCGCAATCAGTCCTCGATCGGCTCGCAATTCGCCTGGTTCGAAAGGCTACTCATCTGTTGAACGCGGCGACTGAGCGCGCCTAGAGCCTTTCCGGGTTAGATTGAAACATTCTGCCGGAGCAGGTTTTCGTCAGGGCAAAGGCGATTGGCGATGGGCATACCTCTTGGTACGTCCGAGCCGATCGCCTTTGCCCTGGCGGAAAGATGCCCGGCCCTTCGGGTTGGCTGAAACGGGCCGGCTGATCGACCGGCCGGCTTGGCCGTAGAGCCGGGCTACGACACGCGCCGGCCGGTCGACCATCCGACTCCGTTTGAGCTAACAGAATGCTTCAATCTAACCCGGAAAGGCTCTAGACGCCGTCCACGCCGAGATTACGCCGGCTCCTTTCGCAGGGCCTTTGTAACGGGACACGGGAATATTTTGGCGGCCCGGACCATCTAATCGTCAGGCAAATGCATTCGGTGCCGCGGTGCTGACAGCGGTGTTGAATCAACAAACATAGGAGACCGCCATGCAGGGCGCACTTCACCTATCCCGGCGTCAGTCGCTTCAGGGACTTATCGTACTTGGTGCCGGAGTGGCACTCAGCGGAATTACGCGGCCTTCGCCGGTATTGGCACAGGACATATCGGACGAGGACATTTTCCGCTTTGCGCTCAACCTCGAATATATGGAGGCTGAATACTACCTCCGCGGCACCACCGGAATGGGCATCGACGCAGCCGATGCCGGTTCGAAACCCGGCGACGTCGTTGGTGGAAAGCAAGTCTCGTTCGAGACGCCGGCCATCGGCGAATTCATGCAGGAAGTCGCGGAAAACGAACTCGCGCACGTCCGCTTCTACCGCAAGACGCTTGGAACCAACGCGGTTGACAGGCCGGCCATCGATTTCGATGCGGGCTTCAAAGCCGTCGCGGAAGCAGCGGGCCTCGGGCCGGACTTCGACCCCTTCAGCAACGAGACGAACTTCGTTCTCGGCGGGATGTTGTTCGAGGATGTCGGCGTCACCGCCTATGCCGGTGCGGCGACAGTTCTGAAAAACAAGGACTTCCTCGCCGCAGCCGCAGGCATCCTGGCGGTCGAGGCCTATCACATGGGAATGGCGCGATCTACGCTATACCGAAAGGGAGAGGAAGCCTGGAAGGCCGCCAACGCGGTCTCCAATGCCCGAGACAAAATCGACGGATCAGACGATAAGGACCAGGGGATCCAGGAGGACGGAAAAGCCAACATCGTTCCCTCGACGCCCGATGCGATCGCGTTCACCAGAACGCCGCAGGAGGTGCTCCGGATCGTCTACCTCACTGACAAGGACGGAGTGAGCAAGGGCGGCTTTTATCCGGAAGGGATGAACGGCACGCTCAAGACCACCTGAGCCAATTGCGACGAGTGACGATTGGCCACCGGAAACTGAGCGGATTGGTATCCGCTGCTCTGTGTGAGATTAACGCCTCAACCCTCCTTGCGACGTGCAAGGAGGGTTGAGCTCAAGGGCGGTTAGATCGTCCGGCGATACCGGTCGCGCTCCTGCGCGATCTGCTCAGGGGCGTATGGATCGAGCGTGTCGTCGAAGCGGGTCCATCCCTGCTCGTTATAGGCACGCCGGCGTTCGACCGGGTCGACCCAGTTTGAACCCTGGAGAATTGCCTGCGCCTCGGAGGCGCGTGCGTCGTCGACCTTGGCCGTGACCAGGCTGCCGCCGCGGCGGACACCTTCGGCATAGAGGTGAGCATCGTCTTCCGGGACGCCGGAGTCGGTGAGGGCACCGATCAGGCCGCCAGCGGCACCGCCGGCGACGGCGCCGGCGACAGCCCCGGCCGCAGTCGCGGCAAGCCAGCCTGCGGCAACCACCGGCCCGACACCGGGAATGGCCATCAGGCCCAGTCCGGTGAGCAGGCCGCCGGCGCCGCCGACGGCAGCGCCGATGCCGGCCCCCGTTGCGGCATCCTCGCCAACGTCATTGTCGCGATCGATGCGGCCAGCCTTGTTGGAGACGATACTGATGTCGTTTGAGGGAACGCCTGCCGCTTCCAATTTGCTGACGGCGGAGCGAGCGTCCGAGTAGTCGTCGAATAGTCCGGTTACAGTTCTCATCATGCTTCTCCTTGGGGTTACTTGGCGACGATGTTGCCTTGATAGTCGAGGGCGATGGAGACGGCTTTCCCGTCCTTCATGCCGGCGGCCATCCAGATCCCCTTGTCATCGAGCTTGAGATCCTTGACGTCGGTGTAGCCCGCTTCCGCAATGCGATCCTTCGCCTGAGCTTCGGTAAAGCTGTTGGCGCCCTCAACGGGCGCAGTCGGATTTTTGGTGTCTGGGGTTGCAACCGCAGGTGTGTTTCCATCCGGAGATGGAGCCGGTGTTGTCTGGGCAAAGGCTGCAAGGGCAGACGCGCCGAGAATTGCCGCCGCAAAGACGATCTTCTTCATAGGTGTTTTCTCCATTTTGCGGATCAGATGACGATCCATGCGGTCAAAACACGCAGAGGAGATCTTTGTTCCCGAAGATTATGCGGTTGATTTTTCTAAATATATGGCAACGCGGCGCGCTGCGGGGTTATTCTCTGCGGCGCCGGGGCAATGTAAGCAGATAATAACGGGGAGGGTAACCGGTGATCCACGCGCGGGCTTCAAGGAAGCCTCTCGGAGTGAGGGCTAGCCCTTTAACTCCTAAGGTTGTGCTGCTGTCAAATGTCCCAGGGGGTGGCAGCGCGGGGCCGCTCTCCTGCCGGCACTTCGTGCGGTGACGGATGCGGCCCCGGCAATGTCAGTGACTTCACGGGATACGGGCGATAACCTTGATCTCAAAGTCGAAGCCGGCGAGCCAGTTGACGCCGATGGCAGTCCAATTCGGGTAGGGTGGCTTGCTGAAAATCTCCTGCTTGACGGCCATGATCGTTGCGAACTGGTTTTCGGGGTCGGTGTGGAAAGTAGTGACATCGACGATATCATCCAGCGTGCAGCCGGCAGCACTCAGCGTGGCCTTCAGGTTGTCAAAGGCAAGCCGCACCTGGCTTTCGAAATCGGGTTCGGGTGTTCCATCCGAACGGCTGCCGACCTGTCCTGATACAAACAACAGATCGCCGGACCGGATGGCGGCGGAATAGCCGTGCTTCTCGTAAAGAGCGTGCCTGTCGGCTGGAAAGATTGCTTCGCGTTTTGTCATTCTGGTCTCTCTTCATTGTTGACAACGACCGTTGAGCGCGACGTATCGCTTCACATCTCGCGCCCCATTTGATATACGGTGCGTATGTGAAATGTATGAGATACGCATCGTATGTCAAGTCCATATACGCTTCGTATATGAAATTGAGGGATCGAATGGCCAGGAAACGCAGCGAAACGATGCAGGAAAACCGCGTCAAATTGATCGCGGCGGCGCGAAAGGCTTTTGCGGAAAAGGGGTACTCCGCGGCATCGATGGACGAGCTGACGGCTGGCGTCGGTCTGACACGGGGCGCGCTTTACCACAACTTCCAAGACAAGCGTGGGCTGCTGGCGGCGGTTGTCGATCAGATCGACACGGAAATGGCAGTGCGCGCTCAGGAGATCGGGGCGCGCGCGGGTAATGATTGGCAGGGCCTGCTCGCCGAGGGTGCGGCCTATATCGAGATGGCGCTCAATCCGGAAGTGCAACGCATCGTTCTGCTCGACGGACCTGCAGTGTTGGGGGATCCCTCGCAGTGGCCGAGCCAGAACAATTGTCTGCAGGTGACCAAGAGCACGGTGGAGCGCCTGATCGCCCAAGGCATCCTCAAGCCGCTTGACCCGGAGGCGGCGGCCCGGTTGCTGAGCGGCGCGGCTCTCAATGCCGCCCTCTGGATCGCCGCCAGCGAAGATCCGCAGAGCGTGCTGCCGAAAGCGGTCGAGGCTTTTCATGCCTTGGCGGCAGGTCTGCTTGTGGAGCGTTTGTGATCGACCAAGGGCCAAGTCGAGCGAAGGGACGTTCACCCGCAGTAACGGCGAAAGTGGCTCCTTCTACAACGGAAAAGCCATCGCGAAATAGACTTGCGAATCGCATAAGTGTGTGCTTATGTGTGGGCATGATCGAGAATGACATTTTCCGAGCCTTGGCTGACCCGACCCGCCGCGCGATCTTCGAGAAGCTGGCGGCGGGCGGCATGAACGCCAGTGCCCTGCGTGAGGGCATGGAGATTAGCCAGCCGGCAATGTCGCAACACCTCTCGGTTTTGCGGAGCGCAAAGCTCGTGAGGGAAGAACGGCAGGGGCGTTTCGTGAATTACGAAGTCGATCCGGACGGGCTGGCTCTCATCGCACAATGGTTGGCGAAATATCGCGCCTACTGGCCTGCCCGCATCGAAGCTCTCAAGGTCTTGCTGAAGGATATGGACCAATGAACGATGGAAAGGCCAAGGAGCACAAAGACGGCATCGAAATGGAATTCGATCTGGATGAACCGCCGCAAAAGGTCTGGCGTGCAATCAGCATTCCGGAATTTCGGGAAAACTGGTTGCCGAAAGACGCTTTAGCCGATCCCACCCCGGCCACGATCACACCTGGCGAGGAAGTCCGTTATAGCCTGCGCGACGACGCTCCACCTTTCCTTGAAAGCACGGTGACGTTCACGATCGTCCCGAACGCGACCGGCGGCACCCGCCTGCGCATCATCCACGAGCTAACCGACGCGAGGCTTGACCGGATGGCGAAAACGCCAGCGAACGGCAACAGTCCGCCCCTCATGCTCGCCGCCTGACGCGGCAAGCTCTCCCCTTTGATTTGTGCAAGATTGGAGTTCGCCGATGCGCGAAGCGATGCAACTCGTCCCTATGGTCATAGAACAATCCAGCAGAGGGGAGCGGTCTTTTGACATTTACTCCCGCCTTCTGCGCGAACGCATCATCTTTCTCAACGGCGAGGTCAACGATACCGTTTCCGCTCTGGTCTGCGCGCAGTTGCTGTTTCTTGAGGCCGAGAATCCAAAGAAGCCGATCAATCTTTACATCAATTCTCCGGGCGGCGTCGTGACCAGCGGCCTCGCCATGTACGACACCATGCGCTTTATCCGCGCGCCGGTTCATACGCTTTGCATGGGCACAGCCCGTTCCATGGGATCGTTCCTGCTGATGGCCGGCGAGGCCGGCGGAAGAGCTGCTTTGCCCAATGCCAGTATCCTCATTCACCAGCCATCCGGTGGCTTCCAAGGGCAGGCTTCCGACATGATGATTCATGCCGAAGAAATTCTGAAGACCAAGCAGCGCATGACGCGGCTCTACGCGGAGCATTGCGGACGCTCCTATGAAGACTTTGAGCGCGGAATGGATCGCGACCGCTTCATGACGGCGGAAGAAGCATTGGAATGGGGTCTTATCGACCGTATTCTGAAGGTTCGGGAAGACGAAATTCCCGATTGAAGCGACACTTGTTTTCCTGACTTTTGCAACGTCGCAGAATAGACGGTTTTGCGATGCCGGCAAAAGAGTCCAGGCCGGGCGGAACCGTTGCGGCGGCTATCGGTTAATCCGCCGAGGTCGCGGCGTGCCAATCGGACGTGACGGAGATGGTGAACGCACCGGTTTTTCCGATTTCTCGGTGCGGGCAACGAAACGCCAGGCGAGCACCTTTACCCGTTCGCCGCGACCTCATCCCGCACAACAGGATCTCGCGATGATCGAACCGCCAACCAGCACTTCTCCTGAACGTAGAAGCCGCCGCCCGCCTATCAACGGCGGTGGGAACTGTCAGAACGAGGAGGAGAAGGTTATGAGCAAAAATAATTGGAAGGTCGGGCTTCGCGCGAAGCTCGAGCATCTCGTCGACGACTGCGTTGTCGCCGGGGCCCGGCAGCAGGATGTCTTCGATGCGATCATCAAGGAGATCGGCGATCTGCGCGCAGCCCTTGAGCGCGATCCCGACCCCGCGGACGACGACACTGCCGTCATAGAGGAGCCTGCGAACGACTGGCCCGCGGCCGACAGATGACCTGAAGCCGATCGGGGAGGGGCCGCGACCTCTTGGGGCGGGGGTTATGGAACCAACTGGCGCGGCGAAGATTATAGTCTTGTCGCTTGGCAATCGGTTTAGCCGGATCTGCGAGACGTGATTGCCCGCGCGGCCGCTCATAATTCACAAGGGGAATTGTTATGGAAAATGCAGGTATCGGCTGGATCGCCGCAATCGTCATCGGCGGCATTGCCGGCTGGCTCGCTGAATTGCTGATGAAGAGCAACATGGGCGTGCTGATGAACGTCCTTCTCGGTATTGTCGGCGCCATCGTCGCCAACTTTGTCCTGTCGCTCTTCGGCGTCGCCCTTGGCGGATGGCTGGGTTATCTGATCGCGGGCTTCATCGGAGCCTGTATCCTCATCGCTGTTGCGAGAATGGTCAGACGTACGGCCTGATCAAACAGGAGGCGGCTTCGCAAACAGGCCGCCTTCATCACGTTTTCGGGTTAGCGCTCACGCGTGGTCGTCCGCTCGGCGCGCCCAGTTTGTCGTAGGCGAAGACCGCGCGTCGATTGTCGGCGTGGCGCAGCTGGAACCAGTCCAGCGTTTCGGCTCGGAATATCAATACCCCGAAGAAGGCCCGTCCATCGGCGTCTGCGATCCTACCCTCGCTCGCCGGCAGCTCGCCGATTTCGTCGCCCGGCGGCCCGCCCATATAGGTCCTGCGCGTCGATCGCGGCAGCAGGCTCCAGGCCTCGGCCGCGCGTTCGCTTGCCGGGCCATTGAGTTCGGCCAATCGGGCGACATCATGCTCTAACTATATAATGTAGAACAGGATTCGCCTGCCTACTGCGTGGGAAAACGGCTCAGCATCCGGTCCTGGACGTTCTCCCAGCCAACGATCATCGCAGCAAGCGAGATGGCTTTGTCGCGGTCTGCGGCCTTGGTTATAAAGCCTTCGAGCAGGACGACAGGGCCGAGCATCCTGATCTCGATGGCACTGCTGTCGATATCCGGATCGGCGGAAAGGGTCGCTTCGATTGTGGCGATGGTGGATGCCGAACTGTGGCCTTGCGAGCAGCGCTCTTCGTGATTGTAGTTATCGGGGCCGAACTTCATATTCTCCTCCTGTTCCGCCCCTCCACGGACGTACACGTTACCTCGCATTAGATATGAGCAGCGTGTCCTGTCATCACCATCTGGACTTAAGTCCACCTTTCCCTCGGCACCAAGATTTCTCCTGATCCTTGTTGAAAGGACATCAGGGAGGTTTTAGCAATGTTTGCTGAACTCCAGTCAGAACCTCCCTGATGACGCGCCAAGTTATCGACCACTGTCGAGCGTCCGAGGTCAGCAACGGAATGCTTCGCGTGCGGTTAGAGGTGGTGACCAGGATTTATCCGATAAAGTGGAAACACTCGCTTGGTGGCTTTGGCTATCTCGGTGATGGCGGCATCGACGGAAACCTTCATTGATCCCGGGTAGCAACTCATGTATATCTTCTGAGGTACGTACATCATATCCATGGCTTGCGGACGGAGACGAGCGAGGTCAGGGTTCCGGACCGACCGTTCGGCCATGCGATAAGAGGGATTTCGGGAGGGGATCATGACGGCCTTACAACTCAATCCAGATTTTGCCATCGCGGATGAGCAGTCGCTTCGGGCGCTGTTCGAGCCGACCCACGCTCTGGCAATCGTGAAGTGTCAGAATTCTCTTGGCGAGCACGCGCAGGAATTCATTCGGCGCTCGCCATTCTTCTGCATCGGCACGCAGAGTTCGGAGGGGAGGGCCGACGTCAGTCCTCGCGGCGACCCTCCGGGGTTCGTCAAGGTTCTTGACGAGCGCACCCTGGCGATCCCGGATCGACCTGGCAACAATCGTCTTGATACCCTAAGCAACATCATCGCCAACCCGAATGTCGGGCTATTGTTTCTTATCCCCGGTTTCGACGACACATTGCGCGTCAACGGGCGGGCAAGTCTGACCCATGATCCTCAATTGCTGACGAGCATGAGCGTTGCCGATCGTCTGCCGAAACTCGCGATCATCGTCAATGTAAGCGAAGTTTTCATGCATTGCGCCAAGGCGTTCAGACGGTCCCACTTGTGGAGCCCGGATCATTTCCAGGACCGCACCGAGATGCCCTCGCTGATAAAGATCATTCTGGATGAGACGACAGGGGCGCCGAAGGACGGGGATGAAATGCGAAAGATGGACGAAGACCTGGAGCAAGCCTACCGAAAGACACTTTATTAGGGACTGACGAAAAAGGCCTGTTCAGCGTCCTCCTGTGCAGGGTGGCGCGGTGGGCGGACGATACAAACCGATCGGCGGTTTCGATGTCGTCTGGCGTTCAGGGATTGACCCAGCGGGAAGAGGTCAGCGCGCCCAGATGGTCGTAAGCAAAGACTGCGCGCCGGTTGTCGGCGTGGCGCAGCTGGAACCAGTCCAGCGTCTCGGCCCGGAATATCAGCACCCCGAAGAAGGCCCCTCCATCGGCGTCTGCGATCCTACCCTCGCTTGCCGGCCGCTCGCCGATGTCGTCGCCCGGCGGCCCGCCCATATAGGTGCTGCGCGTCGATCGCGGCAGCAGGCTCCAGGCCTCGGCCGCGCACTCGCTTGCCGGTCCATTGAGTTCGGCCGATCCCTGCAGGCGAAGCTGCACTTTCGGCTGCGGGCCAAAGCCGAGGAGGGTGACCCGAGGATTGGCCGATATTTCCTGCCATTTCGGGCTTCTGACATCCGTATGGATTTCCAGGATGCGTCGCGCCACATCCACGCGCCTCAGCACCACCATGCGGGCTTGCGGCCGGCCGCCGCCGTCGACCGAACACAGGTTCAGGTAGCGGAAGGCCGACTGCGGATCGGCGGCAGCGCCTTCCAGCTCGGCCCAGGCCGATGCATCGACCTCGGCGAGGGTCACTCCGTCGCCTCCGCGTTCCTTATCTCGCCGGCCTTGACGTTCCAGTTGAAGCACATCGCTGTTCTCCTTGGCGTTGAAAGCGATCCTGTCAGACGGACCGGGTAAGGCCGCCGTCGATCTTGAGGCTCTGGCCGGTGATATAGCCCGCCCCTTCGGAAACGAGGAAGGAAATCGTCGCGGCCACTTCGGCGCTGGTGCCGTAGCGCTTCATCGGCACGCTGTCGCGGCGCTCCTCCGTCGCCGGCAGGCTGTCGATCCAGCCTGGCAGCACGTTGTTGATGCGGATGCCGTCGGCCGCATAGGTGTCGGCGTAAATCTTGGTGTAGGCGGCGAGCCCGGCGCGGAAGACGGCCGAGGTCGGGAACATCGCCGACGGTTCGGACACCCAGGCGGTGGAGATGTTGACGATTGCGCCCGACTTCTGCGCCTGCATGATCGACGTGACCAGCCGCACGGGACGGACCACGTTCATGAAATAAATGTCCATGCCCGCATGCCACTGTTCGTCGGTGATCTCGGTGATCGGCGCGCGGGGGCCGTGGCCGGCGCTGTTGACGAGGACGTCGACACGGCCCCATTTCTCCATCGTGGCGTCGACCAGGCGCTTCAGGTCGTCGTTGGACTGGTTCGAGCCGGTGACGCCGATGCCGCCGAGTTCGGCGGCAAGCGCCTCGCCCTTGCCTGACGAGGACAGGATAGCGACCTTGAAGCCATCGGCCGCCAGCCGCTTCGCGGCCTCCGCACCCATGCCGCTGCCGCCAGCCGTGATGATCGCTACCTTTTCTACTGTCATCGTCGCTCTCCCTAGTCGATTTGCACCCATTGCCGGGCGTTGATCCTTCGAATACCATGGGCTTCAAGCGGAAGCGAACCAGTTTTCGTGAAATGTTCCAGTAGAAAAACTATCGAATGTCCATGTCCATCGGCAATCTTCCATCCCTCAACGGCCTCAAGGCCTTCGACGTGGCGGCGCGTCATCTGAACTTCCGGCTCGCGGCCGAAGAGCTCGGCGTCACCCAAGGGGCTGTCGCCCAGCACGTGCGCGGGCTTGAGGCGGAACTCGGGGTGACATTGTTCGAGCGCCTGCCGAAGTCGTTGGCGCTGACGGGCGAGGGGCGAAGCTACGTCGCCGACGTCAGGCGCGCCTTCGAACTGCTCGCAAACGCGACGGCGAACCTGAAGCCTCAGCCGGTCAAACTGGTGGTCAGCACGACACCGACCTTCGCCTCGAGATGGCTGATCCCGCGTCTTCCTGATTTCACCTCGAGGCATCCCGGTCTCGATCTCCACATCCTGGCGACAGACCGCATTTCCAGCTTCCAGGTCGACGGCGTCGATCTCGCCGTCCGATATGGCAGCCCTCCCTTCGGTCCCGGCCTCGCCGCCGAACTGCTGTTCGAGCAGGAGATCATTGCCATCTGTAATCCGAGCCTTGTCGCCGAGGGAGCCGAGCCGGAGAATGCGGAAGAACTCTCGCACTACACGCTGCTTCACGATGCCCATAATTCCTGGCCCGAATATATCGATCGCTTCCTCGGCGGCGGTGATCCCACACTGTTTCGGGGCATCAGCTTCTCACAGACATCGCACGCGATCGAAGCTGCAATCGCCGGACAGGGCATCGCTGTGGCGACCCGCGCTTTTGTCTCGACCGACATCGAGGCGGGCAGGTTGAGGCAGGTCTTCGACGGCGCCCTCAAAGCGCGCTCGCACTTCTATCTGGTGAAGCCGCGATACCGGAAGTCCGAAGCGGTGGACAAGCTTCAGGACTGGCTGCGCTCGCAGGTGCAGAACTGATGGTTAGGTCATGCGCCGCTTCGCCGCCCACACCGGACAGTGGGGCTGCGTTCGACGCCGGTCCTCACATTGCTGCGGTAGGCACACGAACAATCGGGCTCACATTCCACACCGAGGGACTGCCTGCGGCATTCAGTGGAAGCGTTGGATGAAACGCGGGTTCCCCTGAAGCGCTGTTGAGGTCGGTCGTTTCATTTAAGTGCGACCAGTCCTATAATAGGGCGGGTGAGGCCGAACCAATGGACCGCAAGCTTTCCGCCATCCTCGCTGCTGATGTCGTGGGCTATTCCGCGCTGATGGAGCGCGACGAGGCTGGTACATTCGAGCGCCTTCGTGCGGGACGCAAGGAACTGTTTGAGCCGGATATTGCTCGCCATCACGGCCAGATTTTCAAGCTGATGGGCGACGGGATGCTCGCCGAATTTGGCAGCGTGGTGGACGCGGTGGAATGCGCCGTCTCGCTGCAGCGCGGGCTGGCGGAACGGAACGCCGCCGTTCCCGAGGACCAGCGGATCAGGGTCAGGATCGGGATCAATCTCGGCGAGGTGATCGTTGAGGGCGAGGACCGGTATGGCGAGGGCGTCAACGTCGCGGCCAGGCTTCAGCAGTTGGCAGACCCTGGCGGCATCTGTGTTTCGGGAAAGGTCGCAAGGGAGGTTGAGAAGAAGCTGGCTTTCGGTTTCGAGCCGATGGGCGAGCAGAAGGTGAAGAATATCGCCGAACCGGTACAGGCCTTCCGCGTCATCCTAGAGGGACAAGCCCCACGCCAACCAGCGCGGTCATCGCCTCCGCGCTGGGTTTGGGCAGCAGCAGCCGTGCCAGTCCTTATTCTGGTCTTGGCCGGGACGGTCTGGCAATTCTGGCCGACCGCGACAGTAAGCGGCAAGCCGTCGGTAGCGGTGCTGCCGTTCGACAACTATGGCGGCGACGAGGCGACCGGACGCCTCGCCAATGGCCTCACTGAGGACATCATCACCGATCTGGCGGGGTTCCCTGAATTCCACGTGATCGCCCGTAACTCGACTGAACAATACCGGGACAAACCAGCCGCGCCGAGTGAAGTGGGTAAGGCGCTTGGCGCGGGATTTGTGGTCGAGGGTTCCATCCAGCGTCAGTCTGACCGCGTAAGAATTACGACGCAGCTCAGCGACGCCAAGACGGGCAAACATCTTTGGTCGCAGCGCTGGGACCGGCCGGACGAGGACTTGTTCGCAATCCAGATCGAAATATCCGAGCAGATTTCGAACCGCCTCGGCGGCGGCGCAGGTTTGGTCCAGGAGGCGGGCCGCATCACTGCCCACCGAAAGCCGCCCGGGAATCTCAACGCCTACGAACTTTATCTGCTCGGCACCGAAAAACTCGAGCAAGTCAATCAGGCGGATGTCGAGGAGGCCGTCAGGCTGCTCACCCGCGCGGTCGAACTGGACCCCGGTCTTGCCCGCGCCTGGGTCGAACTTAGCCATTCCCATGGTGTCTTGACCGGTTTTGGGGTTGAACCCGACAAGAACCGGGTTCTCTCTGCCGAGGCTGCCGAGCGCGCCGTCCAGCTCGACCCGAGCGATGCCGAGGCGCATGCTGTTTATGCCATAGTTTTAGGCGACAGAGGCGAATTTGGACGCGCCAAGGTAGAGTTCGATACCGCGCTGCGCCTCGCTCCCGGTCAGTTCGAAGTTCTGACTTTCTATATCGATTGGGCCTCGACCTTCGGCGAGCCTGAGCGCACCGCGGAACTGGTCGACAAGGCGGTCAGTCTCAACCCCGGTTTCCCGATGTGGAGTGCCAGGATTTTCACTCATGCCTACTTCATGGCTGGCCGGTATGAGGATGCCCTGCGGATGCTGGACCGCTTGACGGCGGAAAACTATGGAAGGAAACACTGGGTGATGCGTTCTGGCGCGCTTGCGGCTCTTGGCCGAACTGAAGAGGCGAAGGTCTCAGTAACGGACGCACTCAGGCGGTTTCCCAATTTGACCGTTGAGGGATTTGCCAATATTCCCGGATTCAATGAAGCGGAGCGCCAGCGGTTGATCGAAACCATGCGGCTCGTCGGCTTTCCTGATTGCGCCAAAGCGGAAGAGCTCACGAAGCTAAAGAAGCCGTTGCGCCTGCCGGAGTGTGCTTCGCCCTAATCGCGTTGACGAGCAGCCACAGATGACAAACGCTTCGAAGGGTCCGAGACGCGACCTTCGTTTCACTGACCGCGAAAGCCCAGATGCGGCGCTCGTCGCTCGTTCCGGTCGGCGAGACGTATGTCTGGAAATGGGCGCAAAGCGGTCAAGACCGCCGTCGGCCCCTTTGCTGCCGTTCGAGGTCGATCCGAGGAACGTGCGGTATGTGCTAGAATGCGGCCCGAAGTCGGAATGCGACCGACACACTGCGAGGGGCGGTGTGATCGTACCGGAATTCGCGCGACCGAGAGCCGACGTTGTGCTGTTGAAAGGGGAGACGAGGACGATGCCGACACCACAGCAACCCAGTCTAATAGTTCGACAGAAATCCCCACCGAACATCGAGTTTCCGTTTGCGTCGCTCTCCGATTGGCTGATCCCAACCGAGCAGTTCTTCGTGCGAAACCATTTCCCGTCGCCGGACCTCGATGCGCGAGACTGGAGATTGCGCGTTGACGGGGCGGTGGAGCGGCCGATCGAACTTGACCTCGACAGCATCAAGGCGATGCGGAGCACGACTTTCACCGCCGTCGTCGAGTGCGCAGGGAACGGGCGCGTCTACTATGAGCCGCCGAAGGAGGGGTTGCAGTGGCAGAACGGAGCCGTCGGCAATGCCGCCTGGACAGGTGTTCTTCTGCGCGAGATTTTGGAAATGGCGGGCGTTAAGCCAACCGCACGTGAGGTTCTGCTCGCAGGCGCCGACAGCGGCGTCGTCGACACGAACAAGAAAACGGCTTCTCCCGGCCCCATCGCTTTTGCGCGCAGTTTACCGCTTGAGAAGGCCATCGCTGACAGCACGATCCTTGCCTATTCGATGAACGAGGAGCCGTTGACGCGCGATCACGGCTACCCGCTACGCGCGGTCGTGGGTGGCTGGTTCGGCATGGCTTGGGTCAAATGGATCACGCATATCACGGTTGTGGAGCAACCGTTCCTTGGCTACTGGCAGGCGCGCGACTATTTCCGTTGGGAGCGCAGCCTCGAGGAACCCAGGCTGGTCCCTCTTGCGGAGATGGAGGTCAAAGCGCAGATCGCGCGTCCCGTACAGGGGGCGCGTCTCATCGCCGGCCAACCGTACCGGATTTTCGGCGCCGCCTGGAGCGGAGAGGCTGCTATCCGGCAGGTGCAGGTCTGCACCGGAGATGGCAGGGGCTGGCGCGAGGGAAGGCTTCTCGAAACAGACCGTCCCTTTGCATGGCGCTTGTGGGAGTACATGTGGACCCCTGAAGAAGTGGGGCGATATATGCTGCGATGTCGCGCGATCGATGGGGCGGGGTGCGTGCAGCCCGACCTCCAGCGTTCCGACTGCGAGAGCTACGCGGCCAATTGGATCGTTCCAGTGGAGGTTACGGTCGTTCCCGAGCCACAGACGTACGAGGAGGGATTCGTGATCTAATCACCCGCATGGGGCGGAATGGCGGCTTTTGGCGCAACTGCGAGCCGCGTTGTCACTGCGTCATGTCCGCCTTGCAGCAACAGCGACGGGGTGGCTCGATGACCATTATGAGGCGCATTGCTGATCGGCATTTGGGGCCGTTAGCGGCCTGGCAGCTTTTGGCTGCCGAGGAACGATAGCTGACGATCAACCCGCGGGGATTATGGTCTCAGAATGGCCCACACCGGGCCCTCGCAGGCCCATTGCATGCTCTCCAGAATCAGGCCGGGACCAAGCCACGCACCACACGGAACATCATGGGAAATGACCGGGGTCCATCGGGTAAGCCAACCAGATACCCGGCACGAACATGCTGTTCGATCGAACCGCGGGCATCGTCCGAAAGTGCAATCAATGTGCTTGTGATGCTGCCTGGGCCGTCGGTGAACGTAGCCCAATAATCCGCGAAGGACGCATACTCGCAATCCACGACAACGGGAATCTCCGTCACGTCGACGAGGCCGATCTTCCGCCACAACGTCGCCTGACCATTAGGCCAGAAGAGCTGGCGCCCCGCCCGCATGGATCTCAGCCTGGCGAAGTCGGTCTCAAGCACGGCGCCGGTGTTAATGACGAGATCGAAGGCGGGCATGCCACCCAAGAACTGAGTAACGGCGGACGCGACCACGCCGCCTGGACGGGTCACGCGCATCATCTCGGCAACTACCTGTTCAATTTCCGGGATAACGTCCAGGGCCAGCGTGGAAACGGCCGCATCGAAAAAGTTAGTGTCGAACCGCATGTGCCGGACATCGCCGTGTTCATATGCGATATTGGGGTGGGATCGTCGACGGCGGGCTCCTTCCAGGTATCCCTCCGATGCGTCAACACCGATCACATGCGCTCCCGCCTCGGCCAGCGCTTTCGACAACACACCTGTCCCACATGCTACATCGAGCACGCGACTGCCCGGAGCAATATTGGCACGTGTGAGAAATGGGCTTGCCAGATGTTCGCTCCAGCGCCCTATGAATGTCTCGTAGACGTCGGGATCAGCCCAATTATATCGTAGTTCTGCGGCTTCCATGGCTTACCATCCTCTCCCGATCAAGAATGGACCGTAACACGGCCATTCGGGTCGCGCGTACCGCCGTCACACCGGGCAATCCAGCGGAACCATGTTAACGCTTCTCAAGAAAATATGACACAGCGGGAGTGCTGATATCCCGCCAAGTCCCATATATCGACCTTCACGGGCGTTCCTTTATCGGCACCAGGAGTGGGCGAAGGTCGAAGCGATCGCCGACTGCGCCGGCGCACCGCCGATCCTCCGGCTGCCGAGTAGGCCTGAATCAAAACAGCCGATCGACACATCGCTCGGTCTCCCACCGCCTGAGGAAATTTGCTTCCCGGGCAATCCAGCCGACAGTCTCGTTTCCCCATTCCTGGGCCCGGCTGGCATATTCGCCCATCAGCCAGATGTGGCGGACGATCACGAAGCGATGGGCGGCTTCGAAGTCGTCGGGCGTGATCGGCCGGACGGTTCGATAGCCATCGACGAAGGCGTCCCACATGGCGGTTGATCTCCGACCGAAGGATATTTGAGCCCACAAAAACACCGACAAGTCGTAGGCGAGATATCCCGGACCTCCGTCATCGAAGTCGAAAAATACGGCTTCACCGGCGTCGTTGATCCGCGCATTGAAGCCGTGACAGTCGCCGTGGCAATAGGTCGACGTCAAATCGCCGAAGGCTTCGATCGCCTTTGCGGTCCGCGCAGCGATGTCTTCAAGTTCGCTGCGGACCTCGGCGTCCTCCACGACGCCGCTGTCGCATATGCGGGCAAGCGGCCGATGCAGCAAGTGTTCGAGATCAAGCCGATAGAGCGCTCCGTCCGGCTGAAATGTCTCGGCGGCGTCGTGCATCAAAGCAAGGGTCTTGCCGTTGGCCCGCGCATCGCCGGCATCCGCCGTATCCGGCTTGCGGCCCTCGAGCGCCCGGAAGAGCACGGCCTGGCGCACGCCCTCCGGCGCATCTCCCTCAACGAACAAGCTGCCCTCGCGTGTCGGGACGGCTGCGGCGACGGGAACGCCAGATTGCGCAAGATGCGTCAGGAAAGCCGTTTCGGTCTTGACGTCGGCCGGACCACGGGCGCGGCGGTGGGAAAGCCGGAACACATAACGCTCGCCGTTGCTTCCGACGGCAAGATACACATCATTCAAACCGCGCTGGAGCATCCGGCAGGAAACCGGCCCTGCGAGCGGATAATGCCGATCGATGAACTGTTCGATAGCCGCAACCTGCGGGGTCGAATAAAGCGGATTAAAATCGAGCATGGGCGCTGTACCATCGGCTTTGCTGGCAGGCTGCTTCCGCGGTGATAAGGCCATGAAGGCGGTTGCGGCCGCAGGCACCTACGATTGCAATAGGCTGCTGTTTGGATAAGGTGAATGGCGCTATTGATAAAACCAAGAGATGAAAAACAAAATGCAGGCTTCGCGATTTTTGAAAGAAAACTCTATTTCGATTTCTGTGCTTTCCATCATTTTCGGTCTGTCTGGATGTGTCACCACTCAAAACGGTGTCGCTATTTCTGCGGATCACAGTCGGGCTCTGAGTGGAGAGCGGACAAAGATGGGCCAGTCCTACAATTTGAATGAAGACTGCACGGCTGCAACAATGGCCAATATAGAATTGGTACAAGCCCCGGCGCATGGCTCGGTTGAATTCGTCAAAGAGAATATTTATTCAAATTACAAGGATGGCATCCGCATTAAATGCAATTCCAGGAAATCTCTCGGCGTGTCGGAATACTATACTTCCAACAGCGGCTATTCTGGAAGTGACATGTACAAGGTGAGGGTGTCCTACGGCGAGGGGACCATCAAGGACGTCACCGTCAACATCAATGTGATCAAGAATTAAGCTAAGGCCAAAGGTTGGACCAGTCGCTGACTAGCAGTTCGCGTGTCGGCCTGTTGCTGTTATGAGCCGGCTCCAGCCCCTACGCGGCGGTACTCGTTCAATTGCCACTCGGAAGGAAGCATCGTGATGACATCCTATATAATGGAGCTTCGCGGTATAGTGGTCGAAAATTCGGTGGGTAGGCAACGAGGCAAACTTCGAGATGAAGCCATGAATGTCGATATTCTGCACGAAGAAAAAATCATTGGGCACGCCGATCTCGGTCCCATCGATCCGTCGATGGGCGTTGCAGGGGGACATTTTGTTCCCACTCCAGATTATGATCCACGCCTCCACGCGTTCGTAATTGACGGCGAATATAATGATTTAGAGGGCAAGGCCCAGCTCTCTGCATGTTCAGCAGAGTTCGGGGTGCTTCGATGCGAGGGCGTCGCGATTGAGGATTTCAATGAAACCGTTCAGGAAATAAATATTATCATATTGGGCATGGCCTATCCTGAATATGAAACCGCCTTTGCATCTTAGTTGCGCTTGGGGGGATGAAATTTTTGCTTCCGGCAGTCTGCGCCCTGATTTCCGTTTTCGTCGCAGCGACGAGCGCTCACGCGTGCGCAGTACCTCGACCATTTTTTTCTGAGCTGTTCGACGCTGACGTGATCGTTCGGGGCAATTTCCGGGACTTCGAAGTTTTGGAACCGGGCCAAGAGGCGCGGGTGACCCTCGAAATACTGGAGACCCTGAAGGGGAGCGTTCAACAGGGGCCATTGTCTTTCAATTGGACACGAAGCGGGCTTGCGGACCAGTGGAGGGGGCGAACGACGTGATTGTGGCGCTCATGCGATCGAACCCGGATAACCGCGAAAACTATGAAATCATGCGCGGCTGCCGGGTGTGGGGAATCTATCGGACGGACAAAGACAAAGAGCTCGTGATGGAGATCATAACCCGCAGCGCTCGTTGATCTGCTTCTGTCCGCTGTTGGTGCTCCCGCATTGGGTCGCCTGTCGGTCCAATGCGCGGGTCGCAAACTACGCCCACAATCATCAGTAGGGCAGATAGAAAGGGCGACTGGATCCATGCGACCATTCGTGTTGCCTGCAAGCACCAGGCGAACCTCCGCCGGCAGCGGCCATTGGGGGCTATTCTCTAGGGTCGATCAGTCCGTCTTCGGCTGCCCGGGAAGCTGGCCGTAAGCCGTCAGGATGGCCTTGATCAGGCCCGGGAAGCGTTCGTCCAGCTCGGGGCAGCGCGTTTGATTGCGCATCTCCACACCCTGGCGCTCGCTCATGATCAGCCCGGACTCGCGCAGCACCTTGAAATGGTTGGACAGCGACGACTTTGGAATGACGCGATCGCCGAGATCGGCAAGCGCAGAGCACGTCCCGCCACTGCTGGCGCCGGCAAGCTTTGCATAAATGGCAACGCGCTCCGGATCGGACAGCGCATAGAGGATCGCCTCGGGCTTGATGTCCTCCAGGGCTGGGTGAAAGAGCGGTCTCATGAATTTTATATAGCGTCCCTTGACATCGAGATCAACAGTTCCGAATTTCTGAACTATGGAACAAGCCTGCCAATCCCGGCGGCTGTCCAGATCTGAAGGGACGAGAAATGGCTAAGCTCACAGGAAAGGTCGCTGTCGTAACGGGCGCCTCCAAAGGCATTGGCGCTGCGATTGCCAAGGCGTTCGCAGCAGAGGGTGCGCAAGTGGTGGTCAACTACGCTTCGAGCAAGTCGGGAGCCGACGCCGTGGTTGAGGCGATCAGCGCGGCCGGTGGCAAAGCCATTGCGGTGCAAGGCGATGTTTCGAAGGCCGGTGAGGCACAGGGACTGGTCGATGCTGCGGTCAAGGAGTTCGGCAAGCTCGACGTGCTGGTCAACAATTCCGGCGTCTATGAATTCGCGCCGATCGGTGAGGTGACCGAGGAACAGTATCGTCGCATGTTCGACGTGAATGTTCTCGGTGTTCTCTTGACCACCCAGGCAGCGGTGAAGCATCTCGGCGAGGGCGGCAGCATCATCAACATCTCCTCGGTGGTCACCAGTCTGGCGCCGCCAGACTCCGCCGTCTATACCGGGACGAAGGGAGCCGTCGAGGGCATCAACAGCGTGCTTGCCAAGGAACTCGGCCCGCGCAAGATCCGCGTCAACGCCATCCTGCCAGGGATGGTCGAAACCGAGGGCACGCACACGGCGGGCGTCATCGGCTCGGATTTCCAGCAGACCATCGTCGCCCAGACACCGCTCGGCCGCATCGGCCAGCCGGATGATATCGCCGGTGTCGCCGTCTTCCTCGCTTCCGACGATGCCCGCTGGCTGAGCGGCGAACGATTGTCCGCCAGCGGCGGTTTTCGCTAAAGCATGATGATGTGATACCGGGTAGGCCTCAAACCTGAATGCTGTTCTGAATTAAACGGCTAAAGCGCGTCGCGATCTTTCAGATTCGCTTGTCGCGCTTTAGCTCTTTGTTTTTACGCATGTCGTTATCGCAAAACCGCTGCACACTTTTGCGCGACATGTTTTAGTAGGGTGATGTCGTCCAAGGTGCCCTTGCCGAAGATGGAGCGAGCGGATGACTGGGACGCAACTCTGTTCGAAAGCATGCATGGTGATCTGCGAATATCTCGAGGAGACGCAGGGCGGCGCAAGGCTCTACTCTGAGGACGCGCTGTCTCGCGCTCAACAGCGCGCGTGGATCGAATATGGTACGGCGGCTCTAGCCGAAGCCTGGCAACTCCTAAACGCCAAGGATCGTGCAACCGCAGACGCCAAGCGGGCAGCGTTCCGAAACCGGCTAGAGAGGCTCGAAGATGTGCGTGACCAAGGGCCCTACTTCTCTGGATCGACGTTCAGCATGGTCGATGCGGTGTTCGCGCCTCTGTTCCGGTATTTCGACCTCATCAACCCGACCGTGACGCAGATGATATTTCAGGGTCTCCCACGCGTATCCATATGGCGTGAGGCTTTGGCACTACGAGCGAGCGTCGTCGCGGCCGTGGGGCGGGACTACGGTCGCCGTTTCAAGCAACATCTGGTCGAGCACCAGGCGATCTTGGCCGATTGATTCCCCCCAAGCCCGCTTTCGCTCTCTCGGTGTCTTGACCTGGCGGCGCTCCGAAGAGACGCTTGTACTCACGGCTGAACTGCGAGGCGCTTTCATAGCCGACCGCAAACCCCACCTCGGCTGCACTCACCTGGTTCGCGATCATGCGACGGCGGGCCTCGTGGAGCCGGATATATTTCTGATACTGAAGCGGGCTGACGGCGGCAACGGCTTTAAAGCGATCGTAAAACACGGATACGCTCATACCCGCGAGCGCAGCGACCGCCTTGAAATTGAGGCGCTCGGTGTAGTGATCGCGGATCCAAGCCATGGCCTTTCGGATGTGCATCAGGCGCGAGTCAGATCCGGCAATCTGACGGAGCAGGCCGCCGTGCGGTCCCATCAGCAGCCGAAACATGAGCTCGTGCTCCAGAGACTGAGCCATGACCGGGATTTCGGTTGGGCGATCGAGTAGTTCCAGTAGTCTTCCCCAAGCGCCCAGAAGCGACGCGCTCGCGGTGCTGACGCCGTATCCCGATTCAATCGGCAACTCTGGTATCGCTGCCATTTCAAGTACGAGATCCGACAGCAGGGCTGGATCCAAAAACAGACCGACTGCGAGAAACGGTTGATCCTCTGACGCCTCACAGATCTGACCCAACGCAGCGATCTCAGCCGCGACGATCATGCTTTGGCCAGGGCCGTACTCAAACATCTTGTCGCCGATAAACATGCGCTGAGTTCCCTGGATCACCAGGGACGCCGCAGGATCGTAGATCAGCGGGTCGATCTCGGTTGTATGGTCGAGGGTGTAAGCGAACAGTCTCGGCAGTTGAGGACTCTGACGGCCAGCGTGGCGCACCGCCATGGCGCGGATTTTGTCGAGTTCGCTCATCAAGGCAGCTTAACTCGATTGCCCAGAATTATCAATCATTCCGGAAAATCAGGCAATGATAGCGGAAGATCTGGCATCGTGGCGTCGCGATTCAAAGCCTATCTTCAGGCTGAACACAGAGGCCGTTGAGGCTTCTAAATCATCCTGAAAGGAACTGCCATGCCCACCCCAACGGAAACTGTTTCGGCTTTTTGCGCCACATTCTTGGAAGACGGCGGAAGGCCAGCCGTCCGTCGCTGGTTCACACCCAACACGCGCTGGGTCAACGAAGGCGTTTCAGTCACGAACGGCGTCGAAGAGGCTATCGCCATGATCGACGGACTGGAGACGTCGATGGGCATCTCGACGGTCCATATCGACATGCTCGCGATTGCCGCCGACGGATCTCGCGTTCTCACCGAAAGGCTCGACAGGTTCGAGCGTGCCGACGGCAGCGAAATCGGACGCGTGATGATCATGGGCATTTTCGAGATCGAAGGTGACAAGATTGTCGAGTGGCGGGATTATTTCGACGTTACCGCCGTCCAGAAGTTCTCTGCCGACTGAGACGCCGGCTTGCGAACGATGGGGCTGGACGCGGAGATTATTGTCTCCGCGATCGGCACAACGCGCCCAATCGGGAACATCCCCTTTTAAGCAGGCTCGCAGCCGTGCGGGTGGGCTTTCAGATGAGTCGCGTCGATCATGATGCGCCCAGGCCTGGACCGTCCGCCGGTGAGCCCAGCGAAGATGCGATCGAAGACGCCGAGCCGGCTCCAGCGGATGAAGCGATTGTAGAGCGTTGTGCGGCCCATTACCTGCCGGCGCGTCCTTCCACTGCAGGCCATTGCGGATCACGTAGACGATCCCACTCACCACCCGCCGGTCATCGACCCGCGGAACCCCGCGCGACTGCGGGAAGAACGGCGATATCCGCGCCATCTGGCGCTCGCTCAGCAGAAACAGATCACCCATCACAGACCTCCTGTTGGAAGCCTGAATCACATCTCAAACCAAATTAATAAGTCCTGAGCCTAGTAGGGCGAGACGCACGCCCGTCGCGGACCGTAATAGGGCTGGAACGTGTTGTCGTAAGCCCTGTAAGACCGGTAGCGCGAGTAGCACCAGCTCGTATGTCCGTTGCCGCCACTATAGACTTGGCGGTACGAGCGCGGCGCGTAGTAGCGCGGACGGTAAATGGTCGAGCCGTAGTAGCGCGGCGGACCGTAATAGGGCGATCCGTAGTAGCCCCGGTCGTAGTAGCCCTGATCGTAGTAGCCCCGACCGTAATAGCTTCGGCCATAATACGGCTGCGCTAGCATTCCGCCGATGATTGCGCCGGTCGCGAGCCCGCCGAGACCCCAAGCCCAATTGTCGTTGCGATAGCCACCCCCGCGGTAGCCTCGATAGCCGCCTCGGTATCCACCGCGGTAGCCGCCGCGATAATTTCTGTACTGGACCGGCTGCGCCTCTGCGGCTTCGATTTTCGGCACGGCAACAGTGGGAAACGCCATGGCCGGCGGGACGCTCGTCAGCGCCGTCACCAGCGACAGGATAACGATTGCTAACCTTTTCATTGGCTCATCTTTCCTTCGTAAGCGCTGCGCGACGCATGCGGCGCGCAAGGACGTTTCAGCCCTCTCAATGCACTGGTTAATTTTACCCTAAAATCGACTTTGATTCGAGGAGTTTCGCAGGAAGGATTTTCTTCGACGGCGGGGCTCCCGGCGAAAGCACGCGCCCCACTCTCCGTCATCCCGTATAAGCCGCTGCGCGCTCCATGAAACATGCGACGCGGAGCTCATCCATGACGCCGGCAAAGGCGGTCATCACCTGCGACGCGACTTTGTCAGCGGTATCCGCCAGAAGCGGCCATATCGGGTCTTGATGGGAATCGAAATCGCGACCTGTCATTTGTGACGGAATGCCACTCAGCGTGAGCCTTTCCTGCGCAATTGCATTAGGCTGGTTGCGTAGTGCCCGAGGCAGACGAACAGCGCAACAATGGCGCCCTGGTGCAAAAAGAACCGCAATGCCGCTTCTTCGAAATTCCAGAGATTAAGAGTCATTTCGGCCATAAGGCGCGACCCGGTACCCATGACCATCCAGCTGTGGACGCCGTAGGCGGCTACGGCCAGCGCCAGGGCGCGGAGGATCCAAGTCCTACCGACGCTGGGGGTGCCAAGTCGCAGCCAGGCGCGCATCGAGGCCATGATCATGGCCCAGCGCATGCCGACGTGGACCGCGACGATCACCAGCGCCCAATAGGCGGCCTGGGCGTGCAGTTGACGTGCCCCGAACGAGCTGGCAATCGGCAAGAGGCTGAATAGAGAGCGCGAAATGATCAAGCTGGTGACCAGCAGGCTTAGCATTGCGGCCGCGAGTGCGCCGATGGTGACGATGTTGAGCCAGCCGCGCAGATCCCGGCTACCCTTGCGGGCGGTCGAACCGTACCAGCGGCGATTGAAGGCGTTGTGGAAGATCAGCAGCCCGAACATGGCCGTGCCGATCAGTTCATGGGTAAGGTTGCCCAGCCAATCATAGGCCAGGGCAGCCACTAGCAGACCACCCGCCACGGCGTTCATCAGCAGGCGAACCTGAAGCGGCATCAGGGCAGATACGCTTCCATGCGGCCGCGGGTGAACATGAAATCATTGCTTTCCTGCCCTTGGTGGCAGGCCTCGCAACGTTCCGCGATCGAGGTGCGGTTGACCTGGCCGTTGGTGTCGAACTGCTGGAAATGCCAGTCACCGGTGCGCTTCTCCTCCTCGACTTCGAGGCCCCAATCCACGCCTTTTTCCATCACGAAGTAGCCGGTTAGGGCACCGTCGTCATAAATCTCCAGTACAAGCCTCGTGCCCGGGGGTAACGGCTGGCCAGCCTTCGCGATGTCGATCGTTTCCTTCAGGGCATAAGCCAGCTCGCCACCTGAGCCGCGCCTGTAATCTCCATACATAACCATCTGCTTGAAATCTTTCGGGAAGGTCGCGCGGTTGGCGGCTGCGGCGGCAAGGCCGGATGCTAGGAGCAGAGCGGCCCCACCGAGGGCTAGAAGGACAGAACGGAACGATGGCATGAGGATCCTTTCTGGATATGGGAAATGTGACCTGTGGCGGCTTCGGAAATGCCAGCGGGCGCCGCTTGAGCGCCCGCCGTTCCGGAAGATCAGGCTTCGACGTCGACCGATTCCGTAAACATCGGGCTCATGCGCCCGCCATGCACGGTTATGGTGGAGAGCACGGCATTGATCTCGGCGAGATCTTCAGGCGTCAGTTCGACACGAAGCGCCCCGAGATTTTCAACCAGGTGGTCGATGTTGCGGGTGCCAGGGATCGGCACGATAAAGGGCTTCTGTGCTCGCAGCCATGCCAGCGCGACAGCAGAAGGTGTGACTCCCTTTTTCGCCGCGAACTGCCTCAGGAAGGTAACGATCGGCATATTCGCCGCCATGTTTTCCGCGCTAAAGCGTTCAAAGTTCGCGCGAAGGTCCGTTTTCGGATCGAACTTGGTCTTGCTGTCGATGCTGCCTGTCAGATACCCCATCCCGAGCGGTCCCCATGGCACGAAGCCGATCCCGAGTTCCTCACATGTCGCCAGGACACCGTTCGTTTCGGGACTGCGCTCAATCACCGAGTATTCCGTCTGCACAGCCGTGACCGCCTGCACGGCATGGGCTCGCCGAATGGTTTTTGCGCTCGCTTCAGACAAGCCGAAATGCAGCACCTTGCCTTCCTGGATCAGGTCCTTGACGGCGCCTGCCACGTCCTCGATCGGCACGTTCCTGTCGACGCGATGCTGATAGAACAGATCGATGCGATCTGTTCTGAGGCGCTTCAGCGATTCTTCGGCAACTCGCTTGATGCGTTCCGGCCGGCTGTCCCGCGCGGTCGTGCCGTCGAGGGCGAAGCCGAATTTGGTGGCGATCTTCACCTTGTCCCGCATGGGTGCCAAGGCTTCACCCACCAACTCTTCGTTTGTATGGGGCCCGTAGACTTCGGCGGTGTCGAAGAAGGTCACGCCGTTGTCATGTGCGGTGCGCAAAGTTTGGATGCCTTGGGCAATATCGGCCGGTGGGCCGTAGGTGCCACTGATGCTCATGGCGCCGGCGCCGATTTCCGACACCTCCAGAGTTCCCAGTCTACGTGTTTCCATAATCGATCCTGTCTGCGTGGTTGACGTATCCGAGGTCGCGGCCCCAGCCATTGATCCGAGCGGCAGGGTTGCTCCAGTGAGGGCCGCCCCCACCACAAAATCTCGTCGTCCGATGCTCAGCTCGATCCGTCTTTGCTTATTCATGATCAGTCTCCTGATTGACCGCGACCAAACGGGCGTCGCTTCGCGAAACGTTCTTTTGACGTCGAAAGCGATGACCCCGCTCTTTGCGGCTCATGTTGGCGGTTAGTGATATAAGCCCCACGAGATCATCCGATTAGGCGGGAATATCTGCATGGGTTTAGAAATGGAGCTTCTGAATTCGGACGATTGCTCAGCGCTCGACAAATGCCGGTAGGAGTATTGTCGATCGGTCCTAGGCCAGACCCGCCACACCGGCAGCGCGGCCATCACCTGCCGATATTAGGCGGCCAGCTCCTCCGGCGTGCCGTTGGGGAAGGCCGGTTATTTTCGGCCATTTACCTGACGGAGCCGATATCGATGACCTCAGGAGGCAATATGCAACGTGGCCCAAATATCTGCCGCCCGGACCAGGGGAAAGATACTAGGCTTTCAAAAACATCCGCCAAAGCGGACCATGAAGGTTGCGGCGCTGAGCGGCGGTCATACGCCCCCAATCCAGTCATTGGCGTTTGCGCTAACGGAATCGAAAGCAGACATTCACTGCTGACGCGCACGACTGCGCGGATGGATTCGTTCCCGACTCTTGCCCAAGACGGTCCCGAAAAATGGAGAACAAGGTCCGGATCAAGTTGTCTGACTGATCGCGTCTGCGGCTCGTAAGAGAGAGCCGCCCGCGATGACCCGCATGTCTATTGCGCTACTGGGCAAGATAACCGCCGTCGATGTTCAACTCGACGCCGGTCACGTAGCTTGCCTCCTCGGAAGCTAGATACAGGCAGCCGTAGGCGATCTCGATCGACCTGCCACCGCGCTTCATCGGTGTTGCCGCGATGACAGCTTCATTGAGCTCTGGCGCCTGTGCATCCGTCAGCGGCGTGTGTACGAAGCCCGGATGCACGGAGTTGACCCGGATCCCGTCGGATACGTACGTCATCGCCGCGTTTTTCGACATGTTGCGGACTGCACCTTTTGCGGCATGGTAGGAATGCGCACCCGCAACCGCTGCACTGCCCCAGATCGAGGAGATGTTGACGATCGCACCCGCTTGCTGCTTGCGCATGACGCGAATTGCTTCCCGCATGCCGAGGAAGACACCAGTCTGGTCGACGGCGATCATCTTCAGCCAGTCCTTCATCTCCAGCTTGTCGAGCGGCTCGTAGGCGATAATGCCGGCATTGTTTACAAGCACGTCAAGTCGGCCATGTTTCCTGACGATCGCGGCAACGACCGTTGCCCATTGCTCTTCGCTGGTCACATCAAGCGTCACTGCTTCGACGGCGTCGGGATATGGTTTTTCGGACGGCTTGATGTCGGCGGCGATGACAATGGCGCCCTCGCTATTGAACAGATCCGCGACTGCGAAACCGATACCACCTGCGGCTCCTGTGACCAATGCAACCTTGCCCTTGAGTCTCATCTTGCAGCTCCTTCTTGGCTTGATGGTGTCGTGTGCAAAAGCGGCGCCTGCGGCGCGGCGTGCTCTTCCCCGAGCAATCCGCGATGGCCCTCGTTCGCCGACGTCCAGTTTCGTGGGAAGCGTGCTAGTCGCCAGCCGGCGCGAGGATCTGCATTCGCATCACCTTCACTCCGCCATCGGCGAGTTCGGGCAGCTTGGCAAACCACTCCTTCACATACGGCATGGCGTTATGAGCCTCAAAGTCGGCTTCGTTGGCGAATATCTCGTAGAAGATGAAGTGTCCGGGGGTCTCACGGTTCTCCTGAAGAAAATAGACGAGGTTTGCGGGATCGCTGCGGACAAGGTCAATAAGAGGAAGCGTGACGGCCCGTAGTTCGGCCTCCTTGCCCGGTTTGGCACGGACCTCGGCAACAACCGAATAGGCCCCACTTGCAATTTTGGCATAGCCCTGGCCCGGGCCTTCCTGAGCGAGCGCGTCCGCTTGGAGAACGGGTCCCGCGAGCAGGCCCCCGAGCAGAATAGCCGAAGCTTGCAGCTGCAGCGTAGTGATCATGTCGTTTCTCCTTATCTTGCCAAGCGCGGTAAGATGGCCCGCTGGCCAAATCCGGGTGCCGGCCTGCAAAGTGATGCTGATGCCTTCTGCGCTTACTTCGCGCTCGCAAGTTGCAGATGCGCCGCCAATGCATCGGCAAACCGTTTTTTCACGGATCCAAGCGCCTTCACGAACTCCAGTTGTTCCCCCTCCGGGCCCTTGCAATAGATCAGTTCCCAGCCGTCTGATGGCGCAACGGTCACTTTGTTGGTGTTGGCGCTCTGGGGGGCCGCCTTTCGTTCGTCTTCTGTCGAAACACGTATGATGCGATTTGCCCGCACCTGCGTCATGCCACGCCGCTCGGACTCCGCCTCGAGATCGGCGATAAACTGGTTGAAGTCGACATCATCCCGGACGTAGAAGCAGATGTGCATCATTCGCGGAAAAGCCGGGCTCATGTGCTCCACAGGTTCCGCGAACGCCTTGGGACCACCCATCGGTTGGTCCGCATCGCGATACTGCAAGAGCTCAATAACGACGTTGTCGAACTGGATGAATCGCACATCGAGGCGTTGGGCGCCGTCCCTGAGGTCAGGCACGCCGATCGTCCGCGGATTGACGCCGAGCTGATTGGCCAGGATTTCCTGGTCGGCAAGCAGTGTGTTCTGCACGGCGTCGCCTTGAAAGTCACCATGGCGGAAGACTTCGGTCCCACCGAGTACGGCTGTGTAGAACTCGTACGCGCGTTCCATGTTCTGCACGGTCAGGCCGAAATGCTGTACGCCCTGAAGCCGGGCACCCAGCGAACCTGGATCGCCGGTTGCGACTGGCGTATCTGCGGACGCAGTTGCATCGCCTGCTAGGGCAGCGGCAATTCCGCCGATTGCAACGCCTCCGGCGGCGCGAAGGATGGCTCGGCGCTCCGGGTCGTCCGGTTGGGTAGCTGGCTTTTGATCGCGAGACATCGTTGCCTCCTGTGTTCGCGGGGTGACTGCGCAAATTCTAGCGCGTCCGCGCTTGCGAGGCTGGTTAAGATCTGGGAAATTTGGTGAACCGAGCAGCCATCCGGTCAGTACGATAACGGCGACCTGGTATCTTCCTGCGCGCGGACCGCGGCCCCCGGACCGGGGCCAACAAAGGCTCATAAGGGATATGGACACAACGGCGGGGCGGACCAGACGGATTGCAATCGTGCTGGGTGCAGGCGCGGGAATGTATTTCAGCATCGGGATCGTGCTGATCTATGGCTTCAGCGTTTTCATCGTGCCGATCACCGAGGATACTGGGTGGGATCGGACCGTGGTGGCCGCCGTCGTCGCACCGATAGCCGTCGTAAACGGTCTTATGTCGCCTGTAGTAGGGGCGTTGACGGATCGGTTCGGCCCGCGCCGGGTGCTTGCCGTATCGTCCATGTCGATGGCGATCGGCCTGATCGGGGTCGGCATTGCGTCGCAGAATTTGACTACATTCATCGTGGCCGTCGCCGTGGCAAGCCTTATGGGTGCCGCGCAGACCGGCGTGCCCTACACCTATGTGGTGGTCGGATGGTTCTCCGCGCGACGCGGTCTCGCACTGGGTGTCATGCTTTCCTTCGTGGGGCTTGGGATCGCAACGCTTCCTCCGTTCCTTGCATTCCTGATTTCCGAGTGGGGCTGGCGCTTTGCCTTCATGGCAGCCGGTCTGATATCAATTGCGGTCACGCTTCCCGTCGCGCTTTTCGTTATTCGTGATCCGCCCGTGCTTCAGCGACCCGACCGCACAGGGGGCGAGGGCCACACTGTTCGCCGGGCGGTGGAGACGGCAAGCTTCTGGTTGATGCTGGGCGCATTTTTTCTCAACTACTTCGCCGCTGCAGCCGGGTCTATTTCGCTCCCTGTCGTGCTGGCGGATCGCGGAGCGGATCCGGCAATGGCGGCCTTGGTCATGAGCCTTGTGGGGTTGTCCTTCATTGTCATGCGTCTCGGCTTCGGGGCACTGCTCGATCGATTTCCCCCGGTCCCGTTGACCAGCCTGGCTTTTCTGTCACCCGTTGTCGGTCATTTCATTCTGTTGAATTCCGAAGCTCTGATCCCCGTCTATGTCAGCGCCGTCTTCTTCGGCCTCGCCACCGGAGCGGAGGGCGACGCGATCGGTTACCTGCTGTCGAAACGGTTCGGAATGCGAAGCTTCGGCAAGCTCTTCGGCATCAACTACATGGCTTTGACCATGGGCGCTGGACTTGGCCCGGCATCGCTGCACATCATGGCCGCCGAAGGTACGCGCTACGTCGAGGCCTTTTCAATCTTCGCGGGCATTGCCGCGATCGCTCCGATCCTTCTCATGTTGGATCGCCGTACGCGAGCGCTAGCGCGCTAGGAATTCGGACTTGTATGCCCATCGCGACGAGCCTGACGAGCAGCGCTTTTGCTCCCCTTGCCAGCATCCCCCAGGCTATCGAGGAGTGCGCGCGCCTTCACCAGATCGCGGGTGGTGAGCCCTTCGCCGAAGCGTCGATAAATCGGTGCCAGAAGCCCGCCAACCCTTTCGCTTTGTCCCGACTGAGCCCAATGCTCGGCGAGAGCCGTTGCGGCGCGCAACTCCCATGACAGTGCACCTTGGTGGCGCGCGAGGTCGAGCGACTGAAAATAAAGGGCTTCTGCGGCTTTTACCGTCCGGTTGGCGCTTTCCTTGCCCAACAAAACCGCCTTTATGCGCAGCAGTTCCGGCATGCACCAGATTTCGCCGGTCGATGCCGAAAGCGCGACTGCCTCGCCGATCGCGGTCTGCCCCGCATCAACGTCCCCATGATCCCCCAGACCCGCAGCGTAAACGCCGATATAGAAAGGGCAACGCATGCGGAAACCTACCACAAGAAGCTCATCGAGCGCGCCTCTCAACATCGCCAGTCCAGACGGATCACCGCTTTGCAGCAACCACTCTGCGCGCAGGCAGCGGCTCATGGCACTCCAAATCGACATCGCGTGCTCCGCGACATGGGCTTCGATGCCAACAAGCAGGCGCTCCGCGGCAGCAAGGTCTCCCGTCCACAGTGCAATGGGGCAGGTCGTGTGGACGATGGCATTGCAGAGCGCGAGGGCGTGCTGCGAGGCCCGTGCCTCTTCCAATTGACGCTGCGCCATGGCAACCGCCCTGTCGGGATGCCCCTGCAGCCAGGTGACGTTCGCAAGGGTGCCCCTTGCCGCAGATCGTGGGTCCAACTGGAAACGCGCAATGTCGGAACGGGTCACGGGAGGGACATATCGGGAGATCATGCGTTCGAGGTGACGCCGTGCCTCGCCAAGCTCTCCCAAGTAGCGCAGAGCGGTTCCAGTCTGCCTATCGACATTGTTGCGTGCATCCAGATCGCCGCGGTCGGTTGCCAGCTTTCTTATCCGATCCGCCATCCCCAAGGCCGATTGGTGATCGCCCGTCCAGGTGAAATAGTCGCACAATCCCCACAGGCACCTGAGCATGTATTCGGTGTCGTTGAGCACTTCGGCGGAGCCGAGGGCTGTGGTCCAGGCGGTCTTGACTTCGGGCAGCGGGCCGCGGGTGTGAAGCAGCGCCGTGCCATAGGCAAGCTGCAGCTTCATGTCGTCGCTCGCACTACGGAAATCGGCAAAACAACGACTGAGAGCGAGTTCTACCCCGGTGCGGCACTCCTCCAGGAGCGAAAGATGTTCCCAAAACGGGAGAGCAGCAACCGTGAGCGCTACGCCGGTGGCAACGCTGCGGTTCCCGGAGAACGCCCAGCCCAAAGCACCGCGGATATCGTCCATCTTTCGCCCGTACTCGGCGAGCCATTGGGCCGTCGGCCGGATTTTCCATTCCGCCTCGGCGCGTTTGGCGAGTTCGAGGAGATGTTCGGCGTGGCGCTGGCGCAGGCTGTTGCTTTCGCCGCTCTCGGCAAGTTTCTGCAGCGCATATTTGCGGGTTGTATCGAGCAATCTGTAGTGCGTCCCGAGCTCTCCTCTCTCCGTCGATATAAGCGACTTCGCAACGAGGTTCGCGACACCGTGAATGCATCCGGAGCGGGCACGACCCTTGTCGACTGCAACGGCGCAGGCCGATTCGAGACTGAAGGCGCCTGCAAAGACCGAGAGGCGTCGCAGCAGGACGCGCTCAGGCTCGGCGAGCAGGCCATAGCTCCAGTCCAGCGTTGCAGCCAAGGTGTGGTGGCGAGGGTCGCCACACCGCCTATCGCTCAACACATGAGATTGATCGGCGAGAAGGTCGAGGAGTTCGCGTGTACTGAACGCATCCAGTCGCGGCGCAGCGAGTTCGATCGCGAGTGCCAGCCCATCGAGCCTGCGGCAGATCTCAGCAGCGACTGGCGCGTTCCCGTCGTTAAGCTTGAACTCGCCGCGACTTCCGGCCGCGCGCTCGACGAAGAGCTCCACCGCTGGGAACGCCAAAGCCTGGGCTGCGGACAGTTCGGACACTTCGGGTGGTGTTTCGAGAGGCGGCAGGCGATAGACCTGTTCTCCGACAACCCGCATGGGTTCACGGCTCGTGGCGAGAATCCGTACCCTCGCGGCGGCGGCCAGGAGCGTTTCTGCGCAGGAGGCCACCGCTTCGATGACGTGCTCACAATTGTCGAGCACAAGCATGAATTCCCGGTCGGTTGCGAAGGCGGCGACCGCAGCTTTGATCTTCGCCGAGTGGACCCTCAATCCCATCGCCGTGGCGATCGCCGTCGGTACGAGAGTTGCATCGTTCACGGTCGCCAGATCAACGAACCAGATGCCATCGTGATACGCAGCAGTAAGTTGATCAGCTATTGCGAGAGCCAACCTCGTCTTGCCGACGCCACCCGGGCCAACGATCGTCAAGAGGCGCGATACCTCAAGTGCGCACCGGATTGCATCAACAGCATCGCCTCTTCCCACCAAACGGGTTGTTGAAACAGGCAGATTGTGCGTGCGGGCACCTTGAGCCTTCGCCGTGACGGAGGTGTCATTCTGCCCCGAAATACGCACGGGAAAGACGAACCGATAGCCCCGGCCGCTCACCGTCGCTATGTATTGCATGTCGCCCGGAGCATCGCCAAGCGCGCGACGAAGAGCTGCAACGTTTACCTTGAGATTGCTTTCCTCGACGAAGGTATCCGGCCAGACGCGCGACACAAGCTCAGCCTTGCCCACCAGTTCGCCGGGACGCTCGATCAGCGCCGCCAAAATTTCCAGTGCGCGGCTACCGACACGAACGGCCGTCTGATCCCGCATCAGCGACTGCCGCTCTGGTACAAGTACGTACGGGCCAAAGAAGTAGGAAAGCACGATCGAAGCTCCGGACGCAAACGTACAAACCCCTTGAATACGTGAACGATCGCTTAATGAAACCGCTCACAGCCCCAGGACAATAACCAATATCACATGTGAAATACATCGCAGATCGATCGACAGGAGCAGCCGACCTACAGGCTGCGGGGTCCGCTCTGGGGCTGTGACAGCAATGCTGAATGTCTTCTTGAAGCACCGAAGGTACAAGTCCCCATGCCATCGGGCCAGAGCTCAGAACCTGGGACCATTGCGCCTTGACGGAAATTATTTCCGCTGCCGGTCCGAAGATTATCGTCCCACTTCCAATCAACGGCAGTTCTGCGCCCTCGTTGCAGTCCTGGAGATGTTTGGCTCTTTCTGGAAAGCCCGACATGTCAGGAGCTTGGGGAAGGTGCGCTGCACCTTGCAGCATTCTCACAGTGTGCCTGACCGCGATTAACGGAGGCGCGCCTGGATAGCGGGGACGCTAGCGAGCCATCTGCGCGCGTAGGCGGGGCCCGATCCAGTCGAGGAAGCAACGCACCTTCAGCGGCAGGGGATCGGCTGGTCCATGGACAACGTTCACCGGAAGCGGTTCCGGTGCGAACTCCGTCAGCAATTCCTGCAGCGCGCCGGAGCGCAATTGATCGGAGATCTGGTAAGACAGCACGCGGATAATGCCGATACCGGCCAGTGCTGCCTGAATGGCGGCCTCCGTCGTGTTGACCGCGAGTTTGTAGCGCGGCTCGACGGCAAAGGCCGCGCCATCCCGGCGGTAGCGCCATTCCGGCGCGGTCGCGAAGCCTTGGAAGCTTATGCCGTCATGCTGGGCGAGGTCATCCGGCTGACGCGGCACTCCTCGGCGGGCGAGATAGTCGGGGCTCGCGCACATCACCCGGCGGACGGCGCCCACGCGCGTTGCGATAAGCGCGCTGTCCGCCAGATGCCCGATCCGCAGGGCCACATCAACGTGCTCATCCACCAGACTTAGCTGCCGATCGACCAGGGTCAGGCGCAGGTTGATATCGGGTTGCTCCTTCAGGAATTCCAGCGCAATTGGCAGCAGATGGCGCTCGCCGAAGGCAATCGGTGCCGTTACGTGCAGCCCGCCACGCAGCGCGCCATGATCGCCGCTGGCCTGCCGCTCCGCCGCGTCCAGTTCCTCCAGAATGCGACGGGACGCGGCGACGAAGGCGCGCCCCTCCTCCGTCACGCCGAGGCCGCGGCGGGTGCGCAGGACCAAGCGCACACCAAGGTGCTTTTCAAGATCGGCGACCTTGCGGCTGACCGTGGCGAGCGGTGCATGCAGTCGCCGCGCCCCGGCCGAGAGGCTGCCTGCCTCGACCACCGCCAGCAGCACCGACATTGCTTCGAACCGATCCATCGAAACCTTCCGGAATTTGAGAGGTAAGTTCTCTAAATGGCAGGATACCCTATCAATTGTGGATATCATAGCTTTCATGTCGTCCAGGGGACGCCGGCCGGCTGGCTCCCGTTTGCCAAAGATCCGGAGGAAGACGCCATGCCTCAACTTTCACGTCGCGCCTTTGCCAGCGCGCTTCCTCTGGGCCTCATCGGGGGGAGCCTCCTCGGCGGAGACATGATCGGTGGCGCTCCCGCGCCCGCCCTTGCCGCGACGCCGGATACCGCTAAGACGCCGGTCAGCGTTACGCCGCTGGCGCAGATCCGCATTGGCCGCTTCACGGTGACAGCCCTGACGGACGGGTATGCCGATATGCCCTACGACTATTTTCCGGGACGCGCCGCGGCCGAGGTCGAACAGGCGGCAATCGCGCAGTTCACCGCCCGGCCGAGCGGCGTGCGGTTTCTCTTCAACCAGTATCTGGTCGAGGATGGCGAGCGCCGGATCCTAATCGATGCCGGTCCAGCGGGCTCGATCGGGCAGACCGGCGACCTGCCGCAGGCGCTCGGCGCGCTCGGCCTGCAGCGCGACCAGATCGACGCGGTGATCGTGACGCATATGCATCAGGACCACATGGGCGGTCTGATCGTCGGGGGCAAGAACAACTACCCCAAGGCGGAACTCTACATCGATCGTCGCGACGTCACCCATTGGACCGACCCGGCCAAGCGCAGCGGCGCGCCCGATTATCTGCAGACCAGCTTCCAAATGGCGGGGGAGGTCGTGCGCCTCTACCCGAAACTCCAGGCGATTGACGGCGAGCGTGAGATTGTGCGGGGCGTCTCCATTGTCGACCTTGCCGGCCATACACCCGGCCATATCGGCGTGCGGGTCGAAGATGGCGGGCAGAGCCTCATCATGGTTTCGGATATGATCTTTCCGGTCGTGCATCCTGGGGCCACCGATGTGTTCTTCCTGTTCGAGCAGGACCCTGCAGCGGCCAAAGCGATGCGCGACCGCTTTTTTCCTCGCGCCGCTTCGGAGGGCGCGCTCATCGCCGCCACGCACATGCCCTTCCCAGGGCTCGGCCGGGTCGTCGCCGACCGCGGGCAGATGCGCTGGCAGGTGGCGGACTGGGCCTTACAGAACTGAGGTCCGCTGCGGCGGGCCCGCTCGGGCAGTCGCGAGGTTGAACCGACATGAGCACCAGATATCTCGGTATCGCCACGACGGCCTCCGTCGCGGCCGCGCAGGAACACTATGGCAGCGCGGCGCAGTGGGAGCGGATAGGCGTGCGCGGCCACGCAGACGATACCGGGCAGAGCCAGCGCCTGGGTCCGTCGGAAAGGACCTTCATCAGGGCGCGCGATGGTTTCTATCTCGGCAGTGTCTCGGACACCGGATGGCCCTATGTCCAGTACCGTGGCGGCCCCGCGGGCTTTCTCACCACCGTCGATGCATCGACGCTGGGCTTCGCGGATTTTCGCGGTAACGGGCAATACATCACTACGGGCAATGTGCGCACGAATGACCGCGTCTCATTGTTCCTGATGGACTATGCGCACCGGCAGCGTCTGAAGATCTTTGGTCACATGTGCATCATCGATGCGACAGACGATCCGGTGCTGGCGAAGAAGCTGACCGTGCCTGACTACCCCGCTCGCGTGGAACGTCTCGTCCTCATCGTGGTGGAGGCGTTCGACTGGAACTGCCCGCAGCACATCACGCCGCGCTTCACGCAGGCTGAGCTCGAGCGTTGACGAACTCAACCAAAATAATCATTGGGGACGGAATTGACATCATAAACAGCATCAAGACGAATGACGGCGCGCAGAGCGGGCGCATCGGCTTCGGCTCCGCCCCGCAATACCTCTCCGCAAGCAATAACGAAACACGCTGCTCTCCTCTGGATGTCGATCTCGTCGGTTATGGGCCAGATTCTCTGCGTCCGAAAGCGGGTTCGGTCATCACCTGCCGATATAGGCGGCCAGTTCGTCGGCCGTGCCGTTGGGGAAGGCCTGTTTCAGAAAGTCCAGGAACGCCGAGACGCGCGCGCTGAGCAGCCGCCTGGAGGGGTAGAGCGTCCAGAGAGCGATCTCGGGGCCGTCGATATCCCCCCAATTGACCAACGTGCCGTCAGCCAGGTCGTGGCTGACCAGCGAAATGGGAAGACGTCCTGCACCGACGCCGGCACGCACTGCATCCCGGATCGTGATGAGTGTTGACAAGGTGAGGACCGGCTCGATCTTGATCGTCGCCCGGCCGCCGGCTGTCTTCACCTGCCATGTTTGAGCTTCGCCTGTCCCGCGCGCAACGCCTGGAGCGGCGTGTCCGCCGGTCGGGCGGGGGAGATCGGGGCTTGCCACCACCACCAGCCGGTCGCGCAGAAACGCTCGTCCGACCAGGCTTTCGTCGGGATCGGGATTGACCCGGATGACCAGATCGTAGCCTTCCTCGATCATATCGACGGGCCGGTCCTCACTCGTCACCTCAAGCCTCACCTCCGGATATTTAAGGGCAAAGCCGGCGGCGATCCTTCCCATTGCGGTCTGGGAGAAATGCAAGGGTGCGCTGATCCGCAATCTGCCCTTGGGTTTTTGACCGCCGGAGGCAATCGCCGACGCTGTCTCGTCCAGTTCGGCGAGCAGCGCGCCGGTTCGCTCGAACAGCGCCCGTCCTTCCTCGGTAAGCTTCAGGTTACGCGCGCCCCGTTCAAACAGCCGCAGAGCGAGGCTGCTTTCCAACTCGGCGACACGCCGCGACAGGGTTGCCTTCGGCCGGCCTGTCGCCCTTGCCGCTTTGCCGAAGCCACCATGGCGGGCAACGAGATTGAAATCGGCAAGCGCAAGAAGATCCATGAGTGTTCCACCAGCGAGACAGCGTGTCCAAAATTGCTGTCTATCGGACTACCAGTGAACCACACATATTCGACGTGTCAAGCAACCCAACACGGAGAAAGACCATGACCATTCTCGTCACCGGCGCCACAGGCAATGTTGGCCGCCAAGTCGTCGAACACCTCGTCAAGCGCGGCGCCGATGTCCGTGCTCTTGTCCGCGACCCGTCGAAAGCCGAATTCCCGGCTGGCGTCAGCGTCGTGCAGGGCGACTTCCTCGACGTCGACGCGCTGCGCAACGCCATGTCAGGCGTGTCGACGCTGTTCCTGCTCAACGCCGTGGTGCCGGACGAATTCACCCAGGCTTTGATTGCGCTGAATGTCGCCCGGTCGGCCGGCATCGAGCGGATCGTCTATCTCTCGGTGATCCACGCCGACGTCTACGTCAACGTGCCGCATTTCGCCGGCAAGTTCGGTGTCGAGCGGATGATCGAGCAGATGGGTTTCAAGGCGACGATCCTCCGCCCGGCCTACTTCATCCAGAACGATCTGACGGTCAAAGACGTCATCACCGGCTACGGCGCCTACCCGATGCCGATCGGGCCCAAGGGTCTCGCCATGATCGACGTGCGTGATATCGCCGAGATCGCCGCCCTAGAACTGCTGCGCCGCGAACAGGCTGCAGAGCCGCTGGCGCTCGAGCGGATCAACCTCGTCGGTCCGGAGACACTCACCGGAATCGATATCGCCGCCATCTGGTCGGACGTGCTCGCCCGTCCGATCCACTATGGCGGCGACAATACCGAGGGCTTCGAGCAGAATCTCAGGCAGTTCATGCCTGCCTGGATGGCCTACGACATGCGGCTGATGGGCGAGCGTTTCCTGACCGACGGGATGCTGCCTGAGGCCGGCGACGTCGAGCGTCTGACAAGGCTGCTCGGACGCCCGCTGCGCTCCTATTCCGCCTTCGCCGCGGAAACCGTTGCCTCCGCCTGAGGCAGCAACAGCGATCTCAAAAGGACGATCACGATGATCTATTCGACCGCCACAGTTCCGGTGAACCCGGAAGGTGAAACCCCGTTGACGCGCGCTGAGGCCTGGCAAGGTCTCGAACGCAAGGCGCGCGACGCCCGGCTCTTTCTTCCCGCCGGTCTCTGCACCCGTTGCGATGTCGTAGAGGAAAGCCCGACCCATTTCGTGCGCGAGGCGACGATTGCCGGGCAGGATCTGCGCGAGATCATCACCCTGGAGCCGCAAAGCAAGGTCACCTTCTTTCAGACGGCGGGGCCACGCGAGGGAGCGATCGTCAATGAGCTTTTCGAGGATGAAGACGGTCGGCTGCAGCTACGCTTCTACTGCTATCTCGGGCTGCGTGGCAAACAGCCGAACGGCCCGGAAGAGCAGGCCGAGCAGGCTCAATTCGACGGCGAAACGGGCTACAAGGCCGCCCTGCTATCGACACTGAAGCGGACCCGCGAACTGCTGGCAGAGGGAAAGCTCTGAGTATCGCCGCAACACAAATAACAGAGCGGCTGGTCTTGGGTTTATCCCCGACCAGCCGCCGTGTGTCAGGCGGCCTTTGCCGCCGTCACGGCGGCGAGCAGAATGCCGGCGGTCTCCACCGATGAACCGGGGTTCTGCCCGGTGATGAGCAGGCCGTCCTTCACAGCATAGGACGACCAGTCGTCGCCGCTGGAGTAGATGCCGCCATTCTCCTTCAACATGTCCTCGACCAGGAACGGCACCACCTGGGTGAGACCGACGCCGTCTTCTTCGGAGTTCTTGAACCCGGTGACTTGTCTGCCCTGAACCAGCGGCGTGCCGTCCAAAGCCTTGACGTGGCGCAGCACACCCGGGGCGTGGCAGACAAAGGCGACGGGCTTGCCGGCCTGATAGAGCGATTGGATGAGGGCGATCGAATTCCTGTCTTCCGCCAGATCCCACAGCGGGCCATGGCCGCCCGGATAAAACACGGCGTCGTAATCGTCATGGGAGACCGAAGCGAGCTTTGCGGTCGAGGCGAGTACCGCCTGGGCATCCGGATCGGCATGGAAGCGACGGGTCTGGTCGGTCTGGAAGCCGGGTTCGTCGCTCTTCGGGTCGAGAGGCGGCTGTCCGCCCTTGGGCGATGCGACGGTGATGTCGGCGCCGGCTTCGAGGAAGGCATAATAGGGGGCGGCGAACTCTTCGAGCCAGAAGCCGGTCTTCCGGCCGGTGTTGCCCAGTTGGTCGTGCGAGGTGAGAACCATGAGGATTTTCATCTGGAGATCCTTTCGAGACAGATGTGATCGGTTGCTTTTGTTGAGGGGATCATGCCTCGGCCGCTATCATTCCGGAAATTTATTTCTTTGATTTCAGATATGCGTTCGGCAATATATCTGGATGAAGTATGACCTCAACCTTCTCCCTGTCTTCGTGGCGCTCATGGAAGAGCGCAACGTCACGCGCGCAGCCGAACAACTGGGCATGACGCAGCCGGCCGTCTCCAACGCCTTGAACCGCCTTCGCGAGACGCTGCGCGATCCGCTGTTCATCCGCGAGCGCTATGGCATGAAGCCGACTGAGATGGCAGAGGCACTTGCTCCGGTGATCCGCACGGCTCTGGCGAGCCTCGATGACGTCATTCTCGGTCAGCAGGCGTTCGATCCGGCGCGAGCGACACGGCAGTTCACCATCGCCCCCAACAGCTACGTCGAGTTCGTGCTGATGCCGGTGATCGTGGCGCGGCTGCGCGAATGCGCTCCCGGGATCAGGCTGCGCCTGACGCCCTTCGGCAATGATCTGGCCGAGACCGGCGCGATGTCAGGGGCGACGGAAATGGTGCTCGGCAGGATCGTCGAGCCGCCTGATAACATGGTCGTGCAGCATCTCATGGATGATGGGCTGGCCTGTGTCGTGCGCAAAGATCATCCCGAGATCGCCGAAAGCATCTCCGAGGAACAGTATCAGCGGATGCGGCATGTCAACGTGCTTCCGCCCGGCCGGATGCGCGTCGGCCTGTTCCAGATGCTGCAGCAGGCAGGCCTCAGGCGCGACGTCTCGGTCTCCGTCACTCATTTCCTGGCGGTCCCGGAAATGGTGGCCGTCACGGACTACTGCGCGACGCTGCCCCGGCTGATCTGCCATCGCCTTGCCCGCGACCCGCGTCTCAAAGTCCTGCCCGCACCGGTCGATCTCGGCAGCTTCCCGGTCGAGCTGGCATGGCATGTCCGCTACCGAAACGACCCCGCCCATCGGTGGCTGAGGTCATTGATATCAGAGGTGGCAAAGGATGTCTCCGGCGCTCCGGTGGCAGAAGCGATGGCTGGAAATTGAAACGGCTGTCCGAGACCTCGGCTAGGCCTTCACGGGCGAATTGCGGGCCAAACCGGTGTTGATGGCACCCGATCATGTCGGCATACGTCGCTGTTCCGGCTGCGGACGCCACCCCGCGCTCCGTCGTCCTCGGGCTTGACCCGAGGATCCATTCTGGCCTCCTCCTTCCGGGAAGTGGATGAGGCCAGCGCCTGCCTGATAGCGAGTATCTGCTTGGTTTAAAGACTATCTTGACGGCCGCTTTGCCCGGATTCACGATTCCGAAGGCAATCCAGTCGAGCTGTGGGAGCCGGCGCAGGATTGATGGTACATGGGTCGCTCTCGACCATGCTGTCCAGTAGGCGCTGCTGAAGGCTAACTCATTTCGTCGGCTGCGACCGTACGGTCAGTTTATTTCCGTCAGGATCGCGAAGATAGGCGACGAATGACCCGTTCGGACGTTCCCGTGGCGGGCTTTCGATCGCTGTGCCACCATGCGCAGTACCGGCGGCATGCCACGCTAGAACATGGTCGGGGCTCGCGGCGGCGATACCGATAGTCCCACCGTTGGCTGCGGTCGCCGGCTTGCCATCAATCGGTTTCGTGATCATCAGCCGACCACCCTCGTGGGCATAGATCAGCCTGCCTCTTGCATCCATCTCGCCGGGCTTGCCTCCCAAGGCAGCGAACGTGGCGTCGTAGAAGTTTCTGGCCCGCTCCAAGTCGTTGCTTCCAATCATCACGTGGGTGAACATGCTTCATCTCCAGAAAGGTAGCCAATAGATCGGTGGCCGATCTCGATAAATTCACGTGCCTTTGCCAACGCCTTTCACCCTGGCAAAAGAGGTCCTTCGCTCGTGCCCTCTTAGGCTGGGAAAGGGTTTCGCCACGCATCCAGTTGTTCAAGCCGTTCGTACCACGCCTGTATATGCGTAAACTCGGAAACTGGAATCTCAGCAGAAGTCGCATAAGGAAGTGCGGCGGCCAATGCGAAGTCTGCCACAGTCAGTGTCTCCCCGACGGCGACGCTGTTGTTGGCCAAATGATCGTCGAGCACGCGAGCGTGGAGCCGAAAACTCGTCTTCGCATCGTCGATCACGGCGACGTCAGGCTCCCCGCCGAACAACGGCTTGATCAAGGTTTCAAACCACAGCGTTGCTCCGTGCCGGGTGAAGTGACTGGCATCCCAACTCAACCAGCGCAGCACGTCGATTTGCCGGTGGTCATGCGGCCAAAAATCCGATGCGACGCTGTCAGACAGCCTGCACATGATGGCGTTCGCTTCCCATAAAGTTCCCGCATCATCCTGCAGCACCGGCACTTTCCCGTTCGGGTTAAGCGCCAGGAATTTTGGACTGCGCTGTTCTCCGCTTGCCAGGTCAACCCTGACGAACTCGACGTCGGCTTTGAGATAACGAGCGGCGGCGCAGGCCTTCCGGGGATTGAGCGTCTCACAGTAATAGAGCTTCATCGCCGCCTTAAGCATGATCCGGCCCTTCGGATTCAGTTCCGAGAAACAAGCTCAACCGCTCGAGACTTTGCGACCAGCCGGCTTCATGACCCGCAAGTGACGATGCGCTATCAAATCCACTCTGCCGAAAAGTCATTTCCGTACCTCCGTCGCTTTCCCTGAACGTGATGGTGACGACCGTTTCCGGGCTATTTTCGCCGGTTGCGAGTTCCCAGGCATGAGTGAAGACAAGCCTGTGCGGCGGCTCGACCTCCAGATATTTTCCGCGGACCCAATGCTCTTCTCCATCTGGCGCGATCAGACAGGCGCGGTGTCTACCGCCGGGCCAAGCTTCAAGCTGGTCGCCCACCGCCTTGAAACCGTGAGGACCGCACCACTGTGCTAACGCTTTCGGGTCGGTCCATGCCCTGAAAACCAGATCGCATGGAGCATCAAACCTTCGGACGAGAACTAGGTCGCGGGTATTGGCGGTGTCGGTCTCTTGATTAGTCATTGTCGTATCCTTGTACCTTGGACAGATAGTCATCGAGACGATCAAAGCTTTGATCCCAGAAGCCTCTGTAATCGGCGATCCAATCAGCAACCGTCTTCAACGCGGTCGGCTCGAGGACGCGGGGACGCGAATTCGCTTCACGGCCGGAGCGGATCAATCCGGCCTGTTCCAGGACCTTGAGATGCTTTGATATGGCAGGCTGAGACAACTCGAAGGGATCAGCGAGTTCAGCCACCGTCGCCTTGCCGTTCGCAAGCCGCCCAAGAATTGCTCGCCTTGTGGGATCGGCGAGTGCGGAGAAAATCGCATCGAGCTTGTCGTCCATATATCACCATTTAGCTATATAGCCATATGGATATATTCTGTTCAGCGAAATGTCAAAGGCAATTTTGCGTGGGCGAAATCACGGGGCAAAAATCGCTGGCGCAGGGTCAGAAACGTCTTGCCGTCAGCCTGCTCATCGAAGGTCACCGTGGCGCGGAAATGCTCGGGGTCGCCGGGATTGGGCGTGCCATAGTCCATCACGATCCGCTCGTTTCGGCACGAACTTCAGAAAGTGCATGAGGTTCGGGAAGCGCTGCGCGGCCTGGAAGCCGGCTGCACCGTCAAGGCGGAAACCTCATCGAGCGGCACCAGCCACCTCACTTTCCAACGCTAGCCGATCGCCTGAGGCGGATCTCGGTCCCTTGCATGACGCCGATCTGCGTGCTAGACACTGAACTATATGGTTCAGTTTTCGACAGCTCGCCTTGACGCCTCTTTTGCCGCGCTCTCGGACGCCACGCGACGCGGCGTTCTGGAGCAGCTCGGGAGTGCGGATGCTTCGATCACGGAGCTCGCAGAGAAATTCCACATGACCCTCACGGGCATGAAGAAGCACATTGGCGTCCTGGAGCAGGCGGGGCTGGTGACGACGGAGAAGGTCGGCCGTGTGCGGACCTGCAGGCTGGGATCACGCGGGCTCGAGGAAGAGGCGGCCTGGATCGAAGCGCGCCGCCAGATCTGGAACGCACGCTTCGACGCGCTTGATGACGTCATCGAGGCACTAAAACGGAAGGAGAAAGTCGATGGGGGACAGAGCGAGTAACGGCCGCACGGTGGTCGAACGGAGATCGGAGCTTGAACTCGTGGTGACGCGCACCTTCAACGGCCCGGTTCGCCTCGTATTCGACGCGTGGACCAAGCCCGAATTGTTCAAGCTGTGGTGGGCGCCGAAGTCGATGGGCGTGCCCATTCTTTCCTGCGAGATGGATGTTCGCACCGGGGGCAGCTATCGCATCACGTTCGGACACGACGCCGCCGACGCCATGGCCTTCTTCGGCAAATATCTCGACGTGTCGCCGCCATCGCGCCTCGTCTGGAGCAATGACGAAGGCGGGGAGGAGGGCGCCGTCACCACGGTGACCTTCGAGGAAGAGGACGGCAGGACGCTGCTGGTGCTGCGGGAACTCTATCCCTCGAAGGAAGCGCTCGACCAGTCTTTCGTCGGTATGGAAGACGCGTTGCCCGAGCAGTTCGAGCAGTTGGATGAACTTCTCATCACGCTCAGTGCGAGCGTGTGACAGCTCGACTCATTCGGCCATGCCTCGAACAGGACGAAACAGGGAATTGGCGCAGCGTGACTGCTTCCTGAAGTCCGCCGCCAACCCATGTTCCGCTGGCGATGGCGCAATTCACGGGTGGATGCCGCCTGTCGATCCGGCGAAACTACTCAGACCGCCCGAACCTCGGCAAGCCGCTTGACTGCGTATTCGTCCTGCCAGCAGACGGCGGCTTCCCATGCGGCTGAGGCTTGCGCGGCGATGTCATGTGCGCCGTCGTCGAGATCGGCAGCATTGTCGGGCAGCACCAGGTCAAGGTCGGGGACGTCGACATGTGACTCATCCCAGTCGATCAACGCGACCCGATCTGCAGTCATGCGGACGTTGCCGGGGCTGTTGGGGTTGCCGTGGACAACGCATGTCTGACGCCCGATGAGCCGTGCCCACGCCGCTCGACATCGAATAACGCCCTCAGGCGGCATCGCGGTAAGGTTGATCCTCGTTCCGGTTTCGGTATGCAGGAGGTCGCTCGACGACCGCCAGCCCGGGCGCTGCGGCCAGCCCTGCGTCAGCCGATGCAGCTCGCGCAGCGTGTCGGCGACGCGACGCCAGTCGGACTTCGTCTCGGGCGGTCCGCCCTCCATGTATTTCATCACCACCAGCCCGTCCACGAACAGCCGGCCGTCAGTCGTCGGCATCGGCACCGGAACGGTCATGCCTTCACGGTCGAGGTATTGGAGCAGCTCGGCTTCCCATGCAAGATCAGCGTCGCTCCTGGAGCCGAGACGAGCGACCGCGATCTGCCCGTTTAAGCGAACGCTCCACACGTCGTTGGCAACTCCACCGGTGAGCGGTTCGATGCGAACCGCGTCTTCACCCCATTGCCCGAGTGCTTCCCATCCCATTGGCGATACCCTTGGCGGCCATGATTAAATTGACGGAAGAAATAGAGAAAGTTTGCGACGCCACAAGGCCGCTGGCGGCGGGCGCGAAGCTGCCGTTGGTAGCAACCCGAACGCCTCATTCATTCCTGCGGCCTCCGGCCTTCCTCGACAAGTTCCCATAAATCGACCTTCTCGCCGCGCCCCTTGAGCTGCACCAGGCCAAGCGGGCGAAGGGCGAAGCGATCGGCGACGGCCTCGTATATGGCGGCGCTCACCAGGATCGAGGTGTTGAATTCCTTGTTCAGTCCTTCCAGCCGTGAGGCGACATTGATCGTATCGCCCATGGCTGTGTACTGCTGTCGCGAAATCGCGCCGAAACTGCCGACGACCGCCGGGCCGGTGTGCAATCCAAATCGCGTGATGAGCGCGGGACGGCCATTCCGGCGGTTGGCTTCATTCAACTCGTCGACCGCCGCTTTCATGGCCAGCGCGCATCGGCAGCCGTTTTCGGCATGTCCGGCATCCGGAACAGGGGCGTTCCACATGACGAAAATGGAATCGCCGAGATATTGCACGACAGTCCCGCCATTGTGCTCGGCGATAGTGTTCAAGAGTTCGAAATAGGCCGACAGCGTATCGACCACGTCCTCGGGCGAATGCTGCTCGGATATGGTGGTGAAGTCGCGAATGTCGGTGAACAGCACGGTCACATCCTGCCGCTGCGCCTTGACGGCGGTTCTTCCCTTGGGATCGATGATCCGCCTGACGACTTCACGCGGAACATAGAGGGCAAACTGGCTGATGGCATGGCGGCTTGCCGCCAGCGCGCCTGCGAGCGTGTTGATCTCCGATATGAAGGAATGGGAGACGCCTTTCTCGCCGACGTCGAGATCGCCGATCCTGCGCGCCTCGTCCGCCAGCCGGTAGAGGGAGCGGCTGACCATGCGCGACAGCATCACGGAGGCAGCGACGCCCGCGATCACGAAGGCGGCCGCAATCAGGAGATTGTGCATGAGCAGCCGATTGGCCTCAGCCACCAGATCTTCCAGGGGCACGACGATTGCGGCGACGCTTCCCTTGAACAGACCGGAGACGCCGACGGGGGCGATCTGCAGGATCTGGCGTTCGCCATCGAGATCGATCCGCACCACGCCGCCATTTGCAAAGGCCGGATCCCGCCTGAGCCTCGCCACCGTTTCGAGGCTCGTGTCGTAACTGTCCGTCGTCGTATCGACGGCAACGGCGCCGTCACCGGCACTTTTCGACCATATGCCGAGAAGCCTGTTCATGATCGCCGGGTCGGAATGGGCGATCAGATCATCGGCATCATCGATGATGTAGGCGCGCGCCCGCGGCGAAATTTCCTGCGCATCCAGCAGGCGGCTGACAGTCATCAGGTGGATGTTGATGCCGACGACAACCTGATCGTCGTCTCTCATCGGTGCTGCGATCGTCAGCGTCGGAAGCTGCAGCGTTCCGGCAACATAGGGTCCGACGGATACTTCCTCGCCCTGCTGGATGACGGATTGGTACCAGGGGCGTTGCCGCGGATCGAATGATGCAAAGTCGACGTCACGCTCGGCGATCGGCCTTGCCTGGCGGTCGAGGAAGCGAAACGTCGATATGACGTCCGGCCCCTGTCTGCGTGCTATCGTGCGGATGGCGAAAGCCGTGCCATCGGGTGCTGCGAGGATCCGGCGGACATCCTGCCTTTGCGTGTTGATGACCTGTAGATACGAGCCGTCAGGATAGCCGGTGTAGACGCTCGTCGCGTTGGGGACATTTCTGAGAACCTCCAGAAAGAATTGCTGTTTCTCCGTGATATCCTGGGGCGGCGGCGAGGTGAGCTGCGGCAGGGTCGATGCCAGTGCCACCGCCTCGGTGCCGCCCTGCAGCGTATTGCGGTACCCCTCGATCAGCCGCAGGCTCATCTCGCGCATCTGCTGCACGCCCGCACTGACCGCAGCATCGCTTCCTTGCCTGAACGCCAGCCAGATGATCGGCGTCGACGTGCAAAGCAGCGATGCGACAACCAGGACGCCGAGATGCAGTCTTAGGGGTTTGGACCAGTGCACGAGATTTCCCCCGAAATGCGGACACGTCTCAGCACACGAAGTATAGTCAACGATGGCAGCTAACCGCTTTTTGAAAACTTACACAAGGCGGTGAGTGTGGCCACACCGCCGCTGCGCGTTTCGGCAGAACAAGATCGGCGACCGTGCGAGCTGTCGCCGATCATGTCCGCATGCGCCGCTGTCCTTGCTCCGGACGCCACCGCACGCTCCTTCCTCCTCCGGCTTGACCCAAGGATCCACTCTTGCCTCGATCAGCAGCGGCATGGATCCCAGGCTCAAGGCCTGGGATGACGGAAGGTGGGGCGGATGATGCCCAAAACGGTCCGCCTTTGCGGCAAGGGGTGAGAAAAGATTGTGGCACTGGGCAAGGCAATATGCTTGATGCCGTTCGCAACATGATTTTATCAGAGCAATCCATGAAATCGCTTATTCCCTTGGCACTCCTCGCCGTTCTACTTTCCGGTTGCACAACGGTGCTGCCTCTGGAGGGGCGGATGGAGAGCGAGGACGAAACGTTCACAGGCTCTGCTATGAGATTTGCAGACGGTGTTACCGACTTTCACATCTGGAGTAGCAAGGGGATTGATTGCCAAGGCTATTCTGGCCGCGTTACCCGCCGCAAGGGCGAAGGGACGTTCACCTGTAATGGCGGACAAAGCGGCTCCTTCTCCTTCACTCGCCCTTCTAAGCGCGAGAAGGGAACCGGCACAGGCTGGATCGGTGATCGCCGGTTCACGTTCACCATCGGATCTTGAGTGAGGCTCGAGGCTGGCCGCCGCCGCAATCAGGTGACAGTCGGCGACCACATGATAGCGCTTCGCTCAAGCGGCTATCACCCCTGGAAAGCCTTCTCCGATCCCGTCGGTCTGGAGATAAGCGGTGCAGGCGGGCCGGCCCGACCCCGCCCCGGCACTCTCCCGCTCCGCTCGCCTCAGGCCCGATTCCGCCGCATCTGCGTGACGCTCCGCCAGACGGCCGACACCAGGAAATAGAAGGCGCCGAGGCCGGCATAGCCGGCAATGTTGGCGATTGACGGCGGTTCCGGCATTTGCGCCTGGGCGATGAAGAACGCGCCTGCCACCGCGGATTGGCCGCCGCTGAGGATCATCGCCCACTGGCCGCCATTGGTCTTCCAGCGCCGGACAGCGGTTCCAAGCTGCAGCAGGCCGGAAAAGATCGCCCAGAGGCCGAAGACGCCGAGAACCCAGTTCATGCTCATTGTCAGCGCGACGATCACGGCCGCCGTCGTCACCGCGCTGACGGCGACGTTGATCGCCTGGCTGCGGTTGTTTGCCAGGCCGCCGTTCCGCGCTGCGTCGATGAGGTTGGCGGCGGCATCCCAGGCCGGGTAGAGGATCAGCAAGGCGGCCGCGACGGCAAGCGACTGCTGGCCGGCCGTCAAGGCGGCTGCGACCCAGATGGCGGAAAAGGCTGCTCGGGTGAAATAATAGCGCGTCAGCCACTCTTCCCTGTCGCCGGACGCGACGGTGGTTTGATCGGTGTTCATCATGATCTCTTTCCAGTGTGATGGTGTTGGTCTGATAGGGGCGGCTCACCGTCATGAGCGGTGGCGTCCGTCATCGCGATTGGGTTTCCTGGGTTTTCGCAACCGCCCCAGCACCGCCGGGCTGCTGCCGCGACGACGTTCTCCGTCGTTCGAGTCCATCGGCTGCGGTCAGGCGACATTCCCCGGTAAATCGCCGGTCGAACCGGGGGCGGCCCGGCCGACCGGCAACGACGTGGTCACATGGGCGGGACCACGCCATTTTTGCCGACAAGCACCTGATGGGCGAGGGGACCCGAGGCAGCCTTCTCGGCGGGGATGAAGACGACGGCGCCGGCAACGAGATCGTCCTTGGTGGCCGGAGCGATGGTCACGACCGGCGTGCCGTCCGGAATGGCGATCTTCTTTTCCTTGCCGTGATAGGAGACGGTGACGGTGCGGCCATCGACGCCCTTGACGGCGTCGGCCACGGTCGCATTGGTCATGCTGCTGTTCGGCTTGAGGTCCCAACCGTAGCTGCCTTCACCCGCACCCTTCATCGCCGGCGGGAAGATCAGCACCTCAAGCGCGCCGTCGCCGCCGCCGTCACTCGGCAGGGATGCGATGCCGACGAAGTCGCCCGGTTTGATGTCGGTGACCGCGGCATTTGCGACGCTCGCCAGTTGCCAGCCGTCGGCAAGCGTCACATCGACGGTCTCTCCTTCGCGGGTCTTCACCTTGAGAACAGAGCCGCTGTAGGTGACGATGCTGCCCCTGACATGAATCTGCTCGGGCTTCTGGTCTTCGGCATGGGCAGGCGCCGCTGGAAGTGCCGCCGTCGCGATGGCGCTGAGCCCCAACACGAGGGCGGGGAGAATGGTCTTGATCATATCGTTCTTCCTACTAGTTGGTAGTTTCGCTGAACGTCGTTGTCGCTCCGGGCTTTATTCCGCCCGGAGCATTATCGGGCGGCGGCCGGAGTAAGCCGCTCCAAGGTGGGGGCCAGAATGGTGGCGAAGATCTCCGGGGTCCCGTAGGCACGGGCCGACAGCATGGCGCCATGGACGGAGGCCATGAAGGCTTCGGCCTCGACGCGCGGTTCGCTCGACAGCGTCAGACTCCCGTTCTCAGCGCCCCGTTCCATCACCGAGGTCAGCCATGCCGACGCAAAGCGGAAGAAAGCCTTGACCTCGGCCGCGACCTCCGGCGGCAGCGCCGGCAGTTCGCTCGCCAGCAGGGCGCAGACGCAAAAAGGCCGGCTGGCGTCCTCGATGCACTGGGCCCAATGGCCCGCATAGGTTTTGAGGAGTGCCAGGGGATCCTTCACATGCTGCTCCAGGCCCGCGATACCCGCCTCGGCATCTTCGCGATATCGCACGACAAGCATGCGCACCAGGTCGGTTTTGCTCGGAAAGTGGTGATGGATGCTGGCCTTGCGGATGCCGACGACGGCAGCAATATCGGCATAACTGAAGCCATTATAGCCTCCGGTCATGATCAGTGCGCGGGCGGAGGCCAGGATCTCGTCTGACGTCGTCAAAAGATTGCTCATAAGTCTATCTACCTTCCAGTAGGAAGGCTGTCAAGCCGAAAGCAAATTTTCCACCGTCAGCGGTCGTCGAGGCGGTCACCGGCTTCACCTTGATGCGGGCGAAAGTGATGATGGCATCGGTTGTAGCGACTGGCCTTGACTCGCCTCGGACACCCAGAACATAATCAGAACACCTAATATACGGAATGGAGTTCTGGATGTGCGGCCGCGTCTATATCAAGACCTCGCTTGAGGAACTGGTGCGCAATTTCGCCTTCGCAGAGCGAGGCGCGATCGATGCGCTCGGGAACCGATTTCCGCGCTACAACGGCGCGCCGACGCTGGATTATCCGATCATCATTCGCGACATGGTCCGCGAGCCTGATATCATGGGGCCGGTGTTCGCCTCGGCGCGCTGGGGTCTGATGCCGGCATGGATGAAGCCGGGTGGGCGGCCGCCGCCGATCAATGCCCGCTGCGAGGGCATCAGTACCAACGGCCTGTTCCGCTCGGCCTACAGATCGCGCCGTTGCCTGGTGCCGATCAACGGCTTCTTCGAGTGGAAGGATATCTTCGGCACGGGCAAGAACAAGCAGCCTTATGCGATCGCCATGGCTGACGGCTCGCCCTTTGCGCTCGCCGGCATCTGGGAGATTTGGCGCAGCCCGGAAGGCATAGACGTCCGAAACTTCGCAATCGTCACCTGTGAGCCGAATGAGATGATGGCGCAGATCCATGACCGGATGCCGGTCATCCTGCATCGAGAGGATTATGAACGCTGGCTATCGCCGGAACCCGATCCGAACGACCTGATGAAGCCGTTCCCGGCGGAGCTGATGACCATGTGGCCGATCGGCCGCAATGTGGGTTCGCCCAAGAATGACACGGCTGACATTATCGATCCGATCGACCCCGATCCGGAACCGACGCTGATCTGAATTCACCGGCTCGGGCGGGAGCCATCCATCAACCATGCGGTCAAAGAGAACCTCGCGAGAGGACAGGACGACGCATGCCAGAACAAATCACATGGAAATCGTGGGAACATGTCAGCGGCCGAGAAATCAAATACAAATGGCGGCACGCCTGGAAGGAGAAACCCGGTGACGACTACGTCGCTTTTGACGGCGATACCCAGATCGGAAGGATATTCCGCTCTCAGGCCGGCGAAGGGATCGATAATCGATGGTTCTGGATCGTGGCGACAGATGGCAACCCTCGACTGGATTGGCCGTCAGCCGGATACGAGGAAAGTGCCTATGTCGCCTCGAGGCGGCTGGAAATGATCTACGAGAGCATCAAAGGCGGGAAACCAAGGACGGCGCACCGATGAGCAACGAAGGCCATTCGAGTGCGCCGGGCGCCAATATGATCGTTGAACATTATTGCGAGCACCGGCATGCCGACGGCACAGGCTGCAAGGAATGGGGAGGCTGGGGCCACAGCCCATCCCCGGCCGTGCCAACGCGCTGGTGGTGCTTTGAGCATTTCCCGCATAAATCATACGAACAGGAGCAGGCACTCAGGCGGAAGTTGGCGGCCGAGGGTGGGAAAATCATCCAATGAGAGCTGGCTGATTGATGTTCCGCCGTCAGCCGTCGGTCGAGACGGTGACGGATTTCCAAGCCTCGATCTCCTGCTGCAGGCGACCGATCCTCTCCGAAACATGCTTGAGGGCGTCGCTGCCGAGCAGCAGCTGCGGCGGTGGATTATCGGATTCGATGAGCTTCAGAACCGCTGCTGCCAGTTTGGCGGGATCGCCGAGCTGCTTGCCGCTGACGGCCTGTCGCGCCTCGCGGATCGGGTCGAAAAGCCCATCATAATCGGCGATCGACCGCTCTGTGCGGACCATCGATCGTCCGGCCCAGTCTGTCCGGAAGGAGCCGGGGCAAAGGGTCGTCACATGCACCCCGAACGGAGCCATTTCCGCGCGCATCACCTCCGATATGCCTTGCAGCGCAAATTTGCTGCCGCAGTAATAGGCGATGCCGGGCATGGTGATCATGCCGCCCATCGAGGTGACGTTGACGATGAACCCTTGGCGCCGCGTGCGAAACCGCGGCAGAAACGCCTTGGCGACGGCGACGGCGCCGAAGACATTCACCTCGAACTGCCGCCGCATCTCTTCGATCGGCGACTCCTCGAGCACGCCCTCGTGGCCGTAACCGGCATTGTTGATCAGCACGTCGACGGGCCCATGCTCGTCCTCCACCTGCCGGACGACATCATCGATCCGGTCGAACTCGGTGACGTCGCAGAGGACCGGCTGCAGGGCAGGCAGGGTTTTGGCAAGCGCTGTGCGCGCGGCTTGCGAGCGGACGGTGCCGATCACCGTGTGGCCCGCCTGAAGCGCCGCAGACGCGATGGCCAGCCCGAAGCCGGAATTCGATCCGGTGATGAAGAAGGTCTTTCGTGACATCAGCATTATTCCTTGATTGAGGATGCGATTTGACAAATAGTATGGAGAAACCGGCGAATCGATTGCGGATTCTCTCAAAATGTTGCCAAATCCTATGAATGGTGATCGTGGCCTATCGAGGCGAGGGGAGATGGTCGAGCTGGCCGGACGTCTCGCCCCTCGTCACGGATACAATCCGACCGCGCTTGCTCCCGTCCGCATATTGCGCACCGAAGCCGTGCTCCACGACATCCCTGTCCTCTATAGACCGGGCGCGGTTTTCGTCCTGCAGGGGAGCAAGCAGGGCATCCTCGAAGGCGAGGTCTTCCTCTATGATGAGGAGCATTATCTGGCGGTGTCGCTGCCCGTCCCATTCCGGATGACGTCGACGGCCAGTCCCGAGCGGCCATTGCTTGCGGTCTATGTCGAGTTCGACATGCAGATGGCAGCCGAGATCGCACTGCAAGTGGAAAAGCATGCCGAACTGCCAGGCGACGAGGCGAGAAGTCTCGTGTCGAGCAGGATGTCTGCTGATATCGAGGATGTCCTGCTGCGCCTGCTGACGGCGCTACGCAGCACCGTTGAGACGGATGTGCTTGGCGCCGGCATTTTGCGCGAACTGCACTACCGCGTCCTGGTCGGTCCGCAAGGCGGCGCGATGATCGCCGCCCTCCAGCAGAAAGGCAGATCCGGAAAGATCATCCAGAGCCTGGCCTGGTTGCGAGAAAACTATGGCCTGGAGGTCGCGGTCACCGATCTGGCAAGAGACGTCGGCATGAGCGTTCCGTCCTACCATGTCCATTTCAAGGGTCTGACCGGCAGCAGTCCGATGCAATACGTCAAGGCGATGCGCCTTCACGAAGCAAGATTGATGATCGCCCGCCAGACGAGAACGATCGCCGAGATCGCGGCTTCCGTCGGCTACGCAAGCCCTGCGCAGTTCAGCCGCGATTTCAAACGGCATTTCGGGCGCACCGCGTCGGAAGAGATCAAGTGGGTCCAGCGCCACCTTGGCGAACTGGGTGGCGATCACGGCTAGGTCGCCTGGTCGGCCGCCTGCGTCACGCGCCCGACGGTGCAACGGCCCGCAACGCAGTCCTGACGATCGCATCGCCGAACTCCGGCGAGACCGGGCGATGGCCGACCAGCAGCCGGAAGAAGACCGGTCCGTAGATCATGTCGAGCAGCGCCTCCATATCCAGCGGCGCAACGATCTCTCCTCGAGCCAGAGCCTCCTCCAGGATGACACGACCCGCGTTGCGGCTCGACAGGATCACCTGATTGCGGAAGGCCTTGGTAAATTCGCTTTCCGGGTCGGCGGCCGCAAGTGCCATCGTGATCTGCCGCCCGCGCGTGCTCGCAAAGGCGGTCACCAGCCCGCTCATTTGCGCGCCGAGAGCCGCCTGCGCCGTGGCCCCTCCAACCTCCGCTTCCGGTAGCCGGTTGACCAGAAGAGCGGCCATCGCCAGTTCCTGCGCGTTGGCCCAGGAGCGGTAGATCGTCGGCTTGCCGACACCGGACCGCGCCGCCACGGCTTCGATCGTCATGCGGCCAAAACCTTCGGCCATCAGGATCTCATGGGCGGCCTCCAAGGCACGCCTCTGCGCGGCAGCGCTTGGCGGCCGCCCTCGTTTCTTCGGTGTTGCGTTATTCTCTTGACTCATATCTTTACGATACGTAACGTTAATAAAGGACCCAGTCAAGGAGGATCATCCATGCCGAGTTTTGCCCGAAAAGTGAGCGCCTACTTCATCGTCAAGGATGCGGCACGGGCCATCGATTTCTACAAGGAGGCTTTCGGCGCCACGGAAGTCTTCCGCATGACCGATCCTTCGGACGGGCGGATCGGCCATGCCGAGCTGCGTTTCGGAGAGACGCTGATGATGCTGGCAGACGAATATCCGGACTTCGGCGCCTTGTCTCCCGATACCATCGGAGGCTCACCGGTAACTTTCCACATGGACACGGTGTCGACCGATGAAGCACTGGCGCAGGCGCTGTCGGCTGGGGCGACGATGTTGCGCCCGGCGACCGACCAGAGTTTTGGCGAGCGGGTGGCGCAGGTGCTTGATCCCTTCGGTCATCGCTGGATGTTGTCGCAAACCATCGAGCAGGTCACGGCTGAGGAGATGCAACGCCGCTGGAACGAGGATATGTCGGCGTGAGTGCCGCAGCCCTTGAAGCGCTCGAGGCGGCTGAGCGCGCCTTCAACGCGGCGATGGTTTCCAACGATCCCGCCCAGATCGCCGCCTGCATCACGGACGATTGGGTGCTGGTGACGCCTGAGCGTGGCCCAATCCCTGCGCAGGCTATTCTTTCGGCGATCGGATCCGGTGTCCTGAGCCACGACACGATGACCAAGACGACGCATCACGTCCATCTGCTCGGCAATGTCGCCACGGTTACCGGTCGCGGGCAGAACACGGGGATGTTCCGTGGCGAACCGATATCAGCCGACGAATGGATCACCGACGTCTATCACCGGGAGGGTAACAGGTGGTGGTGCGTACTGACCCACCTCACCCCTGTTTGCAGCCCCTTGGAAATCGCTCCGATTCAAGACAAGATCATCCCGCTCTAGCTGAGGGGACTCTGATGGAAAACCACGAGCCGTTTTTACGCGAGGCGATTGCACTCTCGAAATCCGCGGTCGAAAACGGCGACGAACCGTTTGGCTCGGTGCTGGTGAAGGACGGCGAAGTCATCCTGCGCGCCGAAAACAGCGTCTTCACCGGCCACGATATGACCAACCACGCCGAGATGAACCTGGTGAAACTGGCGGCACAACACTACGACACTGCTTTTCTCGCCGGCTGCACGCTCTACACCAGCACGGAGCCGTGCGCGATGTGCTCCGGGGCGATCTACTGGTCGGGCATCGGGCGCATGGTGTTTGCGTGCTCCGAAACACGGCTTGGCGAGATCGCCGGGATCGGGTTGAACGTACCGAGCCGGGCGGTGTTGCAAACCGGCGCACGCAACGTCACTGTGGTTGGCCCGACGAACCTCGAAGAAGAAGCCGCCGAAGTCCATCAGCAATTCTGGCCGAAGCATCTGGGCAAGGCTTAGAGCCTCTCAACAGCTCCTGAACCTAGAGCAGAGTGAGAGCCTGACGTCGCGTGAAAACCGCGCACACTTTCGGCATCATGCTCTGGCGCCATTGCCTTGTTTTCTCCGGCATCTGAACTACGGTGCCGGTGGTTTAATGGTGATGACTTTCGGGGTAGTCGAGTGCGTTTCTTTGCAGCTTTGGTGATTGCGATCCTGTTGAGTGGGGAGGGGGCGGTTGCATGCCCTCTCAATGATACGTTGAAGCTTTGCGTCTTGAATGGTCGAAGCCTGGCTGCCCTGCACAACGGCGTCGATCGAGGTGATTGGACCGTTGAAGCGCCTTCTTCTCCCGTCAACCCGACCTCTGAGCCTCGAACCGGCAGCGAGCAATACACGATGCCGAGCGGACTGCGGTTCGCCATGTTTTATCGGGAATACCGAAACCTCTTTTCTGCCACCTGTTCACTCGACTATTTCGGCGTCCTGGCGGCGGATCGTTCCGAGGATCTGCGTTGTTCGAGCGCTGAGCTCGAAGCCTTCGAAGCTGGGCTCGCGGCAGCCTCGTTGGGTTCAGTCACGAAGGACCGCAAGGAAAGCGGCATGGCCTATTTGATCGAGGGTGAGAATACGTGGATGACGGTGGTCGTCGTTGGTAAAGACCTGTTGAATGTTTGGGTCGAGACGTCAGTTCTCAAGAAACCGTAGAATAGGCCGCAGACGTAGAAGGCGCAAAAGTGACCAAGAACCGTAGCAACCCGCGCTCGGGAAAACACACCGCCGACGCTCCAGCGGTCGACGCGTTCACCCGGAGCGCGCTCGCATCGGATCTGACGTGGCTGCCGGATATGACGGCTGTTGGAAAGCCACCGCTTACTGCTGATGCCTATGTAGATGCCTATCTCGCAGATCCCGGCGAATGGTATTGGACGACACTTTTGCTGCATGATCCGAGCGAGATCGTCTTGAAGCGAGTGCTCGCTATTATCGAGCAAGCCCAATTGCCTCGCCACGAAAAAGCGCTCGGCCAATTGGGCGCCGGCCCGCTCGAAGATATGATGTCGGAAGACTTGCTGGACCGTCTACAACATTGGCTGCCGTTCACGCCGGCTATGCGCTATGCGCTCGGTCAGGTTCGAATGTCCAGCGAACCTCCTGTCTTGCAACAGCGGCTGAAGGCCATGCTCTCGCGGTAGTGCCTCCGCGGGCGGCGAGCATGGATCCCAGGCTCGAGGCCTGGGATGACGGAGGGTAGGGGCGCGTTTTACCATATTGCCAGCGACGCGCTCCGAGCCGGGGTTTTAATTCGAGATGTAGTTTCGAAGGAATGTGTAAACGCTGCGGATCGACTTTTCGGCGGCGTCCGGATTGTATTTTTCGATGTGCCCCAACACCTTCCTTCCCACCTTAAACTCCGGGGCATCGAAATCGTGGTAGGTACCCTTGTAGATATTGAGTTCGATGGGCGGGCTATCGTCACTCAGATTGGCAAGCCTCTTCCGGCATCGGTCGGCCGGGCTCCAATTGTCTCGTTCGCCTGTCAAAATCAGGATCGGCACCGTCGCATCGCCCTGAGTTGCCGCGCAGCGGGGATAGTAGGCAACCGCTGCCTGGAATTTGTGGTCCATCAGCTGTTCGTTGCCTTCGATTTTTGTTCCCTCCAGCGTCGCCGTGCCGCCGGTTGAAAAGCCCATTAAGGCGACGCGCCTGATATCGACAAAGCTCGATTCCGATAGAAAAGCCAAAGCGCCATAGGCGTCGAAGACGCGATCGGGGAGATGGCTTTGACACGTGTCCTTGATGTTGCGGGTGGTGAAGCTATCGACGACGAGCACGACGTAGCCCCATGAGACCAGTCGTTTTGGCCAAAGGTCTTTGACGCTCAGACGCATACCCTCGCATCCATGCAGGACGACAACCGCCGGGAAGGGACCATCACCCCGGGGGCGGGATAGATATCCCAGCAGGGGCGTACCTTGCGGTTGAGAAAGAATTTCTCCCTGTTCTCTAGCCTTGCTTATTCGAAATGGGCTTAGCTTTACGGGCGCGCTTTCGAAGTGAACCAGTTCGTCGGCATCAGCCGGGTTTCCAGCGAAGGTGACGCTGAGAAAAGCGACGAGGCAAAGAAAAAGTCTCGTGTTTTTCACTGAACTTCTCCACCGTTTGACCAACAGCCTGCGCATTGTACGCCGGACCTGAAGGCTCGCAAAGCGGCGAGGCGTTCTGCCGCCGATTGGGCCGGGTTGAGTCGACTTCAAACCGGCGCATGACCTGCGATCAAAAGCCCTTGATCACCCCCTGGCACATCCATTATGACTACCGTAAATCCAGGCTGCGAGATTTGTTCGTAGCCGCCACCTCCGACAGGAACTCCAGCCTTTCAGCTCTTTGTCGAGTGGCCACTGCGATGCCCGGATCGCTGCGCCATGATCTCTGCCGCATCCTCGACCAAGGCTCTGACAATGGCAGACGCCGGTAGAATCTCACGCACCAGTCCGACGGACTCGCCGGCGTAAATGGCGAAGTCGTCGATATCCCCCTGACCGCCGCTGAGCAGGCTGGGGAACGAGTAGCGCCGTACGGGTTTGCCGTCGGGTGTGCGTCCGATCTCCTCGCCCTCCCCAGGTCTCGAACCCGACTTGGGGCGCCCCGCCGCTTCCCATACTTCGACTGCGCGGTTCCGCAGCACGCGACTCGGTGCGTCCGGCCAGCCCCCGTCAAAAAGAGTGGTCTCGATCGTCTCACTCGCGGCAGCTTCGATGAGGCGGCGCTTGTAATCGGCGTGGCAGGCCGCTTCAGTCGAGGCAAGAAACCGTGTGCCGATCCACACGCCTGATGCGCCCAGCATGAGAGCCGCTGCAAGACCTCGACCATCGGCAATTCCACCAGCGGCGAGAACAGGCACCTTGCCGGCGACATCGGCCACAAGCGGTACGAGCACCATCGTCGATAGCCGACTCCAAACGTGCCCGCCGGCCTCATTGCCCTGCGCAACCAGAATATCCACACCGAGATCAATCGATCGACGCGCCTCTTCCGGAGTTCCGACGGTGTGGACGACCAGCGCACCTGCGGCTTTTGCTCGATCCACGTAGGGCGCGATGTCACCCCAGAAGAAAGAGATGATCCGAGCGCCGGCCGAAAGCGCGGCATCCATCCGCTGGTGCTGATCCCATTCAAGGGCGAAGTTGGCGAGGAAGGGACCGTCATTGGTAAGCTGCCGCACGGCACCAACGAGCTCTTCGATGCGCTCCGGGCTGTCCCAACTGAAACCAAGCCCGCCGAGGCCGCCGGCGTTGGTCACTGCTGCGGCAAGTTCCGGTTGAGAGGCACGTCCCATCGGCGCCGATACGATTGGGTGGCGAATACCGAGCAAGCGAGTGAACGGAGTGGTAATTGGTCCGTCGGCATCCATGAGGGTGCTTCCTTTTCTGAACGCGCTTGTTGATTGGGCGTCTGAGAGCGGTCATCCCGGCTGTCCGCAGGATCTGCGAAGACAGGAGAATGCAACGCCTTTCGAACGCTAGATAAGCTCGTTGGAGAATGCGGCTGAAGGCCTGTCTATATGCAATGGCTCTAACTTAACATGCTGCTTGCGAGTGAACCAGCTCAAGCGTTCTTCACAATTTGCCGAGTTCGATTCCAACGAGGGCTTGACCCGAGGATCCACGCTGGTCTCCATTGGCAGCGGGCATGGATCCCAGGCTCAAGGCCTGGGATGACGGAGGTTGGGGAAGCGTCCGCCAAACTCCCCACCGGCGCACGAACTGCGCACGACCCCGACCGGCCCTTGATCACCCCCTGGCACATCCGTTATGGCTACCGTAAATCCAGGCTGCGAAATTTGAATCAAGAGGGAATGTCGACCAAGTCGGCGGCACCCTTCGATAGTACGCGCCATTCGCCAAGGCTTGAGAGCCGGCCAGCGTCACTGAGCGACGATCGCGGGTTTGCCACAAAGCTCACCCCTTGCTCCGTCCTCCTCGGGCTTGACCCGAGGATCCACGCTGGTCTCCATCAGCAGCGGGCATGGATCCCAGGCTCAAGGCCTGGGATGACGGAGGATGGGGCGTGTGTTTTGCCAAACTCACCAGAGGGCCGATGGCATTCTGACGCCCGCTTGGTCGGGCAGGCTAGATTCCAGACCAACCCGCGACCTACAATCAATCCTTGATCACCCCCCGGCAAATCAGTTAAGACTACCGTAAATCCAAGCTGCGAAATTTGAATCCAGACGGTGATGTCGACCAAGTCGGCGCCGCCCTCCGATCGGTGTGTCTGCCACCGTCCGGCCAGCTTCCCCAGATCATCATTGATCCCCCATCTTCTTCCGCCTGACCTCTCATCTTCGATCACATTGGGATCGGGCCGGGTAGCGCTCGCCTCTCACAAGGAGAACTGTAATGGACCCTTCGATTGCTCCGGCCTCGCGGGCGGCAGTGGTGACTCCGAACGATACTGCCATCGTCGGTGCGCGCGCGCTTTATATCGGCACGGCGGGCGATGTTGCCATTGCGCCGCGCCGGGACATGGATCCTGTCATCTTCAGAAACGTGCCGGCCGGGACGATCCTGCCGGTTCACGCTGCCATTGTGGCGCTGACCGGGACTACGGCCTCCAATATCGTCGCACTGTTCTAGAACCCTCCAGAAGGCGGGCCATATGGGCAGACCGACGAAGTTCACCCAGGCGATTGCCGACAGGATTTGCGAGCGCATCGCCGACAGGGAAAGCCTCCGGTCGATTTGTCGGGATGAAGAGATGCCGGCGATGTCGAGCGTGCTCTCCTGGCTAGCCGATGAGAACAAGGCCGGTTTTCGGGTCAAATATGCCCTGGCGCGCGAGATCCAGGCGGACGGCTTTGTCGACGAGATGGTCGAGATTGCCGATGACCGCGCAAACGACTGGATCGAAAAGAAGAATGCGAGCGGCGAGACCACCGGCTGGCAGGAGAATGGCGAGGCCATAAGGCGTTCGCAGCTCCGCATCGCCACCCGGCAGTGGGTCGCCGAGAAGCTGAGGCCGAAGAAATACGGTTCCAAGGTCGAGCCCGACCAGGGCGCCGTGACCGGCGAGGTTTCGCAATTGCTGGAAGATATCAATGGCAAGACGCGCGGACTTCCAAACGGCAATTGACCAGTTTTCCGACTGGCGCTGGCGTCTCAACAACCTTTATTGGATCACCGACAAATCGGGCAAACGCGTCAGGTTCGAAATGAACTGGACGCAGATGACCTTTTTCGAAGAGATGCATTACCTCAATGTGCTGCTGAAAGCCCGCCAGCTCGGCCTCACGACCTTCATTCAGATCTTCATGCTCGATGCCTGCGTCTTCAACCGGGATATAAGGGCCGGCACCATCGCCCATACGCTGGGCGACGTGCAGACGATCTTCCGGGACAAGATCAAATATCCCTATGACAATCTGCCTGATGGTATCCGCAACGCCGTGCCTGTCGTCAGAGCCAACCAGACCGAACTGCTGCTTGGCAATAATTCGAGCATTCGTGTCGGCACCTCGCTGCGCTCTGGTACGCTGCAATATCTGCATATTTCCGAATATGGAAAGCTTTGCGCGAAATATCCCGACAAGGCGAGGGAAGTCCGCACCGGCGCGCTGAACACAGTGCAGGCCGGTCAGCTGGTCTTCGTCGAAAGCACGGCGGAAGGCCAGGAAGGGCATTTCTACACGCTCTGCGAAGATGGCCAGGTCAAGCAACGCCAGGCGGCGAAGCTGACGGAACTCGATTTCAAATTCCATTTCTTCCCTTGGTGGAAGGAGCCGCAATATGCAATCGCGCCCCAAGGCGTCATCATCACCGATGCTTTCGCAAAATATTTCCGCAATCTGGCCGATCAGGGCATCACGCTGACGGACGGGCAGAAGGCCTGGTACGTCAAGAAGGCCGAAACCCAGCTCGGCGACATGAAGCGCGAATATCCCTCGACGCCGGCCGAAGCGTTCGAAGCGAGCGTCGAGGGCGCCTATTACGCCGACCAGATGGCGGTGGCCGATGCCGAAGAGCGCATCGGGGTTTTCCCGCATGTGGAAGGCTATCCCGTCCATACCATTTCCGACATCGGCATGGATGACACCAACAGCGTCTGGCTGTTTCAGGTGCTGCCCGGCAGGGTCAGGATGATCGGTTATTTCGAGCATACCGGCACCGGCATGGATGGCATGCTCGCCGAGCTGGAGCGGCGCGGCGCCGAGCATGGCTATGTCTACTGCGTCCACAACATGCCGCATGACATCAAGGTCAGGGAATGGACACGCGGCGGCATGACCCGCATCGAAGTCATGCTGAGAGAGGTCAAGGCCCGCGGTCTCGGCACCGTCCGCAAGATCGAGCGCGCCTATGTCCATGACCGGATCAACGGCACCAGGCGCATTCTGGCAAAGATCGAGTTCGATCAGGCCGGCTGCATCCAGGGCATCAAATGCCTGAGGAACTACCGCAAGGACTGGGACGAGGATTTGAGCGTCTTCCGCGACGAGCCCCTGCACAACTGGGCCTCGCACGGCGCCGATGCTTTCGGCGGGCTGGCGATCATTTTCACCGGCCTGGCGCCGGAACCGCTGAAGCCGCAGGCCAAGGCGCTGCCGACCTTCCAGACGATGACATTCAACGAATTTGCCGATTCCACCCCTGCATATAGCGAGCGTGTTTGATGGAAGATGAAACAACGGCTTTGGAGGGCGGGCAGCAATGGGACCTGGCAAAGGTCGGCGCCCGTTGGCAGCAGGAGCTCGAGCGCGCTCAGCGCTATTTCAAGTCCTGGCATGACCGCTGCGTCAAGATCGAGAAGATTTATCTCGACCAGCAGTCGGACCAGACGAATGCGGCCAAGCGAAGGTTTCCGATGCTGTGGGCAAACACCTCTGTGCTGCAGCCGGCCGTCTATGCCCGGGTGCCGCAGCCCGTCGTCGAGCGCCGCTTCAAGGATGCGCAGCCGGTGGCGCGCATGGCCTCCGAGCTCGTCGAACGCAATCTCGCCTATATGGGCGACGAAGCCGATATCGATTCCATCATGCGGGCGGTGCGCGACGATTTCCTGCTCTGCGCCCGCGGCACGGTGTGGCTGCGCTATGAGGCCGATTTCGAGCCGCTCGACATGGGCGTCGAGCCTTCCGACCCGCCGGCCAATGGGGGCTTTCCCGAGGGTCTCCCCGGTGGCTTCCCAGGCGGCTTGCCCGGTGGCATGGGCGAGAATGGCGTTCCGCCGGAGGCAATCAGCGACGAGCGTGTCTGCATCGACTATGTCCACTGGTCGGATTTCCTGCATTCGCCGGCGCGGCGCTGGAAGGATGTGACATGGGTGGCGCGGCGCGTGCCGATGACTGACGAGGAAATGGAGAAGCGGTTCGGCCCTGACGCCATGACATCGCTCCAGGCGCAAGGTGCCGGCAGCAACAAGGGCACCAATCAGACGGAGCGCGCCGAGAACGAGGGCAAGACCCATGTCTGGGAGATCTGGTGCAAGAGCGAAAACTATACGCTGTGGATCGCCGACGGCGCGCCGGTGGCGCTCGAAGTGTCGGAGCCGCCGCTCGATCTGACGCATTTCTGGCCCTGCCCGCGCCCGGCCTATGGCACGATGTCGACCAGCTCGCTCATCCCGGTTCCCGACTATGTCTATTATCAGCAGCAATGCGACGAGATCGATCTGTTAACGAAGCGCGTCAACAAGCTGACCGATCAGCTGCGCCTGAAAGTGTTTTATCCCTCCGGCGACGGCGCGATCTCGCCGGCGATCGAGAAGGCGATGCGGCCGGAAAACGATACAGTTATGGTGCCGATCCCGGAATGGGCTGCCTTCACCGACAAGGGCGGCTCGAAGGCGATCGTGACGCTGCCGATCGACGAGGTGCAGAAGGTCATCATCGCCTGCATCCAGGCCCGCAAGCAGCTGATCGAGGATGTCTATCAGATCACCGGCATCTCCGACATCGTCCGCGGCGACACCCAGGCGTCGGAGACGGCAACGGCGCAGCGCATCAAGAGCCAGTGGGGCTCGATCCGCATCCGCGACCGCCAGTCGGAGCTTGCCCGCTTCGCCCGTGACATCATCCGCCTTGCCGGCGAAATCATCTGCGACCAGTTCCAGCCGGAAACGCTGATGCTCGTCAGCGGCATCAAGCTTCCCACCATGGCCGAAAAGCAGCAGGTCCAAATGCAGATGCAGCAGATGCAGATGGCGGCACAGCAGGCGGCAATGCGTGCAGAGCAGACGGGCCAGCCCGCACCGCCGCCGCCGCAGATGCCGCCGCAGCTTGAGCAGATGATGCAGCAGCCGACGATCGACGAGGTCGTGCAGTTGCTCCGCAATGACAGCATTCGCGGCTTCCAGATCGACATCGAAACGGATTCGACGATCGAGCCCGACGAAGACGCCGAAAAGCAGCGCCGCATGGAATTCGTGCAGATGATCGGCGGCTTCCTGCAGCAGGCCGGCGCCATGGCGCAGCAGAACCCGATGCTGGTGCCCGTGATGGTCGAGACGCTGCTCTTTGCCGCCCGCGGCTTCAGGGCCGGTCGCCAACTCGAAAGCACGCTGGAACAAGTCGGCGCCCAGCTCTCCGAGGCCGCCACCGCGCCAAAACCGCCACCGGAGCCGCCGGCCGAGCAGATGATCAAGCTGAAAACGGCTGAGGTGAAGGCGGGTGCGGAACAGCGGAAAGCCGAGCTTGGTGTGGCGCAAGCCGAGATCGAGCATCGCGCCGTGGTCGAACAGGCGCGCGGCGAGGCGGCGGCGCAGGGCTTGCAGCAGTTCCAGGCGCAGCAGCCCGCCTATCAGTGAACGGAGTGAAAGATGAGAGAACGCTATTGCCGCGTCTGCGGTGGCTGGCACGCGCTCGATAAATGGCCGCACAACTGCATGCCGGCGCAAAACTCGGCGCAGTCGGATCTGCCGGCGCCGCATTTCGTCAGTGACAGCATCGATATCCAGTCGATGCATGACGGCAGGCATTACACCTCGAAAGCCAAGCTGCGCTCCGCCTACCGGGCGGCCGGCGTGGTCGAGATCGGCAACGAAAAGCCACAGCCGATCGAGAAGCCGAAAGCGGATCGAAAGGCGATCCGCAATGAATTGCGGCGAGTTCACGCCGAATACAACGCCTGAACGGGCATCAACCCCCGACAAAGGAACTTTCCGACATGGATATGGAAGACCTGAACGAGGCCGGCAACGGCAGCGAAGATTTTGGCGCGTTCGACGAGCAGCCGGTCAGCATCCGCGACAGCCTGAAGGCGGCGATCGACACCGTCGAAGGCAATGGACCGGGCGATATCGCCGGCCAGCCGCGCGACGGGGAAAACGGCCGCTTCCTGGCCAAGGGGCAGGAGCAGGCCGCCACAGCGGCGAGGGCAGGGCCGTCGCCCGCGGTAAATGCCGCTCAGCAGACGCCGCAAGCACAGAGCCAGATGCAGACCCGGGAGCAGCCGGCAGGGATCGGCGGCCGGGTTCCGCCCGGCTGGTCGGCGGAAGCCAAGGCGCAATTCGCGACCCTTCCCGGGGAAGTGCAGGCGGCCATCACCAAGCGGGAACAGGAGGTCGATAACGGCTTCCGCGTCCTGCAGGATTACAAGGGGCTCGAAGAGTTCACGCCGCTCATCCGCCAGGCCGGCATGACCCATGCCGATGTCATGCGCCGAGCGATCGACTGGGAAAAGGCGCTCATCCACGACCCCGTCAACACCGTCGTTCACGTCGCCAGGATGGCCGGGGTCAACCTTCATGCCCTGGTCAATGGCCAGACGGATCAGGTCCTGCAGCGGAGTTCGCAGCAGGCCGGACTACAGCAAGGCGGACCGCAGCCTCGACCCGTCAACGTCGAGGCGACGGTCGAACATGTTTTGCGGAAAAGGGACACCGAAACTCAAGTCGATGCCTTCCTTTCCGACCCGGCAAACGCGCACGCCGATGACGTACTTGATGACATGATCGCCCTTATCAACGCAGGGCGGGCATCATCGCTTCAGGACGCCTACGACGCCGCATGCTGGATGCGCCCGGACATTCGCCAGCAGTTGATCAGCCAGACTGCGCCGGCACCCGTCCACCAGCAGCAAGCCCAGAGGGCAGCAGCGGCAGATCAAGCCCGCCGCGCCTCGCGATCCATCTCTGGATCTTCCGCGCCGGGCCCGACCCGCGATGCGGCAAGAGGCCAGCCCACTTCCATCCGAGACTCGCTGCGCGACGCCATGCGTTTTTCGCGCGGGCAAGTCTGATCAAAAGGAATGATCAATGCCCATCTCGCCCAACCTCTCTGAAATCGTGACCACGACGCTGCGCAACCGCAGCGGCACGGTCGCCGACGACGTGACGAAGAACAACGGTCTTCTCACCCGTCTGAACAGCCGTGGCCGCAAGAAGCCCATCTCCGGCGGCCGCACCATCGTCCAGGAACTGCAGTACCAGGAAAACAGCACCTTCAAGCGCTATTCCGGCTACGATATCCTGAATGTGCAACCCTCCGACGTCATCACCGCTGCCGAATACGACCTCAAGCAGGCCGCGGTCGCCGTCTCCATGTCGGGCCTCGAACAGCTGCAGAACTCAGGCGAGGATGCGATCCTCGATCTGCTCGAGCAGCGCATCGAGAATGCCGAAACGACCCTGAAGAACAATATCGCGCTCGACTGCTATTCCGATGGCACGGCCGATGGCGGGCGTCAGATCGGCGGGTTGCAGCTGCTGGTCTCGACCTCGCCGACATCAGGCACCGTCGGCGGCATTTCGCGCGCCACCTGGGGTTTCTGGCGCAACCAGAAATTCTCGGCCTCGGCCGATGGTGGTGCCGCGGCCTCGAATGCCAACATCCAGAGCTACATGAACCGGCTCTACATGTCCTGCGTTCGCGGCTCCGACGCGCCTGATCTGGTCGTCGCCGACAACAACTTCTTCCGCCTCTACTGGGAATCGCTGCAGGCAATCCAGCGCATCACCTCGGCGGACAAGGGCATGGCCGGCTTCCAGTCGCTGCAGTACATGGGCGCCGACGTGATCTTCGACGGCGGCTTCGGCGGCGGTGCGCCTCTCAACCAGATGTTCTTCCTGAACACCAAGTATCTGTTCTACCGCCCGCACCGCGACCGCGACATGGCGCCGATCGGCGACGAGCGCATGAACACCAACCAGGATGCCTTCGTGCAGCTCATGGGCTTCGCCGGCAACCTCACCATGAACAACGCCTTCCTGCAGGGCGTGTTGTTCGCCTGATCGTCAACGAAAGGAAAAGCAAATGTCGGTCGCAACAATCCAGTCCGATCGTCTTGGCGCGAACCCGTTCGTCGTCGAAGGCCCGATCGTTTCCGGCTCCGGTATTCCGGGCCCGAACTTCTCCCTCGGCGCTGTCGCCGGCGGAGACCGCGAATCCGAATGGGTCTATTGCCAGCTCGTGCTGGCCTCGCAGACGACCCTTCAGCCCGGCCAATGGTTCCAGTGGACCCGGGATTATGTCGCCTCGCTGCTGACCACGGCGGCTGCCGTCGTCGGCCAGCGCTGCGGCGTCTTCTCGGGCGCCGCCCAGCCGCCGACCCTCACGGGTGGCCCGATCGGTGCCATCACCCTTGCACCGGGCACCTATTACGTCTGGCTGCAGCGCAATGGCCAGGCTCCGGCATTGGTCGCAACCGCAACGGCGGCCCTCGTCGTTGCCGAAACCACCACCACCGCAGGCCAGGCGAGCGCCCCCGCATCCGCCACGGCAACCACCAAGGCCATCGCCAACGTCAACTTCGCGGCGGCCAACCAGACGTTCACGGCAACTACCGTCAACGGTTCCAACCTGCTGACGAGCCTTTCCGGTCTGAATGCCGGTTCCGGTCCGTTCATCGGCGCGGCCGTCTCGGGCACCGGGATTGCCGGCGGCACGACCATCTCGGTCATCACCTACAGCCCGAGCGGCGTCGTCCAGAGCATCACCCTCTCGGCCAACGCCACCGCTAACGGTACCGGCATCACCATCACGGCGACGGGCGTGCTCGAGGCGACGCTGATGCGTCCGTTCCTGTCGAAGGTGAACTAACATCGACGGGCGCTTTGGCGCCCGTTTCGTCGACCTCTCCATACGCGGCCTGCCCCTCATCCAGTTCGTGCCGATGGCTGCCCCTCACCCTAACCCTCTCCCCGTAAAAACGGGGAGAGGGGACGTGCCAAACGCAACGTCGAGATTGACGAAGCCGGCGCGGCATATCCCCTTCTCCCCGCCTGCGGGGAGAAGGTGGCGGCAGCCGGATGAGGGGCAGTCGGCGATCTCCTGCGTCGATGACGACGCCGAGTATTGTTTGTCACCAATCACGCCCGAGGCGCTTCGACGCCCGTTCCCATTTCCCCGCCATCAACAGCGAGACAACACCATGCCCGACAGCAACACCGGAATTTATGCCTCTTTCAGCCTCGAACCGGTCGAACAGACCTTTCTGACGGAGAAGGAGGGCCGGCCGATTTTCGCCGACAAGGAATTCGTTCGCATCTTCATCTCCGGCGACAAGCACACCGAAGTCTATCGCGAGGTGACCGACAATGACAAACAGCGCTTTTCCGATGCCTATAAGCGTTTCAAGGAAGGCGCTGCCGCCCGCGAGCAGCTGACCGGCACGCCGCTGGCGCAATGGCCCTATCTCAAGCCCAGCCAGATCAAGGAGCTGGAAGCGGTCAACATCTATACCGTCGAGCAGCTCGCCGCCCTCTCCGACACCGTCAAGCAGAAGATCGGCATGGGGGCAAACGAGCTCGTCGCCGCCGCCCGGGCCTATCTGGCCACCGCCGAGAATTCGAGTGCTGCCTCGGCCTTTGCCGCCGAAAACGAGCGGCTGAAGGGCGAGGTCACCCGCCTGCAGGAGCAGATGAGGGAGATGGCTTCCCGCTTCGAGACTCTCGAAAACGAACGTCAAGGCGGGGCCAAATCCCGCGGCCGCGTCGCCGCCTGAACCGGAGATCCCGCGCATGTCGCTCTTGACCATCATTCAGAATGTCTGCGCGGAAATCGACCTCGATCCGCCGACGGCTGTCATGTCCTCGGCGGATCCGCAGATCATGCAGCTGCGCATCCTCTCCACCCGAGCCGGCCGCGACCTGATGCGCGAGCATGACTGGTCGACGCTGATGGTGCAGCGGCAATTCACAACGACGGGCGCCAACCCGGAACCGGCCGAGCCGCCCGCTGACTGGGACCGTTTCGCCGCCAATTCGAAGGTCTGGAATGCCTCGCGCCTCTGGCAGCTGAATGGCCCGGTGGAGCCGCAGACCTGGCAGCGCAACAGGATCATCAATTCGAACCCGGTGCCGCAGATCTGGCGCATGGCCGGCGGCAGGCTCGACATCCACCCGAACGCTGCAGGCGAGACGATGGCTTACGAGTATATTTCCGGCTTCTGGGTGGCGCTGAACGGCGAGGCGACCTATGCCGCCAATTGGGCGAACGATACCGATACGGCCCGTTTTCCCGAAGACCTTCTCGAACTTTCGCTGATCTGGCGCTGGAAGCGGGCCAAGGGCCTCGATTATGGCGAGGAGATCGCCAGTTTCGAGCGATCCAAGGAAGCCGCGATCGGCGCCGATCGCGCCGCAGCGCCCGTCGACCTCTCGCTGCCGGGCAGGGGGCAGGCGCCTGAGAATTATTGGCCCGGCACGATCACGGTGTCCAACCCATGACCCGCAGACCTGTCCCTCAAAATGGGCGCACCGGCCGCGTTTCACCAGGCAAAGACTGGATCGCGCCGATCGGCGGCTGGCGAACCGATGTCGAGATGGCGGATATGCCCGCCGATGCGGCGTTTCAGCTCGACAATTTCTTTCCCGAAGCAAACCGGGTGCGCGCCCGCTATGGCTTCCTCGCTTTCGCCACCGGGCTTGGCGCCGATGTGCAGACGGTCATTGCCTATTCGGGCGTCGGCAACAGGCTGTTTGCCGCCGCCGGAGACAAGATCTTCGACGTCACGGCGGGTGGCGCCGCCGGTGCGCCCGTCGTCTCCGGCATGGCCAGCGCCCACTGGTCGGTGCAGCAATATACCAACCCGGCCGGCCAGGAGTTTTTGCGCCTCGTCAACGGCCTCGACACGCCGCTGCTCTTCAACGGTACCACCTGGACGAATAATTTTCTGGTGGGCACGGCAACGCTCGCCACCCAGAACGTCGCCGTCAGGAACACGCCCTATACGCTGAGCTTCTTCGGCACCGGCTCGGTCACCCTTTCCGGCGCCTTCACCGGCACGCTGAACGGCACGGGCGTCGCCAACCGGGTGACGCTCACCTTCACGCCGGCGGCCGGCACGCTTGTCGTCACCGTCTCGGGAACGGTCACCAATGCGCAGCTTGAGACGGGCGCGGTCGCCACAGCTTACGTTCCCTCGACGATGATTACGGGCATTCCGGACGCCTCGCTGCTGATCGCCGTCACCGCCTATCGTTCGCGTCTCTGGTTCATCGAGAAGAATTCGACCAATGTCTGGTATCTCGCCACCGATGCCGTCAGCGGCACGGCGACGGTGCTGCCGGTCGGCGGCAACATGAAATATGGCGGCACGCTGATTGCGATCAACGTCTGGACCATCCCTGTTTCGACAGGCCTGCAGCAGTGCCTGGTGCTGATCTCCTCAGAAGGCGAGGTGATCGTTTTCCAGGGTTCCGATCCCTCGAGTGCTTCCAATTGGGGCCTGATCGGCACCTTCAAGCTCGGCCGGCCGCTCGGCACCGATCGATGCCTGCTGTCGGTCGGCGCCGATCTGGCGATCATGACCACCGACGGCATCGTGCCGATCACCAAGGCCGTGCAGCTCGATCGCGGTGCCACCAGTCTCGGCGCGATCACCGCCAAGATCGGCCCGACCTGGCGCGAGACCGTTGCGGCGACCGGCACGACCTCTGAGGAGTGGCAGCTTTCGAGCTTCCCGGCCAGGCAGATGGCGATCGTCAATCTGCCGTCCTCCTTCGGTCCCTATCAATATGTGATGAACACCGAAACTGGGGCCTGGTGCCGCTTCGTCGGCATGCCGGCCTCCTGCTGGGCGACCTGGCAGGACCGGCTGTTCTTCGGCGCGGGCGACGGCACGGTTTATGAGGCCGAGGTCGGCGCCAACGACAATGGCGTGGCGATCGACGCGCTGATGGTCGGCGCCTGGAGCCGCTATGGCGACGGGCTCTCGACCAAGCTCTCGAAGCTGATCGGGGTGACGGCGCAGATCGGGGTGTCGACGCTGATGTATGCCGGGATCTCGGTGGACTATCAGACCAAGATTCCGACAGCCCTTCTGTCGTCGGTCGAAAACAATGCGGCGGCGAAGTGGGGAACGGCGGTCTGGGGTGTCGCGAAATTCCCCGGCATTTCGCTCGTCCGTAAATTCGCCTCCGCCGGCGGCGCGGGCTCGGCCTTGGCGCCGACGATCCGGGCGCTGATCTCGGGTTCGTCCGGCTCGGTCTCCGAGGCGGCCGTGGTCGGCGGCTCGGTGCTTTACGAAAAGGGCGCGCCGATTTGATCGTCTCCGAACCGCGCGAGCAGATCGCGGCCTGGGTCGGCAACAGGATCGGTGTGGCCTTTCACCCGCCTTACACGACGCTCGCCCATATCGACCGCGGCCGGATCATCGCCGGCTTCGTTTTCAACGTCTGGACCGAGCATGACGTCGAAGTTTCGCTGGCCGCCGACCGGCTGACGCTGACGCTGATGCGATCGGTCTTTCGCTATGTCGTGCATCAGCTCGGCTGCCGCCGCGCAACCGCAAGAACCCGCGCCGACAATGCCGAATCCCAGCAGGTTCTGGCAAGACTCGGCGCACGCCTGGAAGGTCGCCAGCAGGCCTATTTCGGCGACTGCGACGCGCTGCTTTACGCAATCATGAAAGAGGATTTTCCCTATGGTCTCCACGCCGAAGGCCCCAAAGGCGCCTGATCCGACACAGACCGCAGCGGCGCAGACGGCCACCAACGTCGACACCGCTATTGCCAATGCGGGGCTCAGCCACACCAACCAATACACGCCGGATGGTTCGCTGGAATACAAGGTCAGCGGCTACCAGACGATGACCGACCAGAACGGTAAGACCTATCGGCTGCCCACCTATTCGGCCTATCAGACCTATTCGCCCGGGAACCAGGCGATCTACGACCAGACGCAGCAGACGCAGCTCGGCCTTGCCAAGCTCGCCAACGACCAGACCGGCAAGATTTCGGGCGTGCTCGGCACCAATGTCGATCTCAGCGCCGGCAATGTCGACAAATATGTCAACGATCATTGGCGGTCCGGCTTCAACAACCAGTGGGACCGCGATCAGGCGAGCCTCGATCAGAGCCTTGCCGACAAGGGCATCTCGATGGGCTCGGCCGCCTATGACAATGCGCTGAGCGATTTTTCGACGCGCAAGCAGGCCGCATCCGACCAGTATCTCGGCGACATGTATTCGAATGCCCAGAACTCGATCCTGACCGAACGAAACCAGCCGCTGAACGAGATTTCGGCACTGATGTCGGGCTCGCAGGTCCACCAGCCGAGCTATGTCAACACGCCGACGACGCAACTGCCGACTGTGGATCAGGCTGGGCTGATCAACGAGAATTTCAATCAGAAGATGGGTCTCTACAACCAGCAGCTCGCCCAGTCGAACGCCGCAATGGGCGGTCTGTTTGGTCTTGGCGGCTCGCTGCTCGGCGGCTGGGCGAAATCCGACCGTCGGCTGAAGGAAAACATCAAACGCGTCGGCACGCTGGATAACGGCCTGGCGGTCTATGCCTTCCGGTACAAGGAGGGCGGCCCGACCCAGATCGGCCTGATGTCCGACGATGTGCGCACGATGCATCCGGACGCGGTGTTCGAACACGCAGACGGTTTCGACCGCGTCGATTACGGAAGGGCGGTGGGCTGATGGCATATATCTTCGGCGGCGATACAGGCAAGACACAGGGCGAGGTCAGCGACCAGCGCAAGCGGCTGGCCTACGCGATGTTGCAGCAGGGCATGGATACGAGCCCGGTCCAATCGCCATGGCAGGGCGCGGCGCGGCTTGCGCAGGCGCTGATGGGCGGGCTGGATATCAGGCAGCAGAATGAGGAGCAGCGGGCGGGGAGGGCCGAGACTCCCGCCGGGCCGATGGGCGCGCCTTCAACTCCGCCGGCGAAGTTTCCCGGCTTCCTGCCGTCGATCTTCGGCGGCAAGCGCAGTGTTCCCTGACAACTCATGAGCCTTCGTTGCCGTCTTGGGGCGCCAGCATCCCACTCGCGGTTCAGCAGCCATCTTCAACCCCAAATCCGATGAGCGGACCGAGGCTAGCCGCTTCTGAAGGCCATTGCCAACGCGAATGTCCCACCGCGGCAGCGCGCGATGGCGATGCAATTCTGCAAGCGCTGAAGAAGCCGGCGGTCCGCTCCGACCCGTCCTAAAGCTGAGGCAGATCTCCAAGCTGCTGTTCGGAAGCCATGTCGATCCCAACCACCATCCACAGGAGTCGTAATGTCAGACTTTAATAGAACACCGGTTGTACCACCGAGAAAAGTTGCCGAGCTTAGAAATGACCCTTATGCGGGGCACTCCGGCGACCTCTCGGTTAACAATGCATTACGCGCCTTCAGCCGTGGCACTGTCGTCGGCCCTTATCTCGACGAAATGGACGCTGGGACAGCTGCATTGCTGGCGCCCTATGCTGATCCACTGCTGCCTGATTTTTTGTTTCCGCCGCTGCCGGGCGAAACGTTTGGAGAGCGGTATGACAACGCACTCGCTAATCAGCGCGGGATGGACAGAGCCTTCGACGAACAGCATCCCTATGTCTCCGAAACGCTGCAGCGCGCCGGAGGTTTGGCCTCTGACCTAGCTTTTAAGTTGCCGCCAGGGAGGATGACCGACATCGGGCTCGGTGCTGTTGAAGGTTTCGGAAACGGGGAAGGTGGTTTCAGCAACCGAGCCGAGCAGGCCTTCCGTGGCGCTAGCGAAGAGGCTTTGAAAGGACTCGCTATGGATACTTTAAAGGGGCGCCGTATGATGCCGGCCGAAGCCGCTCCGGAAAGTGGTCGTAGAGCCGGCGCGAAGGCTGCTCTTACACGCGCGCTTCTTAGAGTACGCGGTCGAAACGGCGGTGGTGGCGGTTGGTAACAGATATCGTCGACTATACCTTCCTCGATATTGCCTGTTGGTTTGACGTTTTAAACCTCATCGCGATGGCGGCGATATCAAGAAAAGCAAAGGCGGCAATCAAAGGTATATTTTTGACGCCGAAAATCTTCGTCAAGGAACTCTTCCAGCCGAAACGCGCCTGCACAGCTCCTTGGAGGGAGTAAATCCAGATCAATGGAGCGGGAAGATTGCGTTGAGATTCAACGGCCAACCCCACTCTGTGCAGGAGTTCAGCCAATCGCTCAAAACTGTAAAGGTTCAAGTGGCGCGGGAAATAATACCCGCCCCACGCACCGCCCGCGAAGAGCCGCCTGTCCCAGCCGTCAGTATTAGGCGTTTCGATCAACAGCCGGCCATCCTTCGCCAAGGCACGGACGAGGCGTCGCAAGCTCTCCTCCGGCTCCCAAAGATGCTCTATAAGCTGGAGCATGATGATGAAATCAAAGGGTTGTGCCGGCAATTCCGCAGCTTCAAGCGGCGCTTCGATTAGACCTATTCCCTGGCTTTCCAGGCTGTTGCGCGTTTCAACCGGGAAATGCCAATCCAGACCGAAGAGCTCAAGATCAGGACGCGCTTGACGAAGTGCGATCAAAAGCTCGCCGTTGCCGCATCCCACATCGAGCACCCTTCCCCCCAAAGGAAGATGCGCGACAACGCCCTTCAGGCGCTTTCGATTGACGATGGTCTTTATTCGACCAAGAAGATTTGCCCGGCCCTGAAATCTGTTCGAGAAGGTGCCGTAGTTGGCCGGATACATCAAAGACAGCTGGCTGATGTCGGGCCTCGGATTGAGATAGAAATGACCGCAACCATCGCATCGAACGTATCTGAAGTTGTCTTCGGTGCCGTGATATATGTAGTCCTGCCCGGTAGCAACGATAGTGGAGGCCTGACTGCCACAACCGGAGCATGCCGTCGACATTGATCTTATCTGAGCTGTCACTTGTATCTTCGTTTTTCCGCGTGCAACGCCTTAGAGAGCCAATGCATCTTGAACCGAATCGGAGAAATCATCGTTCTTACGATTTCTCGAGAGTCGGATGAATTTTGCAAAACCGCTGCGCTGCAGGCACCCCGGAAAATGCTCATAGAACCCCCTTTCGAAGAGGTGCCTATGAAGTATTGCAAGATTATGCTGCGGAATGGCGGGGAATAGGTGATGTTCGATGTGATAGTTGAAATTTGCTTGGTACATAAGCCATTTTTCAAACCAATTAGGCGCCGTCGTCCGAGCCAGCGGCATCATGGCCTGCTCCCGTCCGTCCTCGTAAAGCGGATAGTCCTCAGGCTGATGCTCAGCAATGGTGCGTACGATATTCAGGGCGATCGCTACGGCCGCGATGGGATAGCCCCATAGCAGAATGTAGAGATACCAGCGGCCTGTCACAATGCAGAGCGCAAACAGCAAGCCATTGAAGACGATAGTCACCATCGGCGCCAACCAGGAAGGCGACAGCGAGTTCCCCGATGCCTGCTTTCGGGCCGAACCACCATATTTGTCTGCCGCCAGCCACACTCCCATACCCCCGCTCAAAGCCTTGACCATGACCCAGGCGAGCGCCCGAAAGCCCTTGATCGGCTCGCGATAGGGATAGCCATCCGCATCCTTCTCTGTACCCAGATGTGCATGGTGGCTCATGTGGCGCAATCGATACGCGGCAACCGACATCCCGACAGGTGCAGCAAAGAACATGTCGCACCAGATATCGTTTTTACGGCGGTCGGAGTAGAGATGGAAATGCGATGCCTCGTGAACCCAGAGCAACATGCCCTGCGTTACTGCGCAGTTGATCAGGAATGGCAGCCATAGGAGCCACCAAGGGCCGAGGAGTGCGATCGACCAGGAGACAACTATCTGAAGCCAGATCATCGCGGTCGCCACGATGATCGCGCGCGGTTGAGGCTGTTTCAACGATTCAAGGAAACCCGGGTCGACAAGCTTTCTTGCTACCTTCATGCATTCATTGAACTGCGCATCCATTCAGTGACCAATTCTCAGATTTTGAAGATTTAACCGCATCTGCAAGCGCCGGCTCAAAGGCCGATATCGAAACTGCTTAGTCTTACGATGAAACCGCGCGACAAAGACGCTTCTCCAAAAAAACCGTCGGCTGTATCGCTTGCTTGCGGTGTCCGGTGCCGGATTAATACACCACAATTGAGATGGCAACCAAGTAGAAACGGGTTAGCGCGTTGCATATCGCCTGTCTCCTGCCGAGAGGAAAAATCCTGCACTAACAGCCACGGCCACCTTAAGGAAAGGACGCATGGCAACAAGTGGCAGCTGAGACATATTACCTAGAATCCTTTTGACTCTTATCGAAAGCCATCACGTTCATACCACCCCCATCAGCTATCATCGCGCGTACTTTGCTGGCGTCTTCCGGCAGTTTTCTACCCGATGCCACGTCTCCAATTTGGTAGCCACAGTCCCAGAGAAGCTTCAGCAACCGATCGAAGTCTCCGGGATTCTCGGCATAAACATACGGCGCTAATTCAAGCATTATGCGCGGCTTGGATCTTTCAAGAGTTGCCGTCGCCCCGAGCAGAACCTCAAGCTCATTGCCATCAACGTCAAGTTTCATGAAATCAACTTTGTCGACCCCAAGACCCCGCAGAGTTTCGTCCAGGGTACCGAGCCGCGCGCCCTGCGTCGACATGAGACGACCGTGATGTTCGCTATGCAGATCGTCTGCGACTTCAAGCGGCCAGCTCGAATAGACCGCTTCCGGCATTGTTTCGGACGCACTTGCCATCAGCATCATCTGGTGAGGGTCAATTCGTTGGGCGAGCGTCGGGTTGAGCGAGATATTTGTCTTCTGTTTCGAAAATGCGTGAGCCGTGGGCTCGAAGGAGATCACCTTGCCCTTTCCGCCCACCAACTGAGCCAAAGGCAAGGTGTGAGAACCGACATTGGCGCCGATATCGAGGACTATATCTCCGTCCCTTATCAGCTCTCTATATCTGTCGAGCGTTCGCACCTCGAACCCGCCCAGGAGGTAGATCGCGAAATCGACGCCGTCCCTCAAGTCCAGCGACCAGTTTATTCCACGGCGCTGCGCTACGATCGTTGCAGGCAAGCCAACGCAACCGCGGACGAACAAGACGGCCCTGGATAGGTAACGAGCGATCAGGATTTTGTTGCTGGTGGATAACATCGTCCGCACGCTGCCTTTAATTGATATCTTGTTTAGCGGAAGCTCTTCTTGCAACGACTAGGTTGCAGTAGTGGCCCGCGTTGGTTGGATCGAGGCTTTCGTAGCTGAAAGCTGTGCCTGGTGGATCCGCAATATTGTGGAACTTGAAATTCAGCATCTCTAGGAATCGGGTCAGCTCGGACGGATTCACAAACGCCTTCGACAAGCCGTAAGGCCAGAATTCCATGAATATCCTGATGTCGCGGTTTTCCCGTAAAACCCGCTCCGCACCCTGCAGAACACTCAGTTCGTAGCCCTGAACATCGATTTTGATAAAATCGACCCGTTGCCCCGGAGAAAAATAATCATCCAGCCTCACCAACGGCACGTCGATGCTCGCTCGCCCGTCGCCGCTATCGAATGTCCGGTGATCAACGTTCAGCTCGTTCGAAACATACAGCTTTATGGTGCCGCTGCCGGCTCCCACCGCCGCATGTCGCAGCGATACATTCGACAAGCCGTTTACCGTCGCTTCAAGCTTCTCGAAGTTCGCCGGTGCGGGCTCGAAGGCATGCACCTGGCCGGTTGCTCCCGTCAGCGCGGAGAACATGCGGGTGTATATTCCGATGTTTGCACCGATATCCGCGACGATCATGCCCGGTGAAATCATGTTGCGCATCAGCGTGCGCTCACGTCGTTCCGAGACCGCCTTCCACAGGGAGTAGAGCGGATAGTAAATGGGATAGCAATGTCGGTAGAGCCAATCGGCGAGGCGAAGCAGGACCATCGTTACACCTGGTCCCGTGAAGTGAGACGTGCTGTGAAGAACGAGGCGAATACCTTAGGCAGCGTTCTGCCCATTGCCCTGTCGAGCTCGAAATACGGCTTATAAGCCCAACCAGGCACAGGAAATTTCTTCGATATTCCGCCGGTCGCCATATAGGAAAGCGAGGTAAAATAGCTGATTCTTGTCTTATCCAGGCTATAACAATCCGTAAGCTCGGCGAGCCAGTCCGGGCGCTGAAAGAAAATCATATGCGGCATAGCCTGATTTGAAGTCGAAAGAGGCCCCTGCACGGTATCTAGAACCGGACGACGGATGTTGAGATCCACCGGCTCATGATGCAGAAGTTTATACATCGGGTAGGACAACCAAGACAGGTAAGGTTCCGTCGCATACAGCCTGCCGCCTTTTGCGAGCTTGCGCGTCGCACCGCGCAGGAACATGAGGGGGTCCTTCAGGTGATGCAGAACATTGGTCATGGTAATCACATCGACGCTATGGTCCGCGATATCAGGCAGCATCCCGATCTCGTGGCAATCGAAGACAATATCCAGATAATCTAGCTTCAGAACATCGGAAGTGATGACATTCGGCAGGAAGCGCTTGAGAGGCGATGTTCCGCTTCCGATTTCCAGAACGGTCTTCGTGACGATATCCGGTTCCTGCCGAAACATCTCCTTGTAGAGCTCACCATACCAGTGCATCAGGTTCGGATTTGCGCTCAGCCGCTCGCGATTTGCCAGCGTTTGAGCAAGATCGGCCTCATAAAGAGCGCTTTCGATTTCCATCGTCAGAGAAACTTTATCCGTCTTGCGGCAAAAACCAGCATGGCCAACAGAATGGCACCGTGGCGCCAACGCGAGATGTTTGTCTCACCATAGACTCGTTCGCGATAACCGATCGGAACCTCGACGATCTTAAGGCCCATCCGCGCTGCACCGAAGATCAAGTCGAAATCGCCGAAAGGATCGAAATCACCGAAGTAGGATCTGTTCGCCTGAAGCTTCAGATAGTTGGAACGGCTGATTACCTTGGTTCCGCATAGCGTATCTTTGTACCTCTGGCCGAGAACGAAGGAGAAAGCCAATGCGAAAAACTTGTTGCCCAGAAGGTTGAAGAAGCGCATCGCTTCCTTTTCCATGGGATAGACCAAGCGAGTGCCGTTAATGAACTCGCCTTTCCCGTCCTTGATCGCATTGTAGAATTTGGGCAAATCCTCGGGCGGAACGGTCATGTCCGCGTCAAGAATCATCAGCACATCCTTTGTGGCGATGGAGAAACCCTTCCTGACAGCGTCGCCTTTTCCCTTGCCGTCCTGCTGGGCAATCAGGATGGACCGTTCGCCCCCATAACGCTGCTGCACCTCTTGGATCGCGTTCCAAGTCGTGTCCGTAGAATTGCCTTCGATAAAAATGAGTTCGTCATCCGGCCCCATATCCGGGAGCCGCTTGACGATATCCTCGATATTACCGGCCTCGTTTCGCGCCGGAACGACGATCGAAACCGAAGGTTCGGTCTTCGGAGCGGCGTAGCCAATCGGCCTAGCAATCGCAATATTGAGAAGGCAGAGAGTTCGAAGAAGCGGAAGAGGAGCAAGGCAGCGATTAACGAAGCCGCTGATAAGTGGGATATAGAACGGGATCAGGATCTTCTGGTCCAGCCGTATCAATTCGAAGTTTTCAAGCGTCAGAAGATTCTGGACGTCTTCATGGGCAAGCCAGTTTGATTCAGGAACCCGCCGGCGCAGACCGAACTTCGATGCGAGAGTCGCAAGCGGCCGCCACATACTACTGTAATAGGTAAGAACAAGGCGTGTCTCCGGCGAACACAATGCACGTGCCTGAGCGAACATGCTCTGTATGTCTCGTTCGTAATGGATGAGGCCACTGATGACCAGGTAATCAGGTTTGGTGTCAGTGACGTCTTCGATCTTGACGACCTTGTGCTCGTCAAACTCATTCACAGGTTCCGCAGGTTGCGTTCTCGAGCGAAATGTTACCTTGCCCTGAGGAAATCTACCAATCAGCAGCGGCGTCGTCGGATCGATCTCGACCACGGAATTCTGGCCCAAGACAAAGAGGCCAATGTACCTTCTCAATTGAGAATAGAAATAGTCCCTCATAAGTTACCTCGGCGCCAAGCGGTTCAAGCGCCAATGTCCCAGAATGAGGGCTGCAGGCACGACGTACACCACAAAAAAAAGAAAATGAACGGCCGTCGCCAGGAGCAATCCCTCCGAGGGCGAGCGCCCTAGCAGTACGAATGCCGAAACGACGGATGCATGAAAGGTACCGACTCCGGATGGCGCAGCTGGGATCATCAGGCCCAACCCGCCGACAAACAACACGAACAACGATTCTTGATAACTCAGCGCGACGCCGACAAATCGGGCAACGAAGATATACGCAAGGGCGTATACCGAAAGCCACAAAACTAGCGTGAGAACGGCCGGAACGATGGTCACAGAAAGAGATAAGCTTTGTGCGCAACTTCGAATGAAATAGATAATGTGACGGTCAAAGAAATCCCGCAGTCGCAGGAGACCGAAGACTGGCCGCAGTATCGGGACAAGCCGATCGCCGAAATACCTTACCAGCACTGCCGATAGAAATATCCCAACTATTGCACCAAGCATGATGACCAAAAGAACATTTCGGTATTCGGAATTCAATGTATGGCTCAGTAAAACCAAAGAAAATATGCCGACAGAAATGATCGTCACCAAGTCAACCATCTTTTCGATCAGAAGCCTACCAAGAGCGTCTGCGTAGGGGACAGTCGCGACAACCCGGCTGTAATGTACACGCAAAAGGTCTCCACCTCTCGCAGGAAGGAACATGTTGGCGCCCAGACCGAGTAGGGAGGCCATGAGGGACGTTCCGTAACCGATCTTACCATCCAGCAACAGGCGCCATCGCACCGCATAACCTACAGCGATACCGAAGGTAACAAGCAGAAACCACAGGAGCGATGTGACGGATATTCCGCTACGAAAAATGCGGATGGCTTCCTCCCAATCCACCGCCCTTAGCAGGAATATCAGGAGGACAACGCTTATTGCCGAGGCTATAAGCATCTGCAGCCGTTGATACGCGGGAGCCGCCGCCGCTGCTTTGCTCGATGATTTGTGCAACCTCTCACGCATCCGCCAGTGCGAACTGGGTAGAGCGTTTTTGACGAGACGTTTGAGCATAAAGGGCCTGCGTTTCAATTGGCGGCAAGTGCGAGTCAAGGATGAAACGACCCCCTACAACACAAACCGGCGGCCCGCTACCAATAGTTTTATTGCGGCGCAATATCAATTTACGGTACCCACAAGTCTCCTATTTCCGGGTCGCACGAAGGCGTGTTTATTCCGCCGCGGCCAACGGCGCCGAACCATCGCCCGGCGGCGAGTTGCTGCTTTCGTTGCCTTGAGTGGTGCTCTGCGAAAGAGGAGCTTAAGCAAGCTGAATCAGTTGGTTCGGTAGGTCGGCGCGAACCGGGGCAGATAAATACCAAGCATGGATGAGCGGGATTTGCTCTTGCTTACGACCGTGATTGATTTAGAAAATCGCTCCGCAAAGGCTCGATATCCGAAAATTCTAGTGCGCGGGAAATGAGATGCGTGATCAGCTTCAAGCCAAGCCGAAACTGAGTAGTTTGCTTTTGCTGACGATTGCTGTTCTCTTCACCCATTGGATGGCCTTCTTCAATGAAGGAATCTTTGCCGAGGATGCTGGTTTATTTCCAACGTTGATCTACAATGATTGGATCGCCATCGCGGACATGTTTTCCTCAGCAGGGGTGCCGGTCTTTACGTATTATGTTTGGCCGATGGCCTTCGTTGGGAATGTTTTTCTTTTAAAATCCACTGTCATAATCGGCGTCTACTTTATTGCGATCTTCTCCTATCTCCTCGCTTCAAAGTCTGGATTTTTTTCGGAGCGAGAGTCTTTGGTGCTCGCAATATTCACGCAGTTGCTGCCAATCCCCACAATAACGGTTATTTTTACATATTCGATATACTTTGCTGCCTATGCCCTTTTTCTATTGGCTACGTATTTGTTTCTGTCAATTGAATGGATGCGGGGGAGGAGCCACTATCTCCTCCGAGCGCTGGCAATTTGCGTCTATTTCATTGCATTCACGCTCAACTCCTTGCTGGTGCTCTATGCGGCTGGTTTCGTGCTCGTCTATGCAGTGTGGCTGAGAAGGACAGGGCGCCGAGTTCGTCATGCGCGGGAATTGATCTCGACATTTTGGTCATTCTGCCTGGCCCGAGCGGATTTCACCCTTCTGCCCCTTGTGTACTGGGTTTATAAGGCAATTTTCTATCAAAGATCAGGGTTATACAGTAACTACAACGGCTTCAGCCTCGATGTTGAAAGCATTGCAAAGAATTCCTACCAATTCATTGTCAATGGAATAGTCTTTCCTTTGGCAAAGAGCCTTGATGATTGGAATTCTTTTCTTTACCTGGGAGCTGCGGTGAGTTCGATCCTTTTTGTCGCGTGCTTCGTGTTCGTGAACAGGGGAGATGCTCGAAACGCTGAATTAGATGAACGACGTGGCGACGGTTTCAAGATTATCGGCTTTGGGCTCTTTTTGCTGCTATGTGGAACGCTCCCTTATATCCTTGTTAATAAGAGCCCTGCACCCGGCGTATTGATGAGAAACGCGATGCTTATGCCGTTGCCAATATCCGTGGTGGGCATCGGCATATGGCGAGTTGTCAAATTCAGATCGACCAACCTTCGAAGCCATAGCGTTGCAATTGTACTGTTTGTATCACTTCTCATCGTGTTTACCGGCCGGTGGTGGGAGAGTTACGCGGCATGGCAAGCGCGGGCAGCGAAGGATCTGGCTGTGTCTCAGTATCTCGCTGATCATCCTGAATGGTCTGCTTTTTCTGTTTATTGGATAGCCGACAAACTTCCGATGTCTCCGGAAGCCTCGGAGTACGGATTTGCTGACTATACCTCCAAATTTCGCATGCATTGGGGCGGACAGACCAGAATGGCTTTCACACCCGGGCACATCTCATTCTTCGGTATTGATACACAGCCGGGCGTGAGACCCGTCCACTCCAAACTTCCTGATCGCATCGCATATTTCTGCAATGCTTGGGCCAGCGCAAAAGATATTGATTTGAGCGGTCCGCAAGCGGAACTGGAAATTACACCCACGCAAAGACCATGGAACAATGCTTCCGTCGCATCTGCATATCTCTATTACCGCTTCATCGAGCCTAGTGGCTTGAAAAATTATCTGGCTGAACTGGTAAATGTAACGCTGCGGGCGCTTTGAGGGTCAGGTCAGCCGAAAGCCGGGTGGCTCTCTCGGGTCCGGCCTTCCCCCCGTTGCCCGATCTCAACAACGGACAAATTGAAATACCGCCTTGGAAGAGACGGGTGCATTGCCATATCCACGATCTTGAGGCGGCAGATCGAGGCTGTCGATTTCCAGGTGCTCAACTCGTGCAAAATACGGCCGCCCATGCACCCGCCGTCGCCACACCACCACAATGGCCTCGCAATCCGCGGGGCCTTTTTCTTTGGAGATGATGAATGCCCAGAAACCCATCCACCGGCGTCTATTCCAAACCCGCCGGCACGACACCTTCCGTCGGCCAGGTTATCGACCCGGTGCCGTGGAACGCGCTGACCACCGACCTCGGCAACGAGATCACCAACTCGCTGCCGCGCGACGGCTCGGCGCCGATGGTCGCGCCCCTCAAGGCCGCAGGCGGAACCGTGTCCGGCCCGGGCCTCGGCTTTGCCTCGACTCCGCAGACCGGCCTCTATCTGAAGGGCGGCGGCCTGCTTGGGTTCACCCAGAACGGCGTCGACGTCTCGTTCGACAAGGCTTCGGTCTATGCGGCCAAGTCAGGCGACTACACCGCGCTTGCATCCGACGACAATGCGGTTCATCGCTTCACGGCGGCCGCGACACTCACCCTGACCGCAGCGTCGACGCTCGGCGCAAACTGGCACTATTGCGTCATTGCCGACGGCGGGGACGTGACGATTGATCCCAACGGGGTGGAGACGATCGACGGCGCGACCATGCTTGTCCTCAAGGACGGCTATAGCGTCAACATCATATGTTCCGGTGCGGCTTTCTTCACCAACAAGCTCTTCGCCAGGATACAGAGTAAAGCTGACAGCTCGGCGGTAGGCGATTTCGTCGTCGGGCTCATCCTTTCCAACAACGGCGGCAACCCGAACACCCATATCGATTTCACCGCCGGCTCCGCCAGATCGGGGGCAAGCTTCGTTTCCAGCGCAGCGTCATTCACCAAAAGGGTGACTGGAACATTTGCGGCCGGAACGGGCGCGGGCGGCCTCGACGCCGGCGCCGTTGCGGCGAACGCCGCTTATTTCACATATGCCCTGCGCAAGGACGCCGACCTGTCTTTTGATGTGGTTCTTTCGACTTCCCCAACGGTCGGCGGCATCACCACGACGCTACTCACCGGCTATACCATCGTGAAATGCATCGGCGTCGTGCTGACCGATGGAAGTTCGAACATTCGGCCGTTTGTGCTGTATCCGCGTGACGAATATACCTTCCTGACGCCGGTCAAGGACGCAGTGAGTGTCGCTATCTCGACGACTTCGGCACTTCTGGCGCTGACAGTGCCAAATGGGGTGAAGGTCAAGGCGAAGCTGCGTTTCGAGTTCACATCGTCGGCAACGACTAACGCAGTTCTGCTATCCGACCCTGCACAAGGTGTGCTTGTTGCCGGCGCCGGCAGTGATGGCGCCAACGTCGGCACTATCCAGGTAGCAAACGGTTTCGCAGTGGGATCGCAGGAGATATGGACAAATACAAGTCGGCAAATTCGCATGACATTGGGCGGCGCTACCGGCAGCATCTGGATCTGGAATGATGGCTTCCATTTTCCTTGCGGAAGGAGCTCTTGAATAAGCTCCACACCTGTGTTTGACATGCTGCCATCACGCCAGGAGTAGAAATGGCACAGGTCGACAAGGCATCATATCGCAATCGAGGCGGCGTAATCCAACGGCTCGTCACTGCTTACAAGCGCTTCCGCTACTTCGCCGCGGCCGGCGAAAATCTTGTGGTGAAGCGTAGCGCTGAGTTCCGCCTGGTCGGTCATGCCGTCCTTGAGGTTGGCGATAACGTCACCATCCAAGATCAGTCGTTCTTTCAACTTACAATGCCAGAGCCCAAAGTCTTCATCGGCAACAACACCGTAATCGGCCGGCGCAACATCATCACGGCGAAGAACCGAATATCAATCGGCAATGATGTCCTGATCGGCTCTGATGTCCAGATCATCGATCACGGCCACGGCATGAGGCGCGATACGCCGATCAGGCTTCAGAAGGCTGAGATCGGCACAGTTGAGATCGGTAACGATGTCTGGATAGGCGCCGGAGCGAAGATCCTGATGAACGTCAAAATCGGCAATGGCGCCGTGATTGGAGCGAACGCCGTTGTGATAAGCGATATCCCAGAATATGCAATCGCTGTCGGTTCGCCGGCAAGGGTTGTCAAATATCGTGAATAGCGGTCAGACACGGCTCGTCCGGTCGCGCTGACATTCCATCATGTGACACAGCCAGAACGCGGCTGCGAAGATCATCGCTAAAAGCACGGGTCTACCTCCGACGAAATCACCAACGGAGGCAATGGAATCGGAAGTCGCGTAAAAGCGGAATCCTCAAGCCGATTCCGCGTTCAATTGACGCGCTCTAGTTTCCTCTTTTGTTGGACGGGACACCCCCGCACCATTGAGACGTCAACTCACGCCGAGTCTCCATCCGTGAGCCGCGCCCTACGACACCCATCACAACCCGGAGCCCACCCCATGCTCGTCCATAACTGGCGCGAGGTGCTGAAGCGTGCCTGGTCGGTGCGGTTGATGGCGCTGGCGCTGCTCTTCATCATCGTTGAGCCCGTCTACACCTTCGTCGCCGCCACCTGGGTATCGCGCAACATTTACATCCAACTCGCCATGTCGGCGATCACCGGCCTCTTGACCGTTGCGGCGATCATCGCCCGCATCTTCGTCCAGCAGAAAATCTCAGGAGATTTGAATGGCAAACCGCCTGCAGAAGGGTAGTGCCGCCGCGGCCATGGCTGTGGCGCTTGTCGGATCGTTCGAGGGATTGCGGCAGAATGCCTATCCCGATCCGGCGACGCGAGGGAAACCGTGGACGATCTGCTATGGCAGCACCAATGGCGTGAAGCCGGGGGACCGCAAGACGGTGGAGCAGTGCAAGGCGCTTCTGGCGCTGGAGCTGCAGACCTATGCCGGGGGCGTCGAAAGTTGTGTGCGCGTGGCCCTGCCGGATGCGCGCTTCATCGCGCTGACCTCCTTTGCCTATAATGTCGGCGTCAAGGCCGCCTGCGGTTCGAGTGAAGCTCATCAACCAGGGCAGGACGGCCGAGGGCTGCGAGGCGTTGTTGAAGTGGAACCGCGCCGCCGGCATCGTCTTTCCAGGCCTTGTCAGGCGCCGGCAGAAAGAGCGCCAGTTCTGCCTTGAGGGCATCTGATGTTCGGGCTCCTCGACACGCTCAAGTTGGGCGCCGGCCTCGCCGGTGGCCTGATGCTCTATCACCTCTATGCGGTCTCGATCGGCTACCCCTCGGCGGCAAGGCAGGCGCGCGCCGGCTATGTCCTTGTTGCCGAAAAGAGCGCAACCGAGGCCCAGGCGGCCGAGATGGAGCGCCAGCGCAACGCCGCCACCTGGGCGAACGAGGAGCATCGCAAGCGCCTTAAGGCCGCAGAAGCCGCCGAGCAGGCCGCCAGAGACACACTCGAAACCGAGATCCAATCCTATGAGCTTCAGCTTTCGGAAAAGAACCGCGCTTGCGCTGTCACTGCTGCTGATCGTCAGTGGCTGCTCCGCCACTGAGCGATTGAACAAGGCGGCGGTGACGAAGGGGCAGGCGGCGGCCGGCATCGCTCTGCCGCCGCTGCCGGACGATCTGCGCCGGCAGGAAGCGCATGCGCCTGTTGTGGAAGGCGAGCCCGTCATCGCCATCCTCGCCCGCGAGCGCCAGGCGCTGGAGCGCGCCAATGCCCGCCAGGGGCGCACCATTCAGTTCTACGACGACCTCACCAGCAAGTACGGAACACGCCGATGATGAATGCCATTTCGCTTGCCCTGACGAAGCCGATGGGCGGGGCCCCTGCGATACCCCCGCCATGGGTGCCGGATGTCAACCGCTATATGCCGGCTGCCACGGGCACCCGCTGGCCTGCGGGTTTCACGCAGACCTACGCGGCCGGCTTGAACTACCAATGTTCGAAGCTGTTCTTCGGCTCACCTGATTACGAAACCAACGATTTCCTTATTCCCTTTGTGGGTTTCGGCTGCACAGAGGGCGGCCTTGCGCCGCAGGAGACGATCTTGCCGAATGCCGATATTGCGATCGATGAGGTGTTTTTCATCCATCCGAACGGCACGGAATACCCGGTGCTCTTCGGCGGCAACGCGGCCGCGACCGTCACGGCGTCGACCGGCATTGTCTATGGGCAGGTGACGCTGCCAAGCGCCCTGCCGGCCTGGTCTGTCTTCGGCATTCGAACGGTGTGGCACGGTACGATCGGGCAGACCTATATTGGCGGCTATCGCTGCCAGCGCCATCGGGGCGAAAAATATTGGGCGGCCACCGATCTGACGTCGATTCGGGCGCTGGCCCTGGCGAACGGGGCGAGCACGCCAACCCGCGATACGTTCTATAATACGGTCGGCAATGAGAGCAACTCGCAGCCTCTTGCCTATGGCCCTGCAATGGTCCTGGCCAAGGGGTGGGACGGCCGGCCGGTTCCGATGGTCCTGTCCGATAGCCTCATCGAGCGCCAGGAGATTGCCGCCACGGCCGATGCCAGGCGTAATATGGGCATGTGGCTGCGCTGGCTTGATGTCCGAGATCCGGTATGGGGCAGTATCATACCCCTCGTCATGGGCGTCCCAGGCTCGAAGTCGGTGCAGGAACTGGCGACGTCGGCAACCAAGCGCTGGGCTATGATCGATGCGATCCGGGACACATACAATGGCGGCAAGAATATCTGGACGTTCGTTCTCGACCAGTCCGGCCGCAACGATAACAGTGCCACGGCAAGCACCTGGTCGAACGCCAAGCTTGGCTTGGTCGACCGCGTCAAGACGCGCTATGGGGCGGGCATCCATGTCGTTGGCGTCACCATAATTCCGACCATGACCGCTTCGTCGGACAGCGGCCGGACGGTCGCCGGCTATACTGTTCCCGCCTTATGGACAACCACCTTGGCGACGGTGAACAACACCATCAAGGCAAGTTCTCGTTACGCCAAGGTCATCGATCAGTTGCTTGCCTTCACGGCGGACACTGATCCGACGAAGTCGCCGGCCGCTGAAATGTTTCCGCTCGGAAACGTCGTCGGGCATCCCGGAAATCAGGACGGCGTGACGACGTGGGACACGATCAGCCTGCCGGCTTCGGTTCCGAACGGCACTCGCATCATATTCGAATATCAGCCTGGTCTTTGGACATCGAGAACCACCTACGACCGCGTCGACAATGGCGATGGGACGGCGGACTATAAGGTCATTGAAATCTTTGCCACCAATGTCCAGGACAATGCGGCGCTGCTCGCCCACGGCATGAACCTCGACGTTTCGTCTTACGTCCATCCGGTGCTGCAGGGGGTCTTGCGATTTGTCAGCCGCTTGCCGCAATCCGAAAAGCTGAAATTTTACCCTTAGGCGAGCGCTGAGAGAGATGACATCCAATGACGATATCCTCCGCGCTCTCGGGCGCGTCGAAGGCAGGCTAACAGGCATCGAGGAAAACGTCGCGCTTCTCCGCAACGAGGTCAGCGACGAAAAGGCCAACGCCCATGACAGCCGCGCCGTGATCCACAAGCGGCTCGACGAGCAGGCCAGGCAGATCGCCCAACTCGATACCAAGGTGGCGATCAGCGGCGGCGCGGATGTGCAGATCCGCGAGGAAATCAGAACCCTCAAGGAGACCGTCGAGAAGAACCACGATGCTGTCGAGCCGCCGCTTGAAGAGTGGAAACGGATGAAATCGATCGGCTACGGCATTTCAGGCCTGATCGCCTTCGCCGGCCTGACGATCGGCGGGATGATTGCCTATGCCAGCGACGGCGCGGTGGCGGCGCTTCGGCATTGGTTGAAGATCAATTGATCGGCGAGCACCAGGCGCCAGCAGACTGACGTGCCCCAAAACCGAAGCAATCAAAACCCCCAAATTTTAGACGTCCCTAACGAACAAAACGGCCGCCTGCTGGTTTTCCTCTCAGGAGGAAACAGACATGAAGAGCATGAGCAATCGCCAAGTTCGCATTCCCGGCCCGCGAGAGCACGATGTTGCGGAGCATTGCCGCAAGTTTGGGATCGGCCCGGCGGAGGAGAAGAAGCTGAAGAAACTTCTCGGGGCGCGGGCGCCGTTGCACGAAATCCAGGCCAATGCTCCGCCCCGCCAGCCAAGGTGGCGTTAGGTGGGAGGGTCACCTCGCACGTGATCATTACACGCTACATTACGGTAATGATTCAAAGATTGAGCGGAACAGAGCAGCGCCCTGAACGCTCGCGAAAGAGGTGCTTTTGCCGGGTTTTGAAATGATCGATCTTGTTTGAGACGTGGGCCGAATGTTCGGCTTGCTCCACTTGGACCGCTGAAAGCCCCGCTCCGGCGGGGTTTTTCGTTGGCGTTGTGATTTGCCTGTCGGTTTTCGCCCGGCGGGAGCTCATCGGTGTGATGGTCGCAACGTGCCCGGGCAGGTTGTCAATGATCCTCGGCGGAATTTCCGGGGTTGTGGCGTCGTATCTCTGCCGGGGAACTTCCGACAATATCAGGGGTTTTGCCGGCGGATCGCGCGGCAGGTCTCGTCTCCTGTACCCCACTGCTACCCCTGCAGTTGCTGCGCGATCCACTCATGCAAGCGTCTCAAGAAAGGGCGTTGCTCCCGGCTATCGGCAACCGCGAAGCTATTTTGTCATCCGTCACCTGGCCTGTTGGAAGATCCAGACCTGCAAAGACACAGCGATCCGCGCCGAGTTCAGCTCCTGCGATGGCTCAAGAAGGCACAGTTGCGCGCCCGCAAAGTGGGTCAATGCTGCAGTTGCCGCGACAGCATCAGGATGTAATCGTCGGCGATATCGGCAACCACCATGGCGGCTTCCGCTGCCGTGTATCCCCTGCCGATGGCGTCGCTGACGATTTTCATCACGGCCGGTTCAAGGGCTTCCCGGCAGTCGGACAGGCTTTCGACATGCGGGCATTTTGGACGAAATTCCAAGACGTTGTTCATGGCACACCCTCCATTTGATTGAGCTCGGCCCCTGTAAAGGCAAGCCGGCCTCTCCCCGGAAAGGCGGGCCACGGTTCCGGCGAGCTGCTTCACGAACCAGAAGTCTTATCGTGAGGCTACGATGGCACAGGAGTCGACGTATTCAAGCGCATGCTGATATTAAGGTAAGCCAGTAGGGTTAATTCGTCCGTTGCTGTTGCATCGTGGCATCGCTAGCAGATGCAAAGACTATAGAGGCTGCTGCATCTCGCCCAAAACCGTACAGCGGTTTTGGGACAACGACATGCATCAAATAAAGACTTTAGTTTCGAACGCCTGCGAGGTTATTTTCTGCCCTAAACGCTGATACGCCGGCCCGCCTTGTCCGCCTCTTTGCGATTGGCGCCGTGCTTTTCGATGATGTCCTTGGCATCCTCGTTGGAAATGCGGTGTTTCTTCGCGAAATAGATGACGTCGTAGGGGGCGTCAGCCACGGCCGCTTTGGCGGGCTGGGCCCTTTTGGTTGTGTCGTTGGTCATGATTTTTCCTTTCAAGGCAATGTTGCGCCGGACATCAGCTCATGTCGCCGCGCGTCAGCACTAGAACAGGATGATTTAGGCCGGGTCGGCCTAGAATCTGAATCCTGGTCTCAATTAAAGAGTGAGAGCATGGTGTCGTCCGAAAACCGCTCACACTTATCGGCATCATGCTCTATCGGCTCCGGAACGAGCCAAGCCGGCCTCAATCGAAGAATTGGCTTGGTGCCGTCCTATCGATGCGCTCGGGCCGTCATATGTTTTTCCCAGATCTGCGTTGCCTGCGCTGCCGTGCCGGTCTTGTGGAATCGCAGCAGGTGCAGTCCTTCGTTCCGTCGTTTTTCGTTAAAGGCGCTGTTTTCGTAGTCGGTGCCTTCGACAATGCTCTCGCTTTGAAGAACGGCCTTCAATTCCTGCACATAGTGTCCGGTGATGTTGAAAAGCGCTTCATTCTCAGGTGCGTCTGTCATCGTTTTCCCTATGAGTGGTCGCGTGGCATTGAACGCAGTGCTGCGGTTCGGCTGGCCACGTTGGTGGATGCATCAAGCAATCCGCGCCCCTATGGGAAAGGCTGGTATCGGACAGCGTTTAGCTGGAAGTGTCTGTCTGGAGTTCCATATATCATGCAGCTGCGCCGCCTTGCGAATCAAGGATATCGCGGCGAGCCTGAAGGCTCCATACTAAACCACTTGCCTCCCCGATACCACCTCAATCGAAATGCCGAAGAATATGGAGGGAGCAGGGCTGTATTCGCTTTCCGAGTTTAAGGCAAGCGATCCGGGTTCCCACCAAAACGGTTGCTGCTGCAGGAGAGACCAGGCGTGGATGCGTTCGTCATGCCGGGACGGCGTATCGGTCAGCTCATCATAGGTGCCCTGAACAAGCACGCTTTTCCATGTTCGGTTTTCGCCGAATTCTTCAACCTGAACACAGGCTGGTGAATGGGCACGCAATAGATCAATCTTCAGGCCCGGCATGGAAAATATGAAAAGCCGGTCTCTTTCATAGGCATACTGGATGGGAACGATATAGGGATATTTCTCGCCGAGGCATGCCAGGTGGCCACGGGTGTGGCCTGCCAGAAAGGCGAGGCAGTCTTGTTCACCCATTGCTCGCAATTCCATCGCGTTATCCAATTCCGTCAGCGTTTCAGTCCTTCGTTTGATCGGCAGCAAAGCGTCCTGGCTCGCCGCAACAGTCTTGCAGCGCCTACCAGAACACATCGTTGAGAATGATATAGACGATAAATGTCAGACAGATTGCTGGTGTCGATTTCACCAGGAAGTCGATGTACCGGAACCTGCCGATATGCTGGGCGAGGCGTTTCCACGAATGGATGTTTACCGTGGAAGACATCATGCCCTCCTTTGGTTGGGGCCGGATAACTCTGATTACCCGGGAAGCAGCGCCCGTTTCACAAACTGCCACTACACCAAATATGGGCGCCAATCATCTGCGCTACAAGGCGGGGCGGATTGCCGGTCCGGCAGAGAGATCTCGCTGCTGTGCACGATCACAAGGGGAGGCGCGGAGGTGCCGGGATTATGGGGCACGTCCATACAGGGTTGCACTTCTACCTCAACCATCGCTTCGATCAGCTTCAGCCGATCGAGTTTCCGCCGTTGATCGTCGTAGAGCCTGCTGAGCAGCGCATAGGCCGATCCGGAGGGTCTGCCTTTGCGCAATAGTTTCCTGATCACCATTTCCTGATCGGCAACGCGATGCGCCGCCTTCACGATATGGCGACGCGCCAGCTTCAGGTCTTTCGGGCGGTATCGTGTGGAAACCATATGCTCTGCTCCCCCTGTCTCATCCGGCAGCAGCAGGATGGTGGCCGTTTCAGTTCGCCGGCCGTACGCCTTCTCGCGGTCAGCGAAAATCTGCAGCCGTGAGCGTGAAGTTGTTTCCGCGTCGATGCTGATAGACTCTCGATGCCGCCTCCTGAATAGCAGAACGCGCTGCATCAAAGGCATTGAGGTATGCGGCTTCGGAAGAATTGTGCGTGACCGCGCTGCCGAGCGCTGCTTCTTCGACCAGAAACCTGACCTCGAACATGCCGTCATAGCCGGTGAAGCGGACACCTTTTCGCGCTTCGTCGAAGCTGCGGCTTCTATTGGGAAAGATAAGTGCCATTGCGGTTGATCCTTGGAAGTGGGCACGAGCCGCTATGCGGACCTCGGACCCGGCGATGATTGTCGATGCACGGCTGGCCGGAACGGGCAGCTTGATGCCAGATGGTTGGCGATCAGCCTGCCGGAATGTCCGATCGTCAGTCTCAATGGATCGTCTGCACGATGACCCGGTCATCAAGCAAAGCCTGCGATGTCTTGATCAAGCGCACCGTACCAGTGATGATCTCGTCGGAATAGACCGGGTCCGCACGAGAAATTTCATCCGTCATATCGCGGAGGACTTTGTTTATCTCAAGCAGAGGCGGCACAAGGTCCAGCAATCCGTCGGCCGCCAGCCCGTGAGCCAGGCCTGCGATCACCTCTCTGAGGTGATCTATGAGCGCACGCCTTTCCGAAACCGCCAGTGCCGACGGCTTTGTGAGGGTCGCTTCACCGTTGAACTGCATGATGCGTATCCTCCTCTCTCTAAAATGGGTTCCGCCCCGCCATTATCAATGGCGGCCGCCGAATGAGGTTGCGGTCAGATGGTAAAGAGCGCAAGCTAAACTATCGGCGGGCACGATACGGGCACCGCTGCTTGGGGCGCGCCAGTAACGCTAGCGCCAGTGAACCCTAGCCCCAACGAAGGAGGACACCATGTCTTCCACATCAGATCAATTTTTCGATATCCATAATTTGAGAATGCTGGACCGCATCCTCCGAAAGGCCGGCTTTCGCGGCGGCGAAACCTACGCGACCGATGATGGCGAGATCAGCGCCACAAGTTTCCTCATTCATTGTTTCCAGATGGGGATCGTCGACGAGGCCGCGTTGAAATCGGCTCTGAAAATGTATCTGGCGACACAGTTGAGTTCAGGCCCGCTTCCGCAGGCTTTGGAAGACGGCTCCTTTGCCAGATGGCAGGATGACGGCGGCGCCCCGGTGAAAGCCTATCGGATCGCGCGGTATACGGCGTCTGGGCGTGCGGACGCATCGCTGCGGCCGCCAGCTTACCGCTTTCCCAAAACCAGGCTGCCTGAACGATTGTCCGAGATCCCGTGAACGGGTCTGCTGCGACGTCGACGGCCCCCCATCGATCGTCACGATGACATGACGAACAAGGAAGAAGACATGTCCGGGATTCACGCCGATCAAAAGGACAGGGCCAGGAAACGCAAGATTATCGCCCCCGTGCGGAAAAGTGCGACGTCAAGCTCGACCGCCGACGATCTGATAACGCAGGCGCGTCAAGCGCGGTCACTATCGGCGGAGCAGGGGATCGATAGCGCTGATAAGCAAGCCTATGGTCTGGCGCGTCCACACAAAGGTCCGTTCGACAACGCGACGGCATTCAGCGCTTCCAGCTACGACCATGATCTCCCGACGCGGCAGCAATTGGAGGCCGCGCAACGCAGCCAATCCGATGCGGTGAAGCAGCAGGAGGCAAACCGCCAAAAGGGCAAATCCCGGATGCGCGCAAAGACAACGAAGCTGAAATCTTCCTGAGCAGGAAATAGAGGGGCGGGCGGCGCCCTATAGATTTCTTGCCGACAGACCGGTTCGAGAAGCCCGCCTCAGGCGGGCTTTTCCTGTTTGCGGCAAAAGCTCGGGTGACCGTCAGGCCGCCCCAAACGGCACGGCGACGAAGGTTTTGTTGCCGTCGCGTTCGACGAGCAGCAGCACCGACTTGCGGCCGGCCTTGCCTGCGTCTGCGATCGCGGTCTTGACGTCGCGGGCGTTATGAACAGGTCTGTCATTCACCGAGACGATGACATCGCCGGACTGGATGCCGGCGGCAGCCGCAGACTTGTCCGGAGCGACCTTGGCGACCACCGCGCCGTTGACGGAGCGCGGCAGGTTAAGCTGCTGGCGCACGTCGGGCGTCAGGTCGGCAAGGCCGATGCCGAGGCTCGGCTGGCCGCTGCTCTGGTCTTGAGTGTCGGGGCTTTCGGCCGCCGCCTGCTTCTGGCCTTCCTCATTGGTGCCGACGGTGACGTTGAGATCGATCGTCTTGCCGTCGCGCCAGACGCTGAGGGATTTTTTCGCGCCCGGCGAAAGGTCGGCGACCAGGCGCGACAGGTCCTTCGGCGTCTTGACGCTCTCGCCGCCGACTGAGGTGACGATATCGCCGGGCTTCAGGCCGGCATGGGCGGCCGGCGTATCGGCGGTGACGGCGGCAACCAGCGCGCCGCCGGTCTTATCGAGGCCGACGGCATCGGCGACATCCTTGGTGACCGGCTGGATCTGCACGCCAAGATAGCCGTGATCGATCGAGCCGTCCTTCTGCAGCTTGGCGACGATCGCCTTGGCCTCATCGGAAGGAATGGCGAAACCGACACCGACGCTGCCGCCATTCGGCGAATAGATGGCGGTGTTGATGCCGACGACATTGCCGCTGCGGTCGACCAGCGGACCGCCGGAATTGCCATGGTTGATCGGGGCGTCGATCTGGATGAAATCATCATAGGGTCCGCTGTGCAGGTCGCGGCCGCGCGCCGAGACGATGCCTGCCGTCACCGTAGTGCCGATGCCGAAAGGGTTGCCGATCGCCAGAATCTGGTCGCCGAGCTTCAGCCTGTCGGAATCGCCCCAGGCAATGGTCTGCAGCGGCTTGCCCGCCTCTATCTTCAGCACGGCGACATCGGATTTCGGGTCGGTGCCGATCAGCTTGGCCGGCAGTTCCGTGCCGTCATCCAGCGTCACTTTGATATCGACGGCATTGTCGATGACATGGTTGTTGGTGACGATCACCCCGTCCGGGCTGATGATGAAGCCGGAGCCGAGCGCCATCGCCTGCTGCGAAGGCCGCTTTTGCGGTGCCTGGCGCGGCAGCGGGATGCCCTGATCCTCGAAGAACTGGCGGAACTGCTCGTCCATCGGCGATTCCTGCTCGCTGACATCGGTGGCTTTCATTGTGGTGGTAATGGTGACGACGGCAGGCTTGTCGGCATCGACGATGGAGGCAAACGAGCCGCTGGGGGCGAGAGTACCGCCGGTATCCGACGGCGCGGCAACGGCATTGGAGGCGTTGATGGCGAAGGGTAGGCATGCCGCGCCGGCGATGAACGCGGCCCCGACAAGCGCTGCTGCGCGATGGTTGCGGAGGATGTGTGACATGGTGGTGGTCCCTTGGGTGATGATCCCTTGCGAGAGCGTTGGTTTTGGATGGCGTCGTGGTTCCATGTCCTGGGACCTGGCGTCGGATGGCGTTTGGCGCCAATTCCTCTTGGGAACGCGCAGTCGTCGGGGGCGGCGACCGGGGGGAAGAGAAGAATTGGCGCTCGGGATTCATATGATCCCACCGAGCGGATTTACAAATTAAAGTTTGATCATGTTTATATTGCCGATTTGTAAGCTATGACTGGAATTTAATCTTCGCTCCCCCAGCGTTTGAGCTTCTCAAAAAATCCGGCCCGATTTTGCCGCGCTCGCGTCCTTCGCGATGTTTTCATTCGAAAATAAATGGACTTATTCCCGGAGGCGGTGATCCGTTCGCCGCATGCCTCCGTAATTCGCCGACGGACGAACTTGTTGCTCTTTCCGGAAGTTATATTCCCGGATCCTGTTGCGAATTTAAAATGTTAGTAGACTCTAAATTATTTCTTCTTCAGAAAGTAAAGGCCGCGATTCGAGGGCAAATGAGTCTCGCGGGCTAGATATAACGGGGCGATGAGGGCAGCAGTGGAGCGGGGGCGGAAGGCCAGGCGCGGTGCGCAGGTGAAGTTGAGCGATGTGGCGAAGAAAGTGGGGGTCAGCCCGATCACGATTTCGCGCGCGCTTCGCAATCCTGAAATCGTCTCGGAGGATCTGCGCCAGACCATCCTTCGCACGGTGGAGGAAATGGGTTACATCCCCAATCTTGCCGCCCGGGCGCTGGCCGGCCGCCATAACGGCATCATCGGCGTCATCACGCCCGCTTTGCACCAGCACGGCTTCGCCGGCCTGATGATCGGCATCGAGGATTGCTTGCGCGCCACCGAATTCCGCGTGCAATATTCCAATACGCTCCACCATGCCGACGGCGAGGCCGGCGAGCTCAAATCCGTCCTGACGCAGAAGCCGGCCGGCGTCATCATCGCCGGCGCCGAATCCTATCGTGATCTTCTGCCGCTGATCGAGAATGCCACCTGTCCGATCGCCCATATCACCGATCTCAGCCAGGAGCCGGCAACGCTCGTCGTCGGCCTCGATCATCATGCGGCAGGCGCCGAACCCACCCGCTTCCTGCTGTCGAGGGGTTATGAGAGGATCGGCTTCATCGGCCGCGGCACGGATATTCGCTCGCGTCGCCGGAAGGAAGGCTATGAGGCCGCGCTGCGGGAAGCCGGCCGTTTCGATCCCGATCTCGCCATTGGCGGAGATGAGGGAAGCAGCACCGGCCTCGGCAGGGAATTATTTGCCCGCCTGTTGCAGCGCGTGCCGGATATCGATGCCGTCTTTGCCCAAAGCGACGATCTGGCGCTCGGCGTCCTCATCGAATGCGCAGTGCGCGGTATCCGCGTGCCGGAGGATGTCGGCATCTGCGGCTTCAACGATCTGGAATTTTCGGCCTTCACCCAGCCGACGCTGACGACGGTGCAGATTGCACGCTACGATATCGGCTACCGCGTCGCCGACATGCTGCTGCGCGCCATCCGCGACGAGCCGCCCGGCGAAGACAAGGTCGATTGCGGCTTCTCCATCATCCCACGCGGCTCGACGCGGTAATCCGATACGATCTGCCGAATGAAATGCGACCGAACTGTCGTATGCTCGAACTAGGCACATTCCAGATTATTCCCTATACGGAGGGAATGAGGATCATTGTGCTGAAAAATGGATAGTGCGGGATTGTCTCTCGAAAGAATGCGCACCTTTGTCCGAGTCGCCGAACGCGGCAATTTGTCGATGGTCGCAAGAGAGCTGGGTGTCGGTCAATCCACCGTGACGCGGCACCTCAATGAGCTTGAAGAGGCTGTCGGCGTACCGCTTCTCAGCCGAACCACGCGCCGCGTCACCCTGACCGACGAAGGCAGCCGCTATTATACCAACTGCCTGCAGATATTGCGCCTGGTCGAACAGGCTGCCGAAGAAGCGCGAGATGCCCGTCAGGCTCCCGCGGGCGCTGTTCGGCTTTCGTGTACGGCCGCGCTCGGCGTGATGCACGTCACGCGCCTGATCTTTGATTTCCAGGACAAGCATCCGGACATTCGGGTCGACCTCAACCTGACGGACGAGCGGATCGACCTGGTTCGCGAAGGCGTTGACGTCGCACTCCGTCTCGGGCCTCTCGCCGACAGCGCAATGAAACTTCATGCGCTCGGAGAGAGCCATCGGCTGCTGGTGGGCGCTCCGGCCTATTTGTCCGTTCACGGACGGCCGGAGCGCCCAGCCGATCTGTCACGCTACGAAACCGTCGTGATGTCGAATGTGGCGGGAAGCGATCGGCTCGTTCTTTCCTCTGCCGATGGCGCAAGCCTGATAATCCCGGTCAGTGGGAAGTTGCGCGTCGATCACGGGCTTGCGGCGCGCGAAGCTTTTTCCGCCGGACGCGGCATTGGTCCTGCACACCTCTGGTTGGTCCACGATCTTCTGGATGACGGCCAGCTCGAGGTCGTGCTTGGCGACTATCGTCCTTTACCGGTTCCGGTGAGCTTGCTGATCGTTCCAGAGCGTGCAGCCATTGCCCGCGTTCGGCTTCTCGTCGACTTTCTTGTCGCCGAGATTTCCAAATTGCCGGGAATCCGGCCATCGTGATTTAGAGTCCAAAAGATTGTTTATCGCCACGCCACCTCGTCGTCTTGAGATACTGCTCCCAGTTGAGCGTATCGGCGTTCAGGCGACGGCTCCAATCGAGATCGTGCTCCTTGCCGAAATAGCCACAGTCGACAGCATATTCGACCATCCCCAGAAGCTCTCGAACGAGAAGTTCGTTGGCGGCAAACTCTGGAAAATAGCGCAGGAGGCCATCCTGGGTGAAAGCGTTTCGATACGCGGCCTTGAGCCCGGTCACGCGCTGAAAGGTTTCGATCATCTCGCGCGGAGAAATGATATCGCCAACGATCGGCAGCGTTTTCCCGTTGTAGCGCTCGGGGTTTGAGAAAATCTCGAGGACGGCCGGCCCGGTCGCCGTCAGCGGATCGACAAAAGGCGCTCGGAAATCTTCAGGAAGATAGACCGGCAGGAGGAGCGTATCGCCCTCCATGCGCGGCACATAATATTCGAGCAGATTCGTGTAGAAGAATGCCAGCATGACGAAGGAATGGGAGACCGGCAGGCCGCGAATATAGTCTGCAACGAGCGCTTTGTCGGTAAAATGCGGCGCATACTTCGTCCCGCTGGTGATCTTCTCGACATTCTCAAGGGTGCTGAAAACAATATGCCCGACGCCGGCCTCAACGGCGGCATCCGCCAGTTGTCGGCCGAGAGGAGCCTCGATGGTCTCCGGCGGGGCGATCGGCGGCGTCATCAGAAATGCGCCATCCGCGCCTTTGAAGGCGGCGACGAGGTCCTTTTGACGGCCAAGTTCGAGAGGGACGGCCACGATTTCAGCGCCGCGTTCCTCCAGACGTAAAGCCTCAGGCGAATCCTTCTTCCGGGTGAAAGCACGCACCCGGAAACGTTGGCTGTCAAGGAGTGTCGCGGCGACGCTGCGCCCCTGTTTGCTCGTTGCACCGGCAATCGCGATAAGTGGCTTTTCATGTGCAGACATAGAGCTGTAAACCTTTCCCTGTCATTGGCCGCCGACTGCGGTGCCAAGCGTCATTTTGCGGGAGAGCGGTCGGCCTGTGCCGAGAGCCCACCGCAATGGCGGGCACCCTATCTCAACAATGTCTATGGCTATAGATATCTGAAATACATAACATAATGCCATTTTATGGATAAATGGTACCGCCCAAGCGCGTCGAAACACACACCGAGGACTGAAAAGCACCGGCAGCGATCCATGGACTCTGCCGGCACTGTTTCTCTGGCTGATCAAGGGATCAGCAGGATACTGCCCGCCGAGCGTCCGGATTCCATCTCTTCGTGCGCCTGGGCAACATCGGCCAAACGATATTCGGCACTGATCTGCGAAACGATCCCTGTTTCCATCGCCCCGACTGCAGCCAGAGCAGCCTCGCGATACTGTCCAACGTCAGCGCACCAGGCCATGATGCTTGGATGGCAGAGCGCCTTGCCCGGGCGAAGTTCCTCGACAGGCACTGGTGGAATAGGACCGGCGGCCTGACCGATGGTGACAGCCATGCCGAATGGGCGGACAGAACGTATGCTTTTGAGAAGTGTATCGCCGCCGATCCCGTCATAGGCGACGTCGACGCCAAGCCCGTTCGTCAGCCGCTTCACTTCCGCGACGATATCGGCGCCTCGTCCAACAATAAGGTGATCGGCTCCATAAGATGCGGCGAGTGCGGCCTTTTCGGAAGAGCCGACCGTCCCGATCACGGTGGCATCGAGCGATCTGGCCCAACGAACGAGGATGCTCCCGAGCCCGCCCGCGGCCGCATGGATCAGCACCTGAGTGCCTGCACCCACATCATAGGTCTTTTTCAACAGCATGTAGGCGGTCATGCCTTTGAGCAGCGAACTCGCTGCCGTTTTCGCCGAAACGGCATCCGGAAGCTTGATCGCCCTTTCGGCGGCAATATTCCTCGTGGAGCGATAGGCGCCAACCGGCGGCCCGGCATAGGCGACGCGGTCACCTTTTTGGAACATGGAGACGCCAGGCCCGACATCGTCGACGATGCCCGCCGCCTCGGCACCGATCACCGACGGGTAGGACGGCATCGGATAGATGCCCTTTCGTTGATAGATGTCGAGAAAGTTGGTTCCGATCGCCTGATGACGGATTTTTATCTCGCCATGACAGGGAGGTTCAGAATGGTGATGCTCCTCGATATGGAATTGGGTGATGTCACCGGGGGCGTTCAGCCATATGATTTGGTAGGTCATCTCTCGTGCTCCTTCATGGGCACAAATTAAGCGATGGCGTGATGTGTGAAAATTCCCTATTGTTTCACAATGAATGGGAGAGAATTCACAAAAATCGACTGGGACGACCTTCGGCATTTCTTGGCGCTCGCGCAGTCGGGAACGTTGCTTGGTGCAGCAAAGCAGCTCGGTGTCGAACACGCGACGATCAGCCGGCGCGTTTCGTCGCTTGAAGCCGGCCTGGGTCGCAAGCTCGTAGACCGCCGCGGACGGCGCATCATGTTAACCTCGGAGGGAGAGCAGGTTGCCAGGCACGCAGCTCTTGTCGCCGTGCAGACTGCGGCAATCGAGCAGCTTGGCCGCAGCAGCGCCACGGAATTGCGTGGCCATGTGAGGATCAGCGCGCCTCCCGCTCTCTCAAGCGTGCTGCTGGCAAAGCCGATCGCGGCCGTCAGGCGAGGCCATCCCGGTGTTCAGATCACGCTCGTCGGAGAAAAGCGCCTCGCATCCCTGAACAGACGAGAGGCCGATATCGCCGTGCGAATGTCGCGTCCGGAAGACGGCGATTACTCTATCGTCAAGCTCGGCGAGACAAGCTTCCATCTCTACGCATCAAAGACCTATCTCGAAACGGTTCCACCATCTGACTGGACCTTCATCGGTTACGACGAAACCATGAACGCCTCGCCGCAGCAGCTGCGGTTGATCGAACTGGCCGCCGGCCGGCCGATCGCCGTGCGGTCGTCCGTTCTGGAGTTTCAGGCCGCAACCGCATGCCTTGGCGCCGGTGTCGTCATGCTCCCCGATTTCGCCGTCCTGGAGTCCAGCGGTCTCCAACGCATTGAGACCGAACAGGCTTTGACAAGAGAAGTCTGGCTGGTTGTCCATTCGGACATCAAAGACGTTCCCTCAGTCCGCGTCGTGGTCGATGCGCTGAAAAACGCTCTCGGGAAATAGTAGTCCGCTCAGTTGGCTTGAGCACCACCCAGGCGGTAGGTCGTCGAGCGAGTTATTCGTTGTTAATGTACGACTTGGGAAGCTACCGACATCAATTCCTGGGAATTCGGTGCCTGGAATGTCTGGAGCCCAGCCTCCAGAACTTCAGTGAAGCTCCAGCGTACGATACCCTCCCGGTCGATTAGGAACTGACCGACAAGCTGCCCGTGGTCGGCAGTCATCATCTGCTGATCGGCTTCCGTAATCTGATATCCTTCCTTCTCGTTGAGAAATTCGTCCATTGCCATCACGCCCATAGGCTCGGGCAACTCGCCCGGAAGATCGATCAGTATCGCCATGGCCGTGTCGATCCCGACCTCGCGTAGGCCGAAGGCTTGGTGCGAAGCCCGTACCGGGTCGGAAGCAGCAAGAAGATCGGGTATCGGATGGTAACGGAAATAGAGCCGTGCGCGTTCAACCGGGGTGTTTACCACCGCCAGGGATTGGACGCCTTTCTCACGCAGCATCGGGTTGAGATATGCCATGGCCGCGACATGGCGCCGGCAGAACGGACAATGCAGGCCTCGAAACAAACCGATCAACAATGGGCTGCGGCCACGAAAATCATCAAGTGCGATCTTCCCCTCGCTCGAGATCGCATCAAACACAACGTTCGGGACCCGGTCGCCCGGTTGTAGCGGATGGTCGACATAGCGCGTGGACATGGACAACCTCCTCGCTCGGGGATCAGCCGAGAAAAGGCAGTGCTTCGAGGTCGAGATTGAGCGTTGCAAGACCTGACCTCTCGTTTTACCGCACCGCCAGGATCCGATCTAAGAATGGCCCCACATTGGCCCGCGGGCAAGCGGTAAACAGCGAATCGTGAATTGAAAAAGTCCGTTTTCTGCAAACTCTGATTTTTTTAGGGGCGGTAGACACAGAAAATTGAGCTGGGGGACCTGTCAATTTTGCGTTCAAGCAGCGTGGGGCCGCGCAGCGGAAGTAAAACAGCATCGAGCGGCAACATTCGCTCAAATCACGAATTGGCTGACTTTTCGTTAAGCCCGGATTTTCGACTTTTTCAACACTATTCGGCCGGAAGCGGACACGAAGCCCTTGATCGGTTCTTTGCCGCTCGACAGGGAATCCGCCAGCCCTGCAGCCAGCGGATTTGGCTGCGGTGAGGGGGCCAGTCTTGCTGGCCCCTTATCCCTTATTCCCTTGTCAGATATCGCTAGCAGCGCTCGACCAGAGGTCGGCGGCTTCTGCCGCCGTCATGCGCCGCACCTCGGCCTCGTGGCTGCGGCTGGCGAAGAGTTCGCTTGCCATGATCTGCTCGGCAAGGTCGGCCGGAAGCGAGAGGATGACGCGGGCTTCGCCATTGTGCAGACCGCCAAGTTCCGTGCGCTTGCCGGTTACCATGCCGCCGGCGACCGTATTGTTGGTCTCCGGATCGATCAGGATGAAGGAGCCGGAAAGCCGGTTCTGCTCATAGGGGTCGAAGATCGCCGCTTCGTCGAAGACGAGCCGGACTTTGCCGATGGCGTTCATGTAGAGCCGCTGGGCGGCATTCCAGATGCCGGTCTTCAGTTCCAACTGGCTGAGCGGCTGCACCTGAACGCGCTGGCGGCGGCTGCCGCTCTTCAGCCAGTAGCGTTTTCCGGGCTCGATACCCTCAGGCTGCAGCGCGACGATCTGCGCGTCGAAGGCAAGGCCGACCTGCGGCTGGGCGTCGATCGAGACGATCATGTCGCCGCGCGCCACGTCGACCTGGCGGTCGAGCACCAGCGTGATCGCGTCGCCGGCAACGGCAGCGTTGCGGACGAGATCGAAGGTGACGATCTTGGAGACATTGGCGACCATGCCGGACGGCAGGATCATGACGCTGTCGCCCGGCTTGACCGAGCCGCCGGCAACCGTGCCCTGATAGCCGCGGAAGCTTTCGCCGGGACGCGAGACGCGCTGGACAGAAAGGCGGAAGCCGACCGTCTGCGACGAGCGCACCGTGGCAAGCTCCAGCGTTTCCACCAGCGTCGGGCCGCTGTACCAGGGCATGGCGGCCTGGCCGGAATAGACGACGTTTTCGCCCTTCAGCGCCGACATCGGAATGGCGGTAATCTGCTTGACGCCGAGCGACAGGGCAAATTCCCGGAAATCATGGCTGATCTTGTCGAAGCCGGCGCGGTCATAGCCCGTCAGGTCGATCTTGTTGATGGCAAGCACAAACTGCTTGATGCCGAGCAGCGAGGCGATCGTCGCGTGCCGGCGCGTCTGCTCCAGAATGCCGAAGCGCGCATCGATCAGCAGAATGGCGAGATCGGCGGTCGAGGCGCCGGTCGCCATGTTGCGGGTATATTGCTCATGGCCGGGCGTGTCGGCGACGATGAAGGAGCGCTTGTCGGTCGAGAAATAGCGATAGGCGACATCGATGGTGATGCCCTGTTCGCGCTCGGCCTGCAGGCCGTCGAGCAGCAATGCGAAGTCGGGCAGGCCGAGATCGTTCTGCTTGCCGGTGGAATCGCGCTGCAGGGTGGCGGCCTGGTCTTCCTTGACCGCCTTGGTGTCCCAGAGCAGGCGGCCGATCAAGGTCGATTTGCCGTCATCGACGCTGCCGCAGGTGATGAGGCGCAGCGGCCTGGTATCGCGCACGGCCTTGAGCGGCTCGGCGGCGGGCAGGTTGACGACGGTTGCGGCCGAGACGGCGGTTTGGGCTGCGGTCATCTCAGAAATATCCTTCACGCTTCTTCTTTTCCATGGAGCCGGACTGGTCGCGATCGATGGCGCGGCCCTGGCGTTCGGACACCGTTGCAATTTCGAGTTCGGCAATCACCTCTTCGAGGGTGGTGGCCTGGGAGCGGATGGCGCCGGTCAGCGGGAAGTCGCCGAGAGTGCGGAAGCGGATCATGCCTTCCTGGCGGACTTCACCGGGCAGCAGTTCCAGGCGCGGATCCTCGGCCAGGATCATCATGCCGTCGCGCTCCACGAAGGGCCGCTTCTTGGCGTAGTAAAGCGGCACCAGCGGAATGTCCTCGGCCTGGATGTAGCGCCAGATATCGACCTCCGTCCAGTTCGACAGCGGGAAGGCGCGCACGCTCTCGCCCTTGCGGATCATGCCGTTATAGATGTTCCAGAGTTCCGGCCGTTGATTGCGCGGATCCCAGCGATGATCGGGCGTGCGGAAGGAATAGATCCGCTCCTTGGCGCGGCTGGCTTCCTCGTCGCGCCGCGCGCCGCCGAAAGCCGCATCGAACTGGCCGGCATCGAGCGCCTGGCGGAGCCCCTCGGTCTTCATGATATCGGTGAAGGCGGCCGATCCATGCGTGAACGGTGTGATGTTTTCGGCCTTGCCGCGCGGATTGATGTGCTCGATCAGATCGAGATCGTACTTCTTCGCGGTTTCGTCGCGGAAGGCGATCATCTCGGAAAATTTCCAGCCGGTGTTCACATGCAAAAGCGGGAAGGGCACGCGACCGGGATAGAAGGCCTTGCGCGCCAGATGCAGCAGCACCGAGGAATCCTTGCCGATCGAATAGAGCATGACGGGACGCTCGAATTCGGCCGCAACCTCGCGGAAGATGTGGATGGATTCGTTTTCCAGCGCTTTCAGATGCGGGTCGAGCGGCGCCTTGGCGCTCTGCGGGTTGCTGAGTTCCGTATCCGGACGGCTATCGGGCATGTTTTACTCCAGACTGTCGATCGTTTGCGGGTGCCCGCAAAGCAATTCCTTGATGTTGGTTTTCCCCGGGAAGTTGGCTTTCCCAAGGCTGCGGCGGTCGCCGCGCCCTGATTGGGAAAGCCGTGGGGTGATTTACTGTGCGGCGATCGCTGCGGCCTCTTCGGCGACATGCAGGCCGCATTCGCGCGTTTCGTCCTGCTCCCACCACCAGCGGCCGGCGCGTTCCGGCTCGCCAGGCTTGATCGCCCGCGTGCAGGGTTCGCAGCCGACCGAGGGATAACCGCGAGCGTGCAGCGGATTGACCGGCACGCCGTTTGCGGAAACGAAGGCCTTGATCGCCTCCAGGTCCCAGTCGGCGAGCGGATTGACCTTCAGCAGCTGGCGTTCGGCGTCATATTCGGCAAACGGCGTTTCGGCGCGGTTGGCCGATTGGCCGCGGCGCAGGCCGGTGATCCAGATCGCAGCACCGTCGAGGGCCCGCGCAAGCGGCTTCAGCTTGCGCACGCCGCAACAGGCATGCCGGGCTTCGACGCTCTCGTAGAAACCGTTGAGGCCGTATTGCGCCGCATAGGCGTCGATATCGGCCTTCTCGGGCTCGAAGCGATGGATATGGATGTCGTACTGGCTTTCGGTCTCTTCGATCAGCGACAGCGTCTCGGCAAACAGCCGGCCGGTCTGCAGCGTGGCGATATCGATCGGCAGGCGGTGCGTGCCGATCTCGGCGGTGATTACCTGGTCCTCGATGCCGAGTGACGTCGTGAACACCACGCGGCCGCCAAGGCCGGAGACCAGCGACAGACGTCCGGCAAGGTCGAGGCCTGCCAGCCTGTCGTTCAGCGCCTGGGCTTCCGCAATCGGCCCTTCTTCCGCAATCGCATTGATAGCAGTCATGAGAATCCTGTCCTTTGTTGTCAGGAGTATCGCAGTTCACGCATGGATCGGACAGAAAAAGGGATTTCGAAAGCTGCGGCCGGAGGAGCAAATATCTCTCCGAAGCTGCCGCGATGCAGAAAAGCAGCCGCCTGCGGATGAAAATCCACATTAGCAACTCGAATGTCTATAGAAATAGTAGAGTTACACGCAGCCTGTCAATCCGAAATCTGAATTGATGCCGAAAATGGTGCAGAAGGCGCGGTTTTGGCATAGATTAAGAGAGCTTGGCCGAGGGAGAAAAACAAGGCCAAAACGCTTGTCTCTCAAGGCTTTCTCCGGTGCGTTCAAATTCCGTTCATGCTGGTTGTGCCATAGAGGCAAAAGAACTTCCGTAGCGGTGCGAAGATTCGTGCCGCCTGTGTGTGTCGATGGTCAAAAATGATTACGCAAAAGGCGAAATATGCGCTGCGGGCGCTCACGGTCTTGGCTGATGCCGATGCCGACGAACCGGTGATGATTTCCGATATCGCGGCGCAGCAGAAGATCCCGAAGAAGTTCCTCGAACAGATCCTGCTCGACCTGAAACATCACGGCGTCGTCGCCAGCCGCCGCGGCAAGCAGGGCGGTTATCTCCTGCTGAAGCCCGCCCACACCATCACCTTCGGCGAGATCCTGCGCATCATCGATGGTCCGATCGCGCCGCTTCCGTGTCTGTCGATCACCGCCTACCGCCGGTGCGACGATTGTGACGGCGAACAGAACTGCCAAATCCGCCACGTCTTCGCCAAGGTGGCGGATGCCACCCGCAAAGTGCTGTTCTCCACCACCATCGCCGATGCCATCGCCCCAAAGCACAGCGCCGAAGTCACCCGGCTGCTGGCCTGAACGTACGCCGGCCTCTTTCTTCAAGATTTGGTGAAATCCCTTTTCCTCCGGCTTCGATGCTCCACCTGCCTGTCCATACGGGTAGGGAGGACATCATGTTTAGAATTTCAGCACGGCAAGTAGTGGCTGCGGCCATGCTTTCGATGGCTTTCGCCACCGGCGCAATTGCCCATCACGGCTGGTCCTGGGCCGAGGCGGATCAGATCGAGCTTCGCGGCACCATCGAGAAGATCTCCATGGGCGGACCGCATCCGACGCTCGATGTCGCCACCGCCGATGACGGCGTCTGGCTCGTCGAACTCGGCAATCCGCGCCAGACGGAACGCTCCGGTTTCGTCGAAGGTGTGGCCAAGCCTGGCGACCAGGTGGTGGTCCTTGGAAACCGTTCGCAGGATCCAAAAGAGAAGCGGCTGAAGGCCGTGCGCCTCACCATCGGCGAGAAGCGCTACGATATCTATCCCGACCGCATCAAGACGAACTGACCTCTGGGCGAACTGAGCTGTGATCGACATTCTCGAATGGCTGTCGGCAACGACACCTGCGCTCGCGCTCCGGCGCTCCGGAACGCTCTACTTGTTCGTCAACGCAGCCCATATCCTGGCGATCGGCCTTTTGGTCGGCGCCATCCTGCCACTTGATCTGAGGCTCGCCGGCTTCTTCCGCAAGGTGCCGGTTGAGATCGTTGCGCCGTTTCTGTCACGCGCCGCCGGTGTCGGCCTTGCCGCGGCCATTGTCACCGGCGTCTGCCTCTTCAGCGTCAGGGCGGTCGAATATGCCGGCAATCCCGCCTTCCTTGCCAAGCTTTGCCTGATCGCCCTCGGCCTTCTCAACCTGTCGATCGTTCATTTCGGGCGAGGCTGGAAAACGGCGGTGTCGACAGGCATCGTCCGGCCCGGCCTGCGCTTCTCCGCCGCCCTGTCGGCCGCGGTCTGGATCGCTGCTGTGCTCGCCGGCCGCTGGATCGGATTTCTCTGATGTGATCGCTCCCGATTTTCTCAACCGCGGCGCATATGAATTGGGTCAGGTGGAGGGGAGTTGAATACAACACGATGATCCATCATATTGCATTGCAATTGCAACGCACGAGGAACGTCATGAAAACGGCATCTCTCCCGTCCCTTCGCGTGGATCCTGAATTGCGTGCTGCCGCCGAAAGCGTTCTGAAAGAAGGCGAGAGCCTGTCGTCGCTGATAGAGGACTCTCTTCGCCGCCAGATCGATTTTAGAAGGACCCAAGCGGAGTTCATCGCGCGGGGTCTGGCTGGCTTGGCTGACGCGCAGCGGACCGGTGTGTTTTATACAACGGACGACATTCAGGAGTTGATGCGCAAAAAGCTTGAAAAGGCGAAAGCCCGTAAAGCTGCACAGCAGAAATGATCTTCGAGCTAACGTACACCCAGACCTTCTATGAAGATCTGGACCGGCTCGCCGATTTTCTGATCGAACGTGATCCGGATTTGGCCGAACGTGCCATCAACGCCATCCAGAAAGCTCTGATGATACTTCAGGATTTCCCGCTTATGGCCAGACGCGCCTCTGCGGACGATCCCTTGCTGCGCGAGCTCGTCGTACCATTCGGTTCAGCCGGATATGTCATTCTTTTCAAACTGATGAGTGAAACGAGCGTCATTATCCTCGCCGTCCGTCACCAGCGCGAAGAAGATTACCACTGACTATCTCTCGCTGACCGCCCAGCGCGGGTTGACCCACGGCTCCTGGTTCGAGCGCGCCAGCGGTTTGCGCATCGTCCGCCGGTCTTCAATCTCGTCCATAGCAACTTGCTATAATCGGATAGTTGCGCTAGATTGCAGCCATAGCAAAATGCGATACATGATTCCGGATCTATGCACGTCATCACACAGAAAAAGATCTGGGAGGCGAAAGACCGATGGCCTCAAACAGCCAATGCCCTGGATACTTGGTATCGACTGATGAAGTCGTCGGAGCCGACAGACTTCGCCGACATGAAGTCACTGTTTCCGGCAACGGACAAAGTCGGGCAGCATCACGTGTTCGACATTGGCGGCAACAAGCTGCGCTTGATCGCGGTGGTGCACTACAAATTCAGGAAGGTCTATATTCAGCGGATTATGGATCATGCCGAGTACGACAAAGGAGCATGGAAGGGTTAGGCCGATGAGCGCACTTGTAAAACTGGTTAGCGAGCACTGGACGTATGTGGCTCCTCTTCTTGCCATGCCGGCCAATGAAGCTGAGTATGATCAGCTCGTGAAGCAACTTGACGAGATTCTCGCTGAAGTGGGCGACGATGAGGATCATCCTTTGGCGTTGCTTGCCTCTCGCATGGCGGACCTTGTTGAGGCCTATGACGAGCAAAACCGCCCAATGCCTCCGGTGACTGGCGCCGATGCGCTGCGTTATGTCATGGAGGAGCGCAGCCTTGGCCAGTCCGAGGTGCCGGAAGTGGGCGCTCAGTCCGTCGTGTCTGAGATTTTGAGCGGGAAGCGACAAATCAATGTTCGACAAGCCCGCGCGCTGAGTGAGCGATTTCTGATACCGGCATCCGTATTTCTATCGCTCTGACGATAGACATTCCCGACGACCAGCGACTACCGGTCGGTGGCAGTTGCCGCCCAATAGCTCTCTACGCCTCAGCGGTCGCTGACCGCCCAGCGCGGGTTGACCCACGGCTCCTGGTTCGAGCGCGCCAGCGGCTGTTTGCCGAGGATGTGGTCGGCCGCCTTCTCTCCGGTCATGATCGACGGCCCGTTCAGGTTGCCGTAGGTGACGTGCGGGAAGATCGAGCTGTCGGCGACGCGCAAGGCCTCGACGCCGATCACCCGCGTTTGCGGATCGACCACCGCCATCGGATCGTCCTTGGCGCCCATCCGGCAGGTGCCGCAAGGGTGATAGGCGCTTTCCAGATGTTCGCGCAGGAAGGCGTCGATCTCTTCGTCGCTCTGCACGCCTTCGCCCGGCTGGATCTCCGGCCCGCGATAGTCGTTAAAGGCGCTCTGCCCGAAGATCTCGCGGGTGAGGCGCACGCAGTGGCGGAACTTCTCCCAATCTTCGGCATGGCTCATATAGTTGAAGCGCAGCACCGGATCGGCTTTGGGGTCGGCGGAGCGTAAGCTCACGCTGCCGCGCGATTTCGACAGGTTGTAGCCGACATGAACCTGGAAGCCGTGGCTTTTCGCCGCCGCCTTGCCGTCATAGCTGATTGCCACCGGCAGGAAGTGATACTGGATATCGGGTTGCTTCAGCCCGGGTGCCGAGCGCAGGAAGGCGCAGGCCTCGAACTGGTTGGAGGCGCCGAGCCCGCCGCGCGAGAGCAGCCACTGCGCGCCCGCCACCCCCTGCCAGAACCACGGCAGCCAGGAATAGAGCGACACTGGCTTGGTACTCACCTGCTGGAAATAGAATTCCATATGGTCCTGCAGGTTGGCGCCGACGCCCGGCCGATCTGCCTTTACCGCAATGCCCATGTCCTGCAGATGTTGGCCCGGACCGATGCCCGACAGCATCAAGAGCTTCGGCGAGTTAAAGGAGGAGGCCGAGACAATCACCTCGCGGTTCGCCTTCACCACCTCTATTCTGCCGTTGCGTTCGATCTCGACGCCGGTCGCCCGTCCGTCCTCGATCACGATCCTCTGCGCAAAGCCGTAGATGATCGCGACATTGTCCCGCTTCAGCGCCGGTTTCAGATAGGCATTGGCGGCAGACCAGCGGCGGCCGCCGAAGATGGTCTGCTCCATCAGGCCGAAGCCTTCCTGCTTGCTGCCGTTATAATCTTCCGTCGTCTCGAAGCCTGCCTGTTTGCCGGCCTCGACGAAGGCTTGGAAGAGCGGATTGGTGAAGCCGCCGCGCTGGACATGCAGTGGCCCGTCGGTGCCGCGCCAGCTTTCTTCGCCGCCATGCGAATGTTCCATCCGCTTGAAATAGGGAAGCACGTCGGCATAGGCCCAGCCGCTGGCGCCGAGCTCCTCCCAGCGGTTGAAGTCCTCGGCATGACCGCGCACATAGACCATGCCGTTGATCGAGGAGGAGCCACCGATCACCTTGCCGCGCGGCGCGGTGATGCGCCGGTTGTTGAGGTTCGCCTCCGGCTCGGACAGATAACCCCAGTTATAGCGCTTCATGCTCATCGGCCAGGCAAGCGCTGCCGGCATCTGGATGAACGGCCCAAAATCGCTGCCGCCCGCCTCGATGACGATGACACTGTTCTTGCCGTCTTCCGACAAGCGGTAGGCGAGGGCGGAGCCGGCGGAGCCCGAGCCGATGATGACGAAATCTGCTTGCATAGTCTTGTTCCCTCGAGCGGCCATCATCCGGCTGCTTCTTGTTTTCCCAGAGCCTGCCCCTCATCCGCCTGCCGGCACCTTCTCCCCGCTCGCGGGGAGAAGGGGATATGCCGCACCGCCTTCCTAATCTCGACGCCGCGTTTGGCACGTCCCCTCTCCCCGCGAGCGGGGGTCCGGAGGACGGGTCGAGACGAGTGGCTCGACCCCGTTAGGGTGAGGGGCAAAGGGGGCAGATATGTTTCAATTCAATAAGGCGCCACCACCGGCCCCATGCCCACATAAACTGTCTTCAGCTCGGAATAATGCTCCAGTGCGGCAAGCGAATTCTCGCGGCCGAAGCCGGATTGTTTCGAGCCGCCGAAGGGGATTTCCACCGGGCAGAGATTGTAGGTGTTGATCCACAGCGTGCCCGCCTCCAGCCGGTCGACGACGCGGTGGGCGCGGGTGAGGTCGGCGGTGAAGACGCCGCCGGAAAGGCCGAATTCGCTGGCATTGGCCCGCGCGATCACCTCGTCCTCGGCGTCGAAATCGAGCACTGACATGACCGGCCCGAAGATCTCCTCGCGGGCGATGGTCATGTCGTCGGTGACATCGGCAAACACCGTCGGCTGCACGTAATAGCCTTCGCCGGAGACATTGTTCGGAATGCCGCCGCCGGCAATGAGTGTTGCGCCCTCGGCCTTGCCCTTCTCGATGTAGGAGATCACCTTCTCGCGCTGCGCCCAGGAGACCATCGGGCCTACCTGCGTCGCCTCGTCCATCGGATCGCCGATCAGCATCGCCTCGGTGCGGACCTTCAGCCGCTTGAGGAATTCGTCCTTGATCGTCTTCTGCACGAAGACGCGCGTGCCGTTCGAGCAGACCTGGCCGGTCGAATAGAAATTGCCGAGCATCGCACCGCCGACCGCCGAATCGAGATCGGCATCGTCGAAAACGATCAGCGGCGACTTGCCGCCGAGTTCCATCGTCACGTGCTTGAGGTTGCCGGCAGCAGCCGCCGCCACCCTGCGCCCGGTCGGCACCGAGCCGGTCAGCGACACCTTGGCGACATCGGGATGGTTGACGAGCAGCGGCCCGGTGTCGCGGTTGCCCTGGATCACATTGAAGAGCCCCTTCGGCAGTCCCGCCTCATGCAGGATCTCGGCGATCTTCAATGCGCCGAGCGGCGTATTCTCCGACGGCTTGAACACCATGGCATTGCCGCAGACAAGCGCCGGCGCAGCTTTCCAGCAGGCGATCTGCTGCGGATAGTTCCAGGCGCCGATGCCGACGCAGACGCCGAGCGGCACCCGCTTGGTATAGGCAAAATCCTGGCCGAGCGGGATCTGCGACCCGTTGAGACCGGCCGGCGCGATACCGCCGAAGAATTCGAAGGCATCCGCACCCGAGGTCGGATCGGCGACAACAGTCTCCTGGATCGGCTTGCCGGTATCGAGCGTCTCGAGTTCGGAGAGCGCCCGGTTTCTCTCGCGCATGATGTCGGCCGCCCGCTTCAGAATGCGCCCGCGCGCCATCGGGCTCATCGCCGCCCATTCCGGCTGGGCGCGCTTGGCGGCTGCGATCGCCCGTTCGACGATCGCGGGCGTTGCGGCATACAGCCGGGCGATCACCTCGCCGGTCGCCGGATAGAGGCTCTCGATGACGGTGCCGTCGGTATCCTCGACATATTCGCCATCGATGAAGTGCGAGGCTTTCGGCTGGGCTTTCATGTCATTTGTCCTTGGGTGGTTCGATGTGGTCGTCCCTTCCCGCTCCGGGGAGAGGGGGAGGCGGTGGCCAAAAGCGCATTCAGATAATCTTCCGTCAGCGCGATCGAGGCTTCAATGCCGATCGGCGCCGATTTCAGACTTTGCCTGATATAGAGCCCGTCGATCATCGCCGCAGCGCCTTCGGCGATGCGTTCTGCGGCGTCAGCGGGCAGCAGCACTTTCAGATCGGCCAGCAGATTGGAGCGCAGCCGTCGCGCATAGATCACCAGGAAGCGCCGCGTCTCTTCCGAACGCTGCGCTTCGGCGTAAAAGGCAAGCCAGGCGGCAATCGTCTCCGGCGCAAACTGGTCGGCATGGAAGCTGACGCGGATGACGGCCGAAAGCCGGGCGCGCGGCGTCCTGGCGACCTTGAGTGCTGCCACCGTATCGCTGCGCAATTGCCGGAGAAGCGAGCGGATCGTCTCGGTCAGCAATTGCTCCTTGCTGCCGAAATAATGGTGCGCCAGGGCTGGTGACACGCCGGCCTGCCGGGCGATGTCCGACATGGTGACGGCGAGCGAGCCGTGATCGCCGATCACCCGCAGCGCCGCATCGACAAGCGCCTTGCGGCGCACCGGCTCCATTCCGACCTTCGGCAACAGACCACTCCTTGAAATCAGCAGTAGGCTATTTTTGATTGACTGATCAATCAATAAAAATCTTTCTCGATTTGGCCCGGCGCAGGTCTTTCCCTGAAAAATTGCTGCAACATATTCAGAATCTCAGGAGGTGGATCATGGCCGATGTCTTTGAGGGAACACCGACATCTTCGCTGCAGTCGAAATGGATCTGGTTTGCCGGCCTCGGCGTGCTGCTGCTCGTCTGCGGTCTGATCGCGCTCGGCAATCTGATGCTCGCCACCGTCGTCTCGGTCTATTATGTCGGCATGCTGATGCTGTTCGGCGGCGTGATCTATCTCGTCCATGCCTTCCAGGTGCGCGGCTGGGATCACGTGCTGGTCTGGATACTGAGCGGCCTGCTCTATGTGCTTGCCGGCATCTGCGCCTTCATCAACCCGATCCTGACTTCGGCGGCGCTGACACTGTTTCTGTCGCTGGCGCTCGTCGTCGCCGGCGTCTTCCGCACCTGGGTCGGCATGCGCATGAAGCCGGTCAAGGGCTGGCGCTGGATCGTCGCAAGCGGTGTCATCACCGCTCTTGCGGGTTTCGTCATCGCGCTCGGCTGGCCGGTGAACAGCCTGTGGATCCTCGGCCTGTTCCTGGCCGCCGATCTCATCGTCCAGGGCTCGACCTTGATCGCCTTCGGCCTCGGCATCCGCAATTGAAACTGATGCCGCTGACCGTTCTTTTTTGACAAGACCCGTTCTTTTTTGACAAGACTAGGACAGGGGATTAGACTTAACGGGTTACAGGCCGGTCCCGCGCAAGCGAACGGTCTGAGTGCGAATGCACCAAGGCACCGGCGAAATCGCCGAGAATGCTAAAAATGGTCATGCGTCCCCCAGAGGCAGGGTTCTGCCTGATCAGAAAAGGGAGGAAGTTCATGCCGATGGTCACCGTTTCCATCTCTCCGCAACAGGCAGCGGGCATCCGCGCCGCCGTCGACAATGGCGGTTATGCCTCGAGCAGCGAGGTCGTCCGCGAGGCGCTGCGCCTCTGGGATACCACCCGCAAGCTCAATGAGTTCCGGGACGATGTTCTCGACGACGAGGGCGTTCCGTCAGGCGGCAGATGCGTCGCCGACATGTTCGCCGATCATGAGGCGGAGCGCCGTCGCTCCGCCTGAACAAGCGTTTGATTGCATTGGAAAAATTGAATAAACGCGGAGCGCGTGCAAGACCCTTGCGCGTTTCATAAAACTTTCACATTGGCGAAAGAGTTCATTGACCCTTCTGCGGCATGTTCCGGACGAAAAAGAACAAGTCACAGTGGAGATCAGCCCCAATGAAGACCGGCCACGTGAAGACTGGGGTGTCCTTGGCTGCCACCGTCGCGCCGGATGTCCTGCGCCGCTACGCCAGCGATCAGATCGTAACCCTTGCCAAGCTCGTGGTCGAGAATGCCTTCCAGCCGATCGTCGAGGCGGGCACCGGCACGGTCTTCGGCTACGAATCCCTGATGCGCGGCCAGGATCGCATCGGCTACGAGACGCCGGTCGACATCCTCGACGAGGCTCACCAGGCCGGCCAGCTGCTGCAGCTCGAACAGATGGTCGCCAGCCGCGCTCTCGCCAAATTTTCGACGCTGTCGAATTTCTCCACCTCGACGCTGTTCCTCAACCTCGATGTCCGGCTCATCCCGCACGGCGAAAGCCTGGTCGAGAGCCTGCTGCAGCATTTGCGGAAGGCGAATATTCCGCCGTCCTCCGTCTGCTTCGAATTCTCCGAGCGTTTCGACAATACCAGCGTGCCGGAATTTTCCGGCCTCGTTTCCCGGCTGCGTAAGGCCGGTTTCAAGCTGGCGATCGACGATTTCGGCGTCGGTCACGGCGAGATGAAGCTGCTCTGCGATTATGCCGTCGATTATCTCAAGATCGACCGCCATTTCGTCGCCGAGATCGACCGCAGCCCGCGCAAGCGCCATCTGTTGAAGAGCATCGTCAACATTGCCCATGTGCTCGGCACGCGCGTCATCGCCGAAGGCATCGAGACCGAGGCCGAATTCATCGCCTGCCGCGAATATGGCGTCGACCTCGTCCAGGGCTGGTTCATCTCCCGCCCGACGACGCATATATCGGAGCTGGCGCCGTCCTTCTCGCATCTGCAGGAGCTCGGCAAGAGCAAGCGGGGCAGCCAGTCGCTCGACGAAATCCTCATCCGCAAGCAGATCGAGCTGCTACCGACGGTCTATGAGAACGACAGCATCGACAGCGTCTTCGAACTCTTCCGCCGCAATCCGCGTCAGGCCTTCTTTCCCGTCCTCAACGCCAATGACGAGCCGCGCGGCATCATCCACGAGCATCACCTCAAGGAATATATCTACCAGCCCTTCGGCCGCGATCTCTTAAAGAACAAAATGTATGAGCGTAGCATCTCGCATTTCGTCGAGATGGCGCCGATCGTCGGCCTCGACAGCGACGCCGCAGTTGATGGCGATCTTCGCCAATATGGAAGGCAGCAACTGCCTGATCCTGACCGACAATATGCGTTATGCCGGCGTCGTCTCCGCCGCCTCGCTGATCAAGGTCATCAACGAGAAACAGCTGAAGACCGCGCAGGACCAGAACCCGCTGACCGGCCTGCCGGGCAATCGCGCCATCCGCGATTTCATGCGTCAGTCCGGCCGCGACGGCGATGAGCTCCGCCACTTCTGTTATTGCGACTTCGACAATTTCAAGCCGTTCAACGATGCCTATGGCTTCCATCTCGGCGACCACGCGATCTCGCTGTTTGCCGCGTTGATGCGCCGCTATTTCTTCGCCGAGCGCCACTTCCTCGGCCATGTCGGCGGCGACGATTTCTTCATCGGTGTCGTCGGCTGGACCAAGGAAGAGCTGACGGAGATCCTCGACCGGCTGATCAGCGATTTCCACGACGATGTGCGGGATTTCTATTCCGAGGAGGACCGCGCCGCCGGCCGCATCCTCGGTCACGACCGCACCGGCGCCGAAGCATTGTTCCCGCTGATGCGCTGCTCGATCGGCGTCATCGAACTGCCGGGATGCCTCGTCATCGACGATATCAACCGCGTCAGCGCCGAGATCGCCATCATCAAATCGGCAGCCAAGGACAGCGAGGAAGGCCTCGTCTTTCATCTGCTGGGCGAGGCGAATTGACGCCTCTGCCACATCAAGCCTTCCCAAGCCTGCGGGGCTGATTTACTTCCTGTGTTTTAGACAAAAAGCTAGAGCGGTTCCGCCCACTTCCACCAAAAGCTGAACCGCTCCCAGGGAGGAGCCGGTCATGCCATTGCCTCAGGATATGCGTTTCGTCGATCTGCCGTCCTTCGGCGGACCGGAGGTGATGACGATCGGCAGGCGTCCGCTTCCTGTGCCCGGCGACGGAGAGGTCCTGGTGCGCGCCGAGGCGATCGGCGTCAACCGCCCGGATATTGCCCAGCGCCAGGGCAACTATCCCGCGCCGAAGGGTGCGAGCCCGATCCTCGGCCTGGAATTGTCGGGCGAAATCGTTGCCGTCGGCCCGGGCGTCGGCGACCATGCCGTCGGCGACAAGGTCTGCGGCCTCGCCAATGGCGGCGCCTACGCCGAATATTGCCTGCTGCCGGCAGGCCAGATCCTGCCCTTTCCCAAAGGCTATGACGCGGTGAAGGCGGCCGCTTTGCCTGAAACCTTCTTCACCGTCTGGGCCAATCTCTTCCAGATGGCCGGGTTGACGGAAGGCGAGACGGTGCTGATCCATGGTGGTTCCAGCGGCATCGGCACGACGGCGATCCAGCTCGCCCGCGCCTTCGGCGCCGAGGTCTACGCGACGGCGGGCTCGAAGGAGAAATGCGAGGCCTGCGAAAAGCTTGGCGCCAAACGCGCGATCAACTACCGGACCGAGGACTTCGCCGAGGTGATCAAGGCCGAGACCGGCCACGGCGTCGATATCATCCTCGACATGATCGGCGCCTCCTATTTCGAGCGCAACATCGCCTCGCTGGCGAGGGATGGCTGCCTGTCGATCATCGCCTTCCTCGGCGGCGCGCTTGCCGAAAAGATCAATCTCTCGCCGATCATGATCAAGCGCCTGACGGTCACCGGCTCCACCATGCGGCCGCGCACGGCGGAAGAAAAACGCGCCATCCGCGACGACTTGCTCTCGGAAGTCTGGCCGCTGCTCGAAGCCGGCACCGTCGCCCCCGTCATCCACAAGGTCTTTGCATTCGAAGAGGTCGTCGAAGCGCACCGGCTGCTGGAGGACGGCAGCCATGTCGGCAAGATCATGCTGCGCGTCGGCTGAGCGTCAGCGACACCGCGACAGCGAGAACACCGGGCAACGCCATGAGCAGATAGAGCCAGTGCGCCGCCGACAGCGCACCTGATACGCCGCCGGGATGAACGAGGCCGGCGCCATTGGCGATGACGCCGGCAAAGGCGGCCCCGAACGCCCCACCGAGCGAACTCATCGTCGGGATCGCGGCAGAAGCCTTGTCCTTCTCGTTGTCGGCGACGAGTTTCAGCACCATGGCGACGAGATGCGCCCAGCCGAGACCGATGCCGAAGCCCATCATGAACATGCCGATCGCCGCCGGCACGATGATCAGCATATGCCCCTCGGGATTGTCCTTGGCGAGGAAGAGGGCGAGGCAAGCGGTCGCCGCCGCCTCGATGAGGGCGCCGATGACGATTGCCCAATAGGCTCGACCGCCGGTCCACGAGCCGCTGAGGAAGGCCGCGAAGGTCCAGCCGAGGGCGACGAGCGCCACGAGATAACCCGAGACGATCGCGGGCACCCCATGCAGGGTCTGCAGGAAATAGGGAATGAAGACGTCGCTGACGAGGACGACGGTCATGGCGAGCATCGCCAGGTAGACCCGTGAAATCGGCTGGGAAAGACTGACAGCGCCGGAGGGCAGCAGGCGGTTCGGGCTTCGGCCCTCGATGACGATCATGCCGGCGACCGCGACGACCGAAGCGGCGATCAGCGCGACCTTCGTGGCTGTCGCCTCGATCGCGCCGGCCGTGCTGACCATCAGCACGGCGGCAAGCAGCAGTCCGATCTGGGCAATCGGCGTCTTTGCCTGCTCGCGGTCATCCTCGACGTCAGGCAACAGCCGCGGCGCCAAGAGCGCCATCAGCAGCCCGAGCGGCACCAGCACGATGAAAGCGTAGCGCCAGGCGTGGCCCGAAGAAAAGAAGCCACCGAGCGTCGGCCCGATGACGGTCGAGACCCCCCAGATCGCCGCATAGAGGGTCGATGCCTTCGGCCATAGCGGCTCGGGATAGACGAAGCGGATGAAGGCATAGCCGAGCGCGGCAAGTGCGCCTGTTCCAAGGCCTTGCACCGCGCGTCCGATCAGCACGACCGGCATCGGCGGTGCGGCTGCGGCAATCAGGCTGCCGGCGCCGAAGACCAGAGCTGCGATCACATAGACGGATCGAAGCCCGATGCCGCGCGGCCGCATGGCGACGAAGATCGAGCCGAGCACGGCAGCGGCGACGAACAGGCTGGTGACCCAGGAAAACAGCGCGAGCCCGCCGATATCGCGCACGATCGAAGGCGCGATCGTCGCCATGATGTAACTCTCCACCGCATAAAGCGTCACGCCGCCGGCCAGCATCAATGTTGCCGGCAGGTGCTCGGGCAGGAAGAGGCGGAAGACGGAGCTGGCGCTGGGAATGGCTGCTGTCTGGTCGATATTCGACATGGGAGGATCCCGAGATTTTTACTGGCGAAGGATTATTTTCCAAGTTATAAATTGGAAAATTGCATGCCGTCTCGAATTAAACAAGACTTGACTTGGAAAATATGCGCCAGTCCCCAGCCAACCGGATCCTGATCCTGATAAAGACCGACGGGCCGCAGCTCGCCGCCGCGATCGGCGATACGCTTGGCATATCGGGCGAGGCCGCCCGCCAGCAACTGTCGAAGATGGCGGAGGAGGGGCTGGTGGAACCGGTCACCGTTGCTGCTGCCGGCCGTGGCCGGCCGCGCCAGCTCTGGCACCTCACAGCCGCGGGCAACCGCCAGTTCCCGGATGGCCATGCCGAACTGACGGCAAACCTCCTCGGCACGCTCGTCGAACAGCTCGGCCCCGCGGCCCTCAATACGGTCATTTCCGCCCGCGAGGCCGAGACGCTGAAGCGCTATCGGGAGGAGCTCAGCCAGGCGCATGACCTCGCCGCACGCGTCGAGGCCCTTGCCGGCATCCGCACCCGCGAGGGCTATATGGCCGATCACTGGCAGGAGGCAGACGGCTCCTTCATGCTGGTCGAAAACCACTGCCCGATCTGTGCTGCCGCCACCGCCTGCGCCGGCTTCTGCCGCTCCGAACTCGAAACCTTCCGCGCCGTCCTCGGCGCTGACGTCGAACGGAGCGAACACATCCTCGCCGGCGCCCGCCGCTGCGCCTATCGCATCACGCCAGGTTGACGCCTGTCGATCGGAACGTCGCACGTCACGCCGGTTGCCGCGCCTGCCGCCTGCTGCTTTCGAGATAGAGCAGCACTCCGATCGATGCGAGACCCGCGGCCGCGCCGACGAAGGCGGTGCCGGAATAATCGGTGATCGCGGTGCCGAAGGCGAAGAGACCGGCGCTGACGCCAACCCCAATGAACGTGTTCAGCGAGATCAACGAGGTTCCGAGCCCCGGCCGGTCCGCGATCAGGTCCTGCAGATAGGTGATCGGCACGCTGAGGATCGCTGCCGCGCCGCAGGCATTGAAGAGGAGGAGTGCGTAGATGTGCCAGGGTGCGGAAGCAAAGCCGAGCAGCAGTAGATAGACGCAATAGATCAGCGCGCCGAAGGCGAGCACATGCGCGCTTCGAAAGCGGCGTTGCGCAAAACCCCACATCATCATGAACGGCATCTCGAGCAAAGCCGTCAAGCCGGCCATGAAGCCGACATCGACCACGGTCCCGCCGGCCGCATGGGTGATGATCAGCGGCAGGAGCATGCTATTCAGCCGCTGCAGTCCGAACAGCATCGCCATGACGATGACGCGCGACAGCACATGCGGCACGAAAATCCGTTTCAGCGAAGCAAGGAAGCCGACTGGATCGGGGGCAGGGCCGCCGGCGCCATTTCCGGGTGCGAAGAAGAAATACAGGCAGAAGCAGGTGCAGCTTGCCAATGCCGCGATCCCATAGGCCGGCGTCATCGACGGCGAACTGACGAGATAGAGGCCGATCAACCCCGGCGCCAGCGCCCAGGAGCCGGAAAAGAGCGCCCGCACCGTTGCGGTGATCGCCGCCCCCTGGCCACGGTCCATCTGGTTGGTCCTGGCGCGCAGGCTGGCAAACAGCAGCGAATAGGTGGAATTGCTCATCGGCACCAGCAACAGCGTGGAGAAGATGAAGACAACGGGGCTATGAATGATCGCGATCGATCCGAAGCCGAGCATGCCGGCGACGCAAAGCCCCAGCACCAGCGGCCGGCGCTCCTTCAGCCTGTCCGACCAGATGCCGAGCGTCAGGCTCGTCGTGACGTTGACGATCGAAGAGAAGAACACCAGTGCCGAATAGGCGCCGTTGCTCATGCCGAGTTCGTTGATCCCGATGATCGACTGATAGGGCGCGGTCGACGCATAGGTGAAGGCGAGCGCGACGAGTGTCACGGTCGGAATACGGATCCTGTTGTCGCGAAGGATCAAGGAAAAGGTGGATGGCATGGGGAGCGGTTCCTGATGCACCACTCTTAGCCGCATCGGATCCATCAGAGAAACGATAGTTTTCGATCGCCTCGGTCAATTTATGTGATGAATATTTGGACGATGTGATCGCCGGACGAGCCCGCAACGAGGCTGAGCGCCTAGCTCGCCCGGTAAATGCTCGCCGTGCCCGCAGCCGATTGACTCTATCAATCTTCTGCCCTTAGTGCTCGCCGGGGTTGATCAATTGGATGGGGACAATGAAATTTCGCTTTGTTGGCGCTGTGGCGCTTTCCTTTGCCGTTGCAGGTTGCAGTAGCGTTGCTCCTGACGGTCGGCCCCTCATTCAACACTTCTTTCGGGATCTTGTGATGAGGGGATGTGGTTTCCAGATGACATGGGAATCGGCGAGACAAGCCACAGATACCTTTAAGCCAGTTATACCGACTGACAGAGAACGCATGACTGACAGAGGCCTCATGAGAGCCGCGATTGCAATTTGCGGCAAGGCGAAACCCGGAAATAAGAGCAAAGCCATCGAAGTCCAGGTTCCTGACAGTGGCGGTGCCCTCCGGAAAATCGTTGTTGAAAGAGAATAGAAAAGCGCAGACGCTCACCCCAGCCTCCGTCTTCCTCGGGCTTGACCCGAGGACCCACGCTGGCATCCATCAGCACCGGGCATGGATCCTCGGCTCAAGGCCGAGGAAGACGGAATGTGCGGTGACGTCTTCGCCAAACTCGCCGCAGGCGCGCCAGGTGCTCCATCAGGCAGGCACTCGCGCGGCCGCCTAACCCTTGCAAAGCGTCAACCCCGTTGGCTTTCCCCGCGTGACGCGTTATGGACTGCGCTACCCCCGCCAGCATCCGGACAAAAGCTCATGACCAATCCCGTCACCGTCGAAGTCACCCGCGGCCTGCTCGTCGAAAGTCGCCATCGCGGCGCGGTGGCTGTCGTTGATGGCGACGGCAAGCTTGTCTTCTCGCTGGGCGACATCGAGGCTGCGATCTTCCCGCGCTCGTCCTGCAAGGCGATGCAGGCGCTGCCGCTGGTCGAGAGCGGTGCTGCCGATGCCTATGGCTTCGGCGACAAGGAATTGGCGCTGGCCTGCGCCTCGCATAATGGCGAGGACGAGCATGTGACGCTTGCCGCGTCCATGCTGTCGCGGGCCGGTCGCGATGCCGAGGCGCTGGAATGCGGCGCCCATTGGTCGATGAGTCAAAAGGTCCTGATCCGTCAGGTCCGCGCGCTCGATGCGCCGAACGCGCTGCACAACAATTGCTCGGGAAAACATGCGGGCTTTATCTGCGCCTGCTGCCATCAGGATATCGATCCAAAGGGCTATGTCGGCTACCAGCACCCGCTGCAGGTCGAGATTCGCGCGGCGATGGAAAGCCTGACCGGCGCGGTGCTCGGAGCAGAAAGCTGCGGCACCGATGGCTGCTCGATTCCAACTTATGCCGTGCCGCTGCGCAGCCTTGCCCACGGTTTTGCCAAAATGGCGACCGGCACCGGCCTCGAACCCCTGCGTGCAAAGGCATCACGCCGCCTGATCGAAGCCTGCATGGCCGAACCCTTCTACGTCGCCGGCTCCGGCCGCGCCTGCACGGAGTTGATGCAGATCGCCCCCGGCCGGATCTTCGTCAAAACCGGCGCCGAGGGCGTTTTCTGTGCGGCGATCCCGGAAAAGGGCATCGCCATCGCCCTCAAATGCGAAGATGGCATGACCCGCGCCGCCGAAGCCATGGTGGCGGCGACCCTCGCCCGCTTCTTCGAGACGGAGAGCGAGGTGCATGCGGCATTGATGGCCCATGCCGCAACGCCGATGCGCAATTGGAATGGCATCCATGTCGGCGATATCAGGGTGACCTCCGCCTTGGCCGGATGAATGCGAGCTTACGTATATAAGTTATTAGAAAAATAAGAATTACCTAATATAAAGAGGGATACGTCCTGCGATCGCGGATGCACCCTTTCGCGGCGACGTGAGCACAGTCCTGGAAGCCGTGAGGGCAGGGCATGTTTGCAGGCCGCTATCTCTGGTGGATGCTGATGGGGATCGGCATCTTCATGTTCGCCGCGCTGAGCCTCGATTATATCACTTGGCTCACGATCCAGCTGTCCGGCTGTGGTGATATGCCCGGCGCCTGCGAGCCGGTCCTCCGGCTGATATCGGGCATGCTCAAACCCGCCTGCATCTGGGCTGCGATCGGCATGCTCTTCATGGCGACGCTGCTCCGTCTTCACACTCTCTCGCTCATCTGGTTCTGGGGGCCGATCGTCGCCATCTGGTTCGTCGCTTCCACGCCGATCCTGCTCTTCCTGGCGGCGGATGCGGCGGCTCTGACGCAACCCGCCACCTTGGCGGCGCTGCCCGTCGCCTTGCTGTTTCCGGCGGCTTTCGTCGCCTATCTCATGATTGCCGTCGAGGATGGCGACATGCCGCCGCTTGCAGCCTCGGCGCCGTTGCGCCTCGCCCTCCGCCTGACGGCGGTCTACGGCGCGCTTGCCGGCGTGGCCTTCATGCCGGAACTGTCGCGCATCGCCGGGACCCTGCTCGACATGCCGGCTCTTTCCGTCGTCATCGCGTTGGCGCAGCCATATCTGCAGACGGTACTCACACTTGGAACCGGCAGCATGGCGCCGGCCTATGCCGTGCTGACGGCCTTCATCGCGGCCCTTGCCGCAAGCCTCTTGCCGCATGCTGCAGCACCGCAGCCCTCCCGCAGCACCATCATGCTGCGGCGATTGCGCCGTTGAGATCGCGATAGGGTTTCAGCTGTTCGGCCGTCATCTCCATGGGCACGATCAGCCCCGCCACCTCGGAAATGCCAAGCACCGGGCAGGGCGAGACGAGGTCGAACTTCTCCTCGGTCAGCAGCACATGCGTTTCGGCCGCGCAGCGGGCGATATGCCGCTTGATCGCCGCCTCCTCGAAATCGCCGGTGGAAAGCCCGTGCACCGGATGCGCCGCCGTCACCCCGAGGAAGAAGAGGTCGGGGCGAAGCTGCGAGATCGCCGCCATCGCCGCTGCCCCCGTCGCCACCATCGAATGTTTGTAGAGCCGTCCGCCGGTGAGGATCACCTCGGCTGTCGGGTGGTGTTCCAGCTCGGCGGCGATCGTCGGGCTGTGGGTCGCAACCGTCAGCGGCATGTCGCGCGGCAAATGCCTGGCGATCTCCGCCGTCGTCGTGCCGCCGTCGAGGAAGATCATCTGACCGGGCCTCACCATCGCCGCCGCCGCTGCTCCCAGCCGCGCCTTGATCTGCGACGAGACGCTGCGCCGCGCGGTGAAATCAGGCAGGTCTGGCGCCAGCGGCATTGCCCCGCCATGCACCCGTTTCAACAGCCCCTCCGCCGCCATTTCCCTGAGGTCGCGGCGGATCGTGTCCTCCGAAAGCGCGAAATCCTCGGCGACGCGCTTGGCGACCACTTGGCCGTCACGGCGCAGGATGTCGAGAATGAGGGTCTTGCGTTGCGTTGTCAGCATCGTCTCTCTGCACGAAATTAAACATAATAACCCGATATTGCACGAAGGGACTCGACATTCAAGAAATATCGTGCATTTTCACGAAATTCCGTGCATGAGGCCGGGAAAGTGCTCACGCATAAAGCGGAGCGAAGGAGTGGATCATGTTGATTTTGATTGCCGGGCCTTATCGGTCCGGAACGGGCGACGACCCGGAAAAGATGGCCGCCAACCTGAAGCGGCTGGAAGCGCCTTCGCACGCGCTCTTTGAAGCCGGCCATGTGCCCATGATCGGCGAATGGGTGGCCCTGCCGATCTGGCACGCCGCCGGCGGCCGGTCGGTCGGCGATGCGCTCTACGAAGAGATCTTCCACCCGGTCGCCGGCCGGCTGCTGCAACTCTGCGAGGGTGTGCTGCGTCTGCCCGGCGATTCCAAGGGGGCGGACAACGACGTGCGCATCGCCCGGGAACGCGGCATTCCGGTCTGGCACAGGCTGGAGGATGTGCCGGGCTGCGGCTGAGAGGTTCGCGGCGTTGGCGCGCCTCTACATTGCCCTTCGCTTGCGCTCAGAGCATTCGCGGCTTTGCCGCTCACCCCCTCAACCGACCCTTCGGGCCACCTTCTCCCCGATGGAGAGAAGAGGGAGCAAGCCGATTGGCTTCGGTTCCCCAATAGGCGCTTTGAGAGGAAGTGAGGCGCTGCCACAAGTCTCTTCTCCCCAACGGGGAGAAGGTGCCGGCAGGCGGATGAGGGGGCCGCGCGGCACACCGATCATTGCCCCACACACTCGACGCACCCACCCTTGTCCCAATGGAAGATCAAAACCCAATCTCCCCAGTTCCGGCGCACCGACCGCTACGCTATAACCCTTGCCGAAAGGGAGTCTAGAACCATGCTGACATTGTATTACGCGCCGGGAACCTGCGCGCTCGCAAGCCTTATTGCCCTGGAAGAATCCGGCCTGGCCTTCGAAGTCAAGAATATCAGCCTCCGCGATGGCGAGCAGCGTGCGCCGGACTATCTGAAGATCAACCCGAAGGGCCGGGTGCCGGCACTGGTCACCGATTATGGCGTGCTGACGGAAACGCCGGCGATCCTTACCTATATCGCCCAGAGCGCGCCGGCCGCCAAGCTGGCGCCGCTCGATGATCCCTTTGAATTTGCCAGACTGCAGTCCTTCAACAGCTATATCTGCTCGACCGTGCATGTGAACCATGCCCATCGCCCGCGCGGCTCGCGCTGGGCAGACGAGCCGGCGGCCATCGAGGCGATGAAGGCCAAGGTGCCTGAGAATATGGCCGATTGTTTCACGCTGATCGAGCAGACGATGTTCGAAGGCCCATGGGTGATGGGTGAAGCCTATTCGCTCGCCGATCCCTATCTCTTCGTCATGACCGACTGGCTGCCGTCGGACGGCGTCGATCCCGCCCGGTTCGAAAAGGCGAGCGATCACCACGCCCGCATGCTGCAGCGCCCCGCCGTCCAGCGGGCGCTGGCCTACGATCGGGCCTGATCTCTACCGGCGCGTCTTTTCAGACGCGCAAAGGACGCCGTGACACTTTGAATTATGCGGTAAAACGGGCGGCAAGCTTCTTCGGCGCCCGGAACAGCCAGGCGCCGATCAGCCGCAGCCGCAATTCCTCGTCGCCGATCATGGCGGCGCGCACCGGCAGATACGGCCAGCCGACATAATGATCGGTTTGAAAATAGACGTCAGGCGCCATTTCCAGCAGGTGATCCTTGTCGTCGAGTGAAATCGAGATCACGATCGTCTCGGCGTTCTTCACCGCCACAAAACTCTTGCCGCCGACCTTCAGCGCCGGATTGCCGTAGGAGGTGCTCTTCTCGACATCAGGCAGCCCGGCTTCCGCCGCCAGCCGCTTCAGGCGTTCGAAGATCGCATCGACATGACAGGCCATGGTTCCGCCCTTTCTGCCAGGGCGAAACCTAGAGCCTTTCCGGGTTAGATTGAAGCATTCTGTTGGCTCAAACGGAGTCGGATGGTCGACCGGCCGGCGCGCGTCGTAGCCCGGCTCTACGGCCAAGCCGGCCGGTCGATCAGCCGGCCCGTTTCAGCCAACCCGGTGGGCCGGGCATCTTTCCGCCAGGATCAAAGGCGATCGGCTCGGACGTACCGTGGGGTATGCCCGTCGCCAATCGCCTTTGCCCTGACGAAAACCTGCTCCGGCAGAATGCTTCAATCTAACCCGGAAAGGCTCTCGCATATTTTCAGGCGCATTTCGCCAGCGGCGGCTTGGCCTCCGCCTGAAAGCCGGTCTGCATCCCGAGCGGCAGATCGGCGATTTCGCGCATCGACATGCGCTCGACCTCGGGATGCCGCAGCGGATCGTCCTTCCAGGCCGGGGCAATTTCTGCGCCTCCCACCTGAAGGGCAGGTCTCAAGAAAAACTTCAGCAACGACATGGCATGCCTCGCTTTCTCAGTGGCGTAGAAGGATGATCGCAAGCGGTTGGCGCCTGCTGAGCCGTCCCATCCGCCCACACCCCGCGTTCGAATGGATTGCCTATGCTTGCAATGTCGGCCTCAACAGGCAGATTTTCAATTGAGAATAACGCTGAGGCGGTATAGAAAAACTATATGAAGAACCTGAACATGGTCCATCTCAACGGCCTGCGGGCGCTGGAAGCCGTCGGCCGTCTCGGCTCGCTGCAGGCAGCGGCCGACGAACTCGGCGTCTCGGTCGGCGCCGTCAGCCAGCAGGTCATCAAGGCCGAAGCCCAGCTTGGCCAGGTGATCTTCGAGCGCACAGCCCGGGGAATGATCGTCACCGAAGCCGCTCGGCCGGTACTCCTGGCGCTCGACGAGGGGTTTGCCCGTCTTTCGGCGGCGGTATCGATCGCCAGCCGCAAGGATGATACGATCCTGACCATATCGGTGGCGCCGGTCTTCGCCGCCCGCTGGCTGGTCTGCCGGCTCGATCGTTTCGCCGAGCGTCATCCCGACATCAAGCTGCGGCTGGATGCAACGACCAATCTCGTCAGTCCGGCGCTTTGCGATGTCGATATCGGCATCCGCGTCGGCACCGGTAAATGGCCTGACGTGAAGGCCGAATTGCTCCTGGAACAGGAGGTCTTTCCCGTCTGTTCGCCTGAGATGGCGGCGAAGTTGAAAGAACCCGCCGATATCCTCGCCCTGCCGGCCATCATCGACGGCCATGCCATGTTCACCTGGGAGGTCTGGATGCGCGAGGCCGGACTATCAGGCGCGACGCTTTCAACCCGCCACGTCTTCAACGATGCCTCGCTCTGCCTCGATGCGGCGATCGCCGGCCAGGGCGTCATGCTGGCCTGGCAGACCCTTTCCGGCTTTGCGCTCGCCGAAGGCCGGCTGGCCGCCCCCTTCGGCATTCGCGCCCGTACCGGCTTCGGCCACTACTTCGTCACCTCCGAAGGCATACGCGAGCCGAAGAAGGTCAAGGATTTCAAGGCCTGGATTCGCGAAGAGATGGCCGGCACGCTCGCGCTTTTCCAGTGATTTTCACACCTCGATCGGCTCCTTGCCGCGGGTCGCCTGCATCGCCTTATAGGCCGGGCGGGACTGGCAACGCTCGATCCAGGCTTTGACATTGGGATGGGCTTGGAAAAGCTTCTCTTCGCTCTGGGCGTAGCGCAGAACTTCGGCGAGGTTGAGATCGGCGACGGTAAATCGGTCGCCGACGATCCACTGCCTTCCGGCAAGGTGGCCTTCGAGAACCGCCAACGGCTTGCGCAGCGACCGGCAGGAAACCGCGATCGTCTGTTGGCCGCCTTCGCTGTTTTCGAGCCCGTTATCATAGGTGAGCACGATCTTCACCGTAAGCGGTTCGACCTGCGACGCCGCCCAGACCGTCCACATCGTCAGCAATCCGTCTTCTTCGACGGTTTGGCCGGAAAGCGGCCCGCCATGTCTGCGTGCCAGGTAAAGATTGATGGCCAGCGACTCGTGCATGACGAGATCGCCATCCCTGATGCTGGGGATCTGCGCCATCGGGTTGACGGCGATGAAATCAGGCGAATGCGTATTGAGGGGCGCATCCGTTGCGAGCGGTTCTGCCAGCCGCCTTGCCTGCAGCACCGGCACCGAGCGGAATTCGAGCCCGAGTTCCTCCGCCATCCAGTAAACACGAGACGCGCGCGATCGGTAGACCCCGTAGATTGTCAGCATGAACGATATCCCCTCGATATGTCCAAAGACCGTAAATGCCGGATCGGGCTGCGAGAAGTCCCTGGCGCTTATGGGATGATGAAAGCTTTTGATGCGCCAAGCAATTCCGGTAAAAAAGTGCTCAGTTGTACAAACCGCGCGGTGGTTTTCACAGGCCGGAAGAGAGTCGAGTGCCTGACAGACACCAAGTCGGGGTGCCTCCGTAGGCCGGTGCGAGTTTGGCGGAAACGCGCTCCCACCCTCCGTCATCCTCGGCCTTGTGCCGAGGATCTATGCCCGTGGCGATTGATCGATACGGTGCAGATGCTCGGCCCTGTGCCGAGCATGACGGAGCAAGGGGCGGACGAAGGAGCCACTCACGGAACGAATGCCGTTGTCAGGAATGCTATCCGCGCGCGAAACCAAGCAAATGCCGCCTTCGGCATAAGCTGACTTTATGTCACAAAAACAAAGAGATAGAGCATTTTCGTCTCTCGGGAAAGCAAATGCTCTCCTCAGGAGACGCGGTTCCGCTCGACAGTCAGCTGTGCATAGGGCGAGCCGCCGCCCGCCATCTCGCCGGAGACCTTCTTTTCCCATTGGAAGCCGAGCACCGCCCCTTCGGCGGTCTCCTGGAAGATGTTGTCGGTGATGACGGCAGTGCCTGCGCCATCGGCGACCGAGACGGCGCATCCCACAGGCGCCTTGCGCACCACATTGCCTGTCACAACGACGTTGCGCAGATACGGTCCCCAGCCGATCTGAAGGCCCCACCGCGGCGCGCCCTCGATCACATTGCCTGAAATCAGCGTATCGGCCTCGGCCGCAATGCCGATGCCGAAGCCGACCTCGTGCTGGTATGGGCCGCGCAGCGTCAGGTTGCGCACGACATTGCCGGTGACGCTCGCCAGCCGGCCGCCCTCGTCGAAATTGGCGATCGAGATGCCGTTCGCCGCCCCGTCGATCATGTTGGCGGAAACGACGGCGCCTTCGAAGGCGAATTCGACATAGATCGCCGTCTCGCCGGACCGCCGGCACTGATTGCTGCTGATCTGGATGTCCGAAGCCGAATTGGCGCGGATCGCCGTAAAGGCGCAATCGGAGATCTGGTTATTCACCACCATCACGCCGTCGGCGCGGAAGATGTTGATGCCGTTGCCGTTTTGCCCGGTGCCCCCGTCATTGGCGCGGATGTTGGAGATGCGGTTGCCTGATACGACAGTGCCGTCCTCCGCCTTCTTCCAGCGATGCACCAGGATGCCGCCATTGCCGCAATCCGAGACCGTATTGCCGGTGACCGAGAGGGTGCTGGAATCCACCGCGTAAAGCCCGGATTGGGCAGCCCCCGAGATGCGGCTGCGCTCGATCCGCCCGCCGCAGCGCTCCAGTTGCAGCCCGTGTTTGCGGCTGCCGCCGATCTCGCAATTGTCGATCAGCACCTCGTCGACGCCGGTAAATTGCAAAAGCCCGCCGGCATAGTCGCCAAGCCAGCGGTTGCCGCCGTCGATGACGAGATTGGAAAGCTCGATCCGCCGCACGTTCTCGGCCGCAAACAGATGGCCTTCGCCAGTATAGACGATCCGCGAGGCGCCCGGCACGCCAGTGATACGCGTATTGTCGGGCAAAGTGAGATTGGAGACCCGGTAGGTGCCGGGCGGCAGGAAGACCGGCACGTTCTCGCGCGCCGCTTGTTCGATCATCTGCTGCAGGTTGCGGGTCTTGCGATCGCCGCTGTCGGGAATGGCGCGATAGTCCACCGCGTCGATCGCCCCGCGCAGATTGGGCTGAGCGGCCGCCGTCAGCGGCGAGGCAAGTGCGCGCGATGCCCCTCCCGCAACGGCCGAGGCGGCAAGAAAGAAAAGCATGTCGCGGCGTGAGCGCATCCGGGGATCACTTGTCATAACGCGCCGTAGCAGGAAACGTGCCAAACCCGCATGAATTGTTTTGGCACAAGCTTGGCAAAGGCCGGCGAAATTGCCGTTATGGCCGAGCGCGACGGCAGGATATCGCCGCTTATATTGTCGTCTTGTTCACCCTTTCATTTAAGCAAGCCGAAGGAAATGAGGACTACTTTGAAGGGAATTTCAATGATGACGATTGCGGGATACGGCCTTCGGCCGGCGGGGAGAATGGCGTCATGCACGAATTGGGTGCCAGGCGATGGGAATCGACCGATGCCCTGACGGCCGAAACGCGACGCATCGTCGCCGCGACGGAGGCAATGATGGCATCGACCGCTCATCACCTTTCCGAGGGTATCGAGAACCTGCGCCTCAAAGCGATCGTCCACGAACTGCCGGATTTCCTTTACGTCAAGGATCGTGACAGCCGCTTCGTCTTCGCCAACGCCGTCACCGCCAGCAGCCTTGGCCTGGAGAGCGCCGCGCTGATCACCGGCAAGCGCGATTTCGACCTGTTCGATTTCGAGACGGCGTGCCGCCATTTCGACATCGAACAGCAGATCATGGCGACCGGCGAAGCCCGCATCGACATGGAGGAATCCTACACCCTTCCAGGCGCCCGCAAGCCGATATGCCGGCTGACCTCGAAGATACCGCTGCGCAACGATCGCGGCGAGATCGTCGGCCTGATCGGTGTTTCCCGTGATATCACCGAACGCAAGCGCCAGGAGGATCTGCATCGCGGCCAGGCGAGCCTGCTGGAAATGATCGCCCGCAACGAGCCGTTGCCGATGATCCTCGAGGCGCTCGTGCTGATGATCGAGGCGCAGCTGGATGGGATTGACGGATCCGTGCTGCTACTCGACGGCGAGGGCACCAGGCTCTATCACGGCGCGTCCCCCAATCTGCCCGGCGGCTATAGCCGCCTGATCGATGGCGTCACGATTGGCCCCAAGGTCGGCTCCTGCGGTACCGCCGTCTGGCGCGGCCAGACGGTGATCGTCGAGGACGTGACGATTGATCCGCTCTGGGAGGATTTTCGCGCGATGATCGCGCCGTTCGGCTTCCGATCCTGCTGGTCGACGCCGATCGCCACCTCGCAGAACAATGTGCTCGGCACGTTTGCGCTCTATTCCCGGGAAGTCCGCCGTCCCACCGAGCACGAGATGACGCTGGTGGCGCTCGCCACCCATATCGCCGGCATCGCCATCGAGCGCAAGCGTGTCGATGACCGCATACATTTCATGGCCCATCATGACGATCTGACGGGCCTGCCGAACCGCGCCTTCCTCAAGGAACGGCTGGCGAGCATTCTTGACCAGGCCCGGCGCAACAACCGCAAGGTGACCGTCGCCTATATCGATCTCGACAATTTCAAGGACATCAACGACGGCCGCGGCCACGCCGCCGGCGACGAGGTGCTGAAAGAGATCGCCGCCCGCATGGCCAACAGCGTCAGGGCGTCCGATATGGTGGTGCGTCTCGGCGGCGACGAATTCCTCGTGGTGCTCGTTCACCAGTCGAGCCACGATGCCGGCATCACGCGCCGCCTTCGCGAGCTGCAGAAGGCGATCAACCGGCCGATCCGTGGGGCGCATGGCGAAATCACCGTCACCTCCAGCATCGGCGTTGCCGCCTTCCCCTTCGATGGCGCGACCTCGGAAGAGCTTCTCGCCAATGCCGACCGCGCCATGTACCGCGCCAAGGAGCTCGGCCGCAACACATTGCAGCATCACGATGGCGGCAGCACGCCTGTGGGAATGCCGCTCGGCGAGCAGGAGGAACTGCATCAGGCGATCACTGGCCAGCAGTTGTTCCTGCAATACCAACCGCAGGTCGACGTCGCCACCGGCCGCATCACCGGGCTGGAGGCATTGGTGCGCTGGAACCATCCGGCAAAGGGCAGGGTGCCTCCGGTCAATTTCATTCCGCTCGCCGAAGAGACCGGCCTTATCGTTCCCCTCGGCCTCTGGGTTCTGAACGAGGCCTGCCGCCAGGCGCGCCACTGGCAGGACATGGGCCTGGCGCCGCTGACGATTGCCGTCAACGTCTCGGCTAAACAGTTCGCCGATCCTGACTTCGCAACCCACGTCGCCGAGGCGCTGGAGCGCCACCGCCTGCAGTCCCGCTGGCTGGAGCTGGAAGTCACCGAAAGCGTGGTGATGCAGAATGCCGAACGCGCGCTTGCCATGATGGAAACGCTGCGGGGGCTTGGCGTGCGCCTGTCGATCGACGATTTCGGCTCCGGCTATTCCAGCCTGGCGGCGCTGAAGACCTTCCCCTTCGACCGCTTGAAGATGGACCGTTCGCTGGTCGAGGCCCTGCCGGGCGACAAGACCGCCGTTGCCATCGCCTCGGCGGTCATTTCGCTGGCGCAGACGCTGAAGCTCTCGGTTCTCGCCGAAGGCGTCGAAACCGACGCCCAGATGGATTTCCTGCGCCAGGCCCACTGCGAGGAGGCGCAAGGCTTCCGCTTCTCCAAGCCGGTCTCCCCGGAGGAGATCCCGGCATTGCTGCAGACTGGCAGTCTCTGATGCAGGTCGCCCAAAACTGTGCAGCGGTTTTGGGAGTACGACATGCACAAAAGGAAACATTGAAAGACCTCGCATCGATCTGGTCGATGTGACGTCTTTCAAACCTCATTTCACGAGCCTGCCGATCGCTTCGATCTCGTTCGTCCATATGCCCGCCGCATAGTCCTCAGGCAGCTGCGCCAGTTGCGCGGGGTCGTCGATGCCGGTGGAAAAATCGCTGCCGCGATAGGGGCCGAGCACGAAAACCTCGGTCCCGGCATCCGCCATCCGGTCGAGAAAACGATCCGGCCAGCCCCAGAGCCACGGCGCGATATTGATCGGCACCAGCATCATCGCCTGTTTGCATTCGTCCGGCAGCAGGCCGGTCCAACCATAGCCGATATAGCCGAACAGGCAGCCCTTCAGGCTCTTGCGCGAGGCGGCCTTGATATCGGGTGCCATCAGGCGGAGCACGTCGATCGGCTCGTCGCCGCCATAAACGATGATCTCGGCCCGTCGCTCAGTGGAGAGCCCATTGAGCACGGCGGCGAGCTTTTCACCCTCGGAAGGATCGCGGCTCTTGATGTTGATGAGGAAGCGCCGATCCGGAAAGGTGGACAGCACCTCGGCAAGCGTCGGCATCATGCCGATGCCCCGGCCGCGAAAGGGAAAGGTCTTGCCGCCATCGGCGGTATAGCCATAGCCGATGTCGAGCTTCCTCATGTCAGCCATCGAATGCTCGCGCGTGACGCCATGCCCGTCGGTGCGGCAGTCGAGCGTCCAGTCGTGAAAGACGGCGAATTGCCCATCGGTCGTCGGATGCACGTCGATCTCGACCATATCGGCGCCGGCGGCAAAGCCAGCCTGCATCGATCTGATGGTGTTTTCGAGATAATCGTGTTTCGGCGGCAGCATCCGGCTCGCCGTGCAGGTGTCGTTCTTCAGATCGGTTTCGTCGAACCGCTGGGCGATGCCCCGATGGGCGAGCAACACCGGTTTTCCGGATCGATGCTGCGCTAGCATACTGGTATTGTTGAGGTAAATGCCAGCCGCGGCAATGGCGATCACCGCCGCACAATAGAAAAGCTTCCTGCCCAATGCTGATCCCCCTGGTTGCATCGCAAGGGCTAGAGAGCGATTCCGGTTGTTCTTGGGCTGTTTTCCGGCTTTTCTATGCTGCGGCAACAATGAGTCTGATCGCTATGGAATTTGACGACGACGAGCTCATCCATTTCGAAGCGCATGGCGCCGCCCCGTTGCCGCCGGCAGCAGTCGACGGTCATGTCGCCCATGACGGCGCCCGTATCTGGTATGCGAGCTACGGCGTCGGCCCAGCCGTCATTCTCCTCCATGGCGGCCTCGGCCACAGCGGCAACTGGGGCTATCAGATCCCGGCACTCTTGCGCCGCGGCCGCCGCGTCGTGCTGATCGACAGCCGCGGCCATGGAAGAAGCACCCGCGATTCACGCCCCTATAGCTATGAGCTGATGGCTGCCGATGTGCTCGCCGTCATGGACCAACTGCATCTCGACAAGGCGGCCATTGTCGGCTGGAGCGACGGCGCCTGCATCGCTTTGATCCTCGCCATGACGGCGCCGTCGCGGGTCGAGGGCGTCTTTTTCTTCGCCTGCAACATGGATCCGAGCGGCACGCTGGAATTCGTTCCGACCCCGGTCATCGACCGATGCTTCGGCCGGCACGCCAAGGATTACGCCGCATTGTCCACCACGCCGGATGATTTTAATCCATTCGTCGAGGCGGTCAGCCTGATGATGCAGACAGAGCCGAATTATCAGGCCGCCGACTTGGGCCTGATCCACGTGCCGGTCGCGATCGTCCTCGCCGAGCACGACGAATTCATCAAGCCAGACCATGCCGAATATCTTGCCCGCAGCATTCCGAACGCTGAGATGATCTATCTCAACGGTGTCAGCCATTTCGCGCCGCTGCAGCGGCCGTCGCAATTTAGTGCCGCTGTCGAATCCTTCCTCGATGGAATAGGGTCGTGACGATCGCCGGCGTTGAGCCACGGCGCATTCGCCAGTCCCTTCTTCCCGCCCTCTGGCCTCGCGCCCATTTCCCGCTATCTCTCGTTTCATGAGACCTGATGCGCTGCTTTATCCTGCCCCGGAGGGGCTCTATTGCCCGGAAGGCGGCTTTTATGTCGATCCGGTGCGGCCCGTCGAGCAGGCGCTCGTCACCCATGGCCATTCGGATCATGCCCGGCCGGGCCATGTAAACGTGCTTGCCACCCGCCAGACGCTGGACATCATGCGCCTGCGTTACGGCGACGGTTTCTGCGCCAGCGAGCAGGCGGCAGCCTTCGGTGAGGAACTGCTGGTCAACGGCGTCAAGGTGAGCTTTCACCCGGCCGGCCATGTGCTCGGCTCTGCCCAGATTGCCATCGAGAAGAACGGCACCCGCATCGTCGTCTCCGGCGACTACAAACGTCGCCCCGATCCGACCTGCGCCGCCTATGTGCCGGTTGCCTGCGATGTTTTCATCACCGAGGCGACCTTCGGCCTGCCGGTCTTCCATCACCCCGATCCGATGGACGAGATCGGCAAGCTCTTGGCATCGCTGCGCCAATTTCCCGAGCGCACCCATCTCGTCGGCGCCTATGCGCTCGGCAAGGCCCAGCGCGTCATCCGGCTGCTGCGCGATGCCGGTTATGCCGAACCGATCTATATCCACGGCGCCATGGAAAAACTCTGCGACTATTATATCGAGCAGGGCATCGATCTCGGCGAACTGCTGCCGGCGACGATCGAAAGCCGCGACAAGTCCGCCTTCAAAGGGGCCGTCGTCATCGGCCCGTCATCGGCCTTCGCCGATCGCTGGGCCCGGCGCTTCAGCGAGCCGCTTCCGGCCTTCGCCTCCGGCTGGATGATGGTGCGCCAGCGCGCCAAACAGCACGGCGTCGAACTGCCCCTCGTCATCTCCGATCATTGCGACTGGCCGGAACTGACCGAAACGATCCGGGAATTGCACCCGGCCGAGGTCTGGGTGACGCATGGCCGCGAGGAGGCCCTGGTGCGCTGGTGCCAATTGCAGGGCATCAAGGCGAAGCCGCTGCATCTGGTGGGTTATGAGGACGAGGGGGATTGAGAAGATGAGCAATATCCCGCGTCAAAACCCCTCCGAAGTCGCGAGGCACCCATGAAAGCCTTCGCCGACCTGCTCGACCGCTTGGTGCTGACCCCCAGCCGCAACGGCAAGCTGAAGCTGCTCACCGATTATTTCCGCGACACGCCCGATCCTGATCGCGGCTACGGCCTTGCCGCCATCGCCGGCACGCTGGAGGTGCGCAACGTCAAGCCCGCCATGTTGCGCGAGCTGGTGCTGGAGCGCATGGACGAGGTGCTGTTTCGCTATTCCTACGATTATGTCGGCGATCTTGCCGAAACCATCTCGCTCGTCTGGGACAATGAGAGGGATATCGACCGCTCGGCACTTGCCCAGCCGCGTCTCGGCGAGGTCGTCACCGGCATGAACGCGCTCGGCCGCACCGAAGTGCGCAGCTACGTCCGCGATCTTCTCGACCGGCTGGATTCGTCCGGCCGTTTCGCCTTCATCAAGCTTGCCACCGGCGCCATGCGCATCGGCGTTTCCGCCCGCCTTGCCAAGCAGGCGCTCGCCGATCTCGGCGACAAGGACGTCACCGAGATCGAAACCCTCTGGCATGGTCTGCAGCCGCCTTATGAGACGCTGTTCGAATGGCTGGCGGGCGGCGGCGAAAAGCCGGTGCTGGCCACACCGGCGATCTTCCATTCCGTCATGCTCGCCAATGCGGTAGAGGAGGGCGATCTGACCAGCCTCGATCCGGTGAATTACGCCGCCGAATGGAAATGGGACGGCATCCGCGTCCAGCTCTCCCGCTCCGGCGACAGGCGCAAGATCTATTCCCGCTCCGGCGACGACATTTCAGGCGCCTTTCCCGATATTCTCGACGCGATCAATTTTTCCGGCGTCGTCGATGGCGAGCTGCTGGTCGGCGGCACTGCCCGCTCGAACAGCCCGACGCGCACCTTCTCCGACCTGCAGCAGCGCCTGAACCGCAAGACGGTAACGGCAAAGATGCTTGGTGATTACCCCGCCTTCATCCGCACCTATGACCTGCTCTTCGATGGCGACGACGATGTTCGCGGGCGCACCTATGTCGATCGCCGCGACCGGCTGACCGAGATCATCGACCGCGCCCCGCACGACCGTTTCGACCTCTCGCCGCTGGTGCCGTTCTCGTCGTGGGAAGAGCTCGATACTCTGCGCGCCGCCCCGCCCGATCCGGTCATCGAAGGCGTGATGATCAAGCGCCGCGACAGCGTCTACCAGGCCGGCCGCATGAAGGGGCCTTGGTTCAAGTGGAAGCGCAACCCCTATAATGTCGATGCGGTCCTGATGTATGCCCAGCGCGGCCACGGCAAGCGCTCCAGCTACTATTCCGATTTCACCTTCGGCGTCTGGGCCGATGACGAGGACGGCGAACAGCTGGTGCCCGTCGGCAAGGCCTATTTCGGCTTCACCGATGCCGAGCTCGAGGTGCTCGACAAATTCGTGCGCAACAATACCACCGAGCGTTTCGGCCCGGTACGCGCCGTGCGCGCCGACAAGGATTTCGGCTTCGTCGTCGAAGTGGCCTTCGAGGGCATCAACCGTTCGACCCGGCACAAATCAGGCGTCGCCATGCGCTTTCCCCGCATCGCCCGCCTTCGCCCCGACAAGCCCTCCTACGAGGCCGACCGGCTGCGCACGCTGATCGCCATGATCGAGGCCAAGCCGGCGTGAAGTTGCAACCCCTGCGCAACAATGACGCAGGGCAATATTTTCAACAGCATGTGTATTGGCGGCAACGATCTTCCGGTGCAGATTTTCCCGAGCATGGTGCCGAAAAGTGTAAGCGGTTTTCGGACGACATCATGCTCTGTTTAATTTGGACTGGCCGGGGAAATGATGGATGCTGCGTTATGAGCTCGCGTGAACGAAATTCCCTTTTCCTCCAGCGCCGTGCCGTGCTGGCGGGTCTCGCCGGTGCACTTATCCTGCCGCGCATGGCGGCCGCGTTCGATGTCCCGGACGAGCCACGCCTTGCCAAGCACGACTACGCCAAGGTCCGCCACCATTTCCGCACCAAGCTGCTGCAGAAGGGGCCGGCGCCCGACAAATACGAACCGCTGAATGCGCCTGCCGATGCCGACAAGATCTTCTACCGCTCCGGTTACGGCGAGCTGGAGCTGGCGGCCTGGGTCTCGAAATACAAGCGCGAGCGCGCCGCCAGGCCGGCCGTGCTCTTCCTGCACGGCGGCAATGCCATGGGCATCGGCCACTGGCAGCTGATGAAGCCCTATATGGATGCCGGTTATGTCGTGATGATGCCGTCGTTGCGTGGCGAAAACGGCCAGATGGGCAATTTCTCCGGCTTCTACGACGAGGTCGACGACGTTCTCGCCGCCACCGAGCGCCTGGCGCATCTGCCGGGTGTCGATCCCGAGCGCCTCTTCATCGCCGGCCATAGCATCGGCGGCACGCTGACCATGCTGACGGCGATGACCACCCACAAATTCCGCGCCGCAGCACCAATTTCAGGCAACCCCGATGCCTTCCGCTTCTTCAACCGCTATCCCCAGGACATCCGTTTCGACGATAGCAACGGGCATGAATTCGAGGTGCGTTCGGCGCTGTGTTACGCCCACAGCTTTAAATGCCCGGTCCGTGTCGTCCACGGCACCGAGGAGCCGCATTTCAACGACCGCGCCGATCTGCTGGCCCGCCGCGCCCGCGGCGCCGGCGTTCATATCGAAACGGAAACCGTCGCCGGCAATCACACCTCGGCGCTGCCGGCCGAGATCGAACAGAGCATCCGCTTCTTTCACGGAGTGGCGGCCTGAATTCCAGCCGCTTCAAATGAGGGCCATTAGCCCTATATTGCTGGAATGACGACGAACGCTAAGAGCATGCCAGAGAGCATGATTGTGCCGAACGACTTCCCCGAGCTGAAATCGCTCGCCTGGAATCGCGATCCCGTGCGCGCCATGCCCGCCGGCGAGGCCTTCGCGCTTTATGAGCGCAACTGGCGTTTCGTCGATCCTGGCAAGCTGACCGAGCGGGAGACGCAGCTGATCCGCGATCTGGCCGCCGCCTATGGCAATGGCGTCCTGCTCGTTTCCTGATTTTCCACCCCAACGCCAGCCTCGCGCCAGCCGCGAATGCCATCGTTCCGTCAGATGTCGCTGTCTGCCGATCGTTGATAAGGGTGGTTCCATGAATTTTCTGCGCCGGGTCTTCCCGCTTGCTGGGCTCGTGATTGCGGTTGCGTCGCTGAGCGGCTGCAACATCCTCATTCCCGATGTCGCCGCCGATTCGCCCGCCCGCTTCGTCCAGGAAACCTCGCCGGTCTTCTATCAGCCGCCCGGCGTCGATCCGCGCCGGGTGCGGCCGATCCCCGATCAGCCGGTGCCGCAGACGCGCGAGCTCTACAAGACCCAGTTCCACCAGACCTATGGCCTGCCGGTCACCAACCCCGTGCACATGGCGATGTACGGACAGCAGCGTGACGAAGATTTCACCCTGCCGGCGATCCCGGTCAGCCGCGTGCAGCCGCAGTTCTTGCGCCAGGAGGTCGATTATCAGACGACCGAGCGTGCCGGCACCGTGGTCATCGATACCAAGGCGCATTTCCTCTATTTCGTCGAGGGCAACGGCAAGGCGATGCGTTACGGCGTCGGCCTCGGCCGCGACGGTTACGCCTGGTCCGGCCGGGGCGTCATCCAGTGGAAGCAGAAATGGCCGCGCTGGACGCCGTCGGTCGAAATGGTCTCGCGCCAGCCTGAAGTCCGCCCGTTCGGAGCGGAGAATGGAGGCATGAATCCAGGGCTGATGAACCCGCTCGGCGCCCGCGCCATGTATATCTTCAAGGACGGGCAGGATACGCTCTATCGCATCCACGGCACACCCGACTGGCAGTCGGTCGGCAAGGCCACCTCGTCGGGCTGCGTGCGCATGCTGAACCAGGACGTCATCGATCTTTACGACCGCGTTTCTGCCAAGGCCGAGATCGTTGTGATGTAGCGCTGCAACAGCGCTTCCCATATCGTCCGCTCCGAGCTGGACACGTCTGCGTGAAGCTATGGTTTATTTGGCGCAAGCCGATAGATCTTTTGATGTTGTTATCGGCATTGGACGAATCACCGGTTTATCCGGCGTCCCGTCCGGCTTCCCGCATCAGAGGAAATCAGTCCCGCGTCATGAGCTTCGATAGACATCTTTCCCGCCGCAGCTTTCTTTCCTTTTCGGCGTTGACCGCAGCCTCCGCGCTCGCCGGCTGCGCCTCCTCAGCCAACACCGTGACATCAGGCGATACGACGATCACCTACCGTTCGCCAATGCGCCTGTTCCAGTCCCCGGGTGCGTCGAGCGTGCCGAGTGGGGCTGAGCTTGCCGTCATGTATGGCCCCATCGAAGACGGCGGCTTTCTCATTCCAGCCGTTCCCTACGAGCAGATCGATCCGCGCTATTATCGCCAGCGCGTCGTCGATCCCACCGGTCAGCCTCCCGGCACCATTGTCGTCGATACGCCGTCGCGCTTCCTCTATCTCGTCCAGGGTGACGGCATGGCGATGCGCTACGGCGTCGGCATCGGCCGCGAGGGTTTCGCCTGGCAGGGGTCGGGCGTCATCCAGTGGCGTCAGAGATGGCCGCGCTGGAAGCCGCCGAACGAGATGGTCGCCCGCCAGCCCGAACTCGTCAAATATTCGATCGAGAACGGCGGCATGGAGCCGGGTCTGAAGAACCCGCTCGGCGCCCGCGCGCTCTATATCTTCTCGAATGGAGAGGACACGCTCTACCGCCTGCACGGAAATCCCGATTGGCGCTCGATCGGCAAGGCCGTCTCGTCAGGCTGCGTGCGGCTGATGAACCAGGATATCATCGATCTCTACGACCGCGTTCCCACCAAGGCGCCCATCGTCGTCTGGCAGTAATCGTCATCGAGGCGGCCGCAATCCGGCCGCCTCGGATCGATCGCTTTTCCCAGGCAAGCTGGCGCTTTGCCTCGGGCAAGCGGTTGCTTTGCCCCGGGCGAGCGAGTGCTTTGCCCCGGGGAAAAGGGTGCTTTGCCCCTGGGGCAAGAGCTTCATTTTGTGCCCGCGAGAGAATTATTTTCCGAAATACCATTGCTTAATTCGGTAAATATCCTACATGGTGCGTATCGAATTGCTTGCGACCTTTGTCCACGCGCTTGAGCGCTCCGTCAGATATCCTCTCAACATCGATACGGCTTGTCGGATATCTTTCCGCAGGCGAACACAAACGGTTGAAAAGGAGATCGTTATGAATTCAGGCGTCGTAAAGTGGTTCAATGGCACCAAGGGTTTTGGCTTCATTCAGCCTGATGATGGTTCTACGGACGTTTTTGTCCATATCTCAGCGGTTGAACGCGCCGGAATGCGCGAACTCGTTGAAGGTCAGAAGATCCGCTACGATCTCGTCCGCGACAAGAAGTCCGGCAAGAATTCGGCCGACAACCTTCAGGCCGCATGATTTGTCATTCGCCTCTTCCTCTGCTGACCATGAATATGGCAGCGGGCTGGCCATGTGCTGGCAGCAAGCTGACCACGGATGTACTGGCAGCGAGCTACCGATACCGGCGGCGGGCTGAGTGACTGGAAGAGGTCGGGTACCAGCCCGGCCTTTTTGCTTTGATCGCAGGCTTTTCCGGAATGCCCCGGTCGGTCCTGAATGACCCCCGGTCGTTCTGATTGAGCGATTGAGCAGCCGAAGAGTCGAAGGGACGCTGAAATGGGCAGACCAAACTATAAAGTCGGCGACATGATCGTGCTGAAATCCGGCCTCACCCGCACGGCGAAAGCCGACAAGCGGTGCCGGATCTCCAGCATCCTGCCCAACGACCACGGGCATGTGCAATATCGCGTCCAGTTCGACGCGGAGAATTTCGAGCGCCGCATCACTGAGGCCGACATCGATACCGGTGAATCGCCGTCGAGGGCTTCCCCCGAGGCGGTGGCCAAGTCCGACGGCGCCGAGCCCTGGCTGAAGTTTTCGAGCATCAAAATCGGGAAGTAGTTCCGGGTTTTTTATTTTGGCCCGGGTTTTTAATTTTGGACAGTGCGGCTTCGCCGCCGCAACAGGAAGGATATCGTTTTGCAGGTACTCGTCAGAGATAACAATGTCGATCAGGCGCTCCGCGTGCTCAAGAAAAAGATGCAGCGGGAAGGTCTGTTCCGGGAAATGAAGGCTCGCAGCGCCTTTGAAAAGCCGTCCGAGAAGCGCGCCCGCGAAAAGGCCGAGGCCATTCGCCGCCAGCGCAAGCTCGCTCGCAAGAAGCTGCAGCGCGAAGGTCTGCTGCCGGCACCGAAGAAGGTTCTCCGCCCCACCCGCTAATCCCGGCTGTGGCATCACGGCCCAACCGTGGCAATCACGGTTCAGCCGGGAATCATGGTTTCTGCCGTGGAGCCATGGCTTACAGCGCCGCGCGCCTATTCCAGACGCGCAAGGGGGCTGTAACACTTGTATTTCAGCATAATTCCTTGAACCGATTTCGATTTGAGGAACTATGCGGTAAAGCCGCCATCACCTGGGAAAGGGGCACATGACCGCCACCAAGGGAGAATTCTTCAATCCCGCCAAGCTTTCGTCTCGCGACAAGGCGGAAGCGACCGATCACACGGCGCGCGCCATTATCGCCGCCGAGGCAACGGCCCGTGACAAGAAGACGGAGAAGCTGAAGGCGCTGCGTTTGCAGCAGGAGGCCGAGGCCGAACCTAAGGCGGCGCCTGCAAAGAAGCGCCGGTCGCCCGCTAAGCCGCGGTCCTGATCTCTCGGCGCGTACGCCGGCTCTACCGGGTGCCGGCTCTACCGGGTGCCCGCTCTACCGGGTGCCCGCTCTACCGGGTGCCCGCTCTACCGGGTGCCCGCTCTACCGGGTGAGTGCGTTCAGCCGCCCGCGCCGGCCCGCCCGAGATTGCCCCGCAGCCGATGCAGCATGTCGCGCATCTCGGCCATTTCCTCAAGCGTGCAGCCTGCGGCTTGCCCGATCGCCGTCATGATCGTATCGATCTCCCCCTTCATTGCCTGACCTTGCGGGGTCAGCGACACGATCACCTGCCGTTCGTCGCGCAGGTCGCGGATGCGCTTGAGCAGCCCGCTCTGTTCGAGCCGTTTCAACAGCGGCGATAGCGTGCCGGAATCGAGATCCAGCTGCTCGCCGATCGTCTTGACCGGCAGTTCGCCGCGTTCCCACAGCACCAGCATCACCAGATATTGCGGATAGGTCAGGCCGACCCTGTCGAGGATCGGCTTGTAGGCGCGGGTGAAAGCATGCGCCGTCGCGTAGACCGCGAAGCACAACTGCTTTTCCAGCCGCTTCTCCTCTTGCGGTATCTCCATCGTCTTCGTCGTTTGCGCTTTCATATCTATTATCCCTGAAGCCCGATTGTCCTCTTTTCGAATCCGAAATGCAATTTGCAAAATTCACTTGCGTACAAGTTAATTGTGCGATAATAAAAATCCAACCCGATCGAAGGGCCAACCAAAGGAGATCGTCATGCCTATTCTCTATACGACCAAAGCCTCTGCCACCGGCGGCCGCGCGGGCCGCGCCGTTTCCGAAAACGGCGTTCTGGACGTGACGCTGACCGTTCCCAAGGAACTCGGCGGCGACGGCGCGACCGGCACCAATCCCGAACAGCTTTTCGCTGCCGGCTACTCCGCCTGCTTCCTCGGTGCATTGAAATTTGTCGCGGGCCAGCAGAAGGTCAAGATTCCCGAGGACACGACGGTCTCCGCCAAGGTCGGCATCGGCCCGCGTGAAGATGGCGGCGGCTTCGGCATCGAAGTGGCGCTGACGGTCAACATCCCGGGTCTCGACCGCGAAACCGCTGAAAAGCTCGCAGCCGCAGCCCACATCGTCTGCCCCTACAGCCACGCGATGCGCACCTCGACCGAGGTCCCGGTCACCGTCGCCTGATCGGCTTAAAACTTGGTAGCCGTATCGGCTGCCGTCATCTGCCGGCCGGGCGGCGTTCAGCCCGGCCGGCCTCGGCGTTTCTATCGTCATTCATGACAGCGCCTGCAGATCCTGTCGCAGCCGGGCGGAGCCGCCTTCCGGCAGCTTTCCGTCGATCATCGCATGTGTGCTTTTCCAGATCGGCAGCGCTTTTGCCAGCACCGCCTTGCCCTCACGGGTGAGGCTCAGCAGCCGGCCGCGCCTGTCTCTGGGGTTCTCCATCACCGTTACCCAGCCCTTGCGCTGAAGCGGCTTCAACGCCGCCGTCAGCGTCGTCTGGTCCATGGCGAGCAGGGCTGCGACCGGCCCCATCGGCGGCGGCTCCGGCCGGTTCAGCGACATCATCAGCGAAAACTGCCCGTTGGTCAGGCCGGCCGGCCTCAGCGCATCGTCGAACAGCCGGGCAAGCGCGCGTGCTGCCCGCTGCACATGCAGGCAGAGGCAGGTGTCGCGCACCATCAGCGTCGTGGAAAAGGGAATCTCGATCGAATTTGACATGCTTCATTTCTATTGATATCAATGTATTTAGTCAAGGAGAAGGAGATGAGCCGGCTTCACCGGCAAGCGCCGGAGGAGGGCGCATTTCATGCAGAACGAGGTAGTGTCCCGCGAAGAGTGGCTCGAAGCCCGCCGTGTCCTGCTGGCAAAGGAGAAGGAGGAGACGCGGCTGCGCGACAGCGTCAACGCCGCCCGTCTGGCGCTGCCCTGGGTGAAGGTCGACAAGGATTATGCTTTCGAAACGCCGGAGGGCAGGAAGTCGCTCGCCGATCTCTTCGATGGCCGCAGCCAGTTGCTGATCTACCATTTCATGCTTGGCCCGGATTGGGATGCCGGCTGCACCGGCTGCTCCTTCCTGTCCGATCATGTCGATGGCGCCTTGCCGCATCTGAACCATCACGACGTCACCTGGGTCGCCGTTTCACGCGCGCCGCTCGACAAGATCGCCGCCTACAAACAGCGCATGGGTTGGCAATTTCCCTGGGTCTCTTCCTTCGGCAGCGATTTCAATTTCGATTATCACGTTTCTTTCAGCCCCGAGGATCTTGCCAAAGACAAGGTCTTTTACAATTTCACACCGATGCAGCCGGCTGATGCCAATGACGAACTGCCGGGCCTCAGCGCTTTCTACCGCAACGACAAGGGCGAGGTCTTCCATACCTATTCGAGTTATGCCCGCGGGCCGGAAGAACTGATCGGCACCCTGATGATCCTCGACCGCGCGCCGAAGGGCCGCAACGAGGACAGCACGATGAATTTCGTGCGCCGCCACGACGAATATGAGGAGGCCGCCAAGGCGCCATCCTGCTGTCACTGAGCCGGAGCATGATGCCGAAAAGTGTAAGCGGTTTTGCGTCCGGAATGCGGAAAACAAACACCACCATCACTCAAGGGAGAAGAGGATGATGAAGACCGCTGAAGTGCTGAAGGAACATTCCTTCCTGGAAAGACTGGTCGGCGACTGGACCGTCACCGCACCCGACATGAGTGGCGGCGAGCCCTGGACGGAGACCGTCCGCTCGCTGCACGGCATCTGGTTCGTCGCCGAAGGGACCGGCCGTATGCCTGATGGTAAGGAGGCGACCAGCATCCTGACGCTCGGTTACAACGACGCAAAAGGCAAGTATGTCGGCAGCTGGATCGGCAGCATGATGGACTATATGTGGGTCTATGAGGGTGCGGTCGACGCGTCAGGCAATGTGCTGGACCTCTATACCACAGGCCCCGACTTCAATGGCGAGGGGCTTGCCGACTACCGCGAGCAGATCATCTTCGTCGACGCCGATCACCGCACCTTCGTCTCCAGCGCCAAGCAGCCGGACGGCTCCTGGAAGCAGTTCATGGAAGCACATTACGCCCGCAAGATCTGACAATCACGGCGTTCAACCTCGAGAAAGGGGCCTCGCAAAGAGGCCTCCGAAGAGGGGCGTCGAAAAGGGAGAGTATGATGTCTGAGACGCATGGAAAGTTCATCTGGTGCGAGTTGATGACCCCCGACACATCGGCTGCCGCGAAATTCTACAGCTCGGTCGTCGGCTGGACCACCTCCGAAATGAAAATGGAGGGCATGCCCACCTACACGATCTTCGAAGCGAACGGCATCGGCGTCGCCGGCCTGATGGAATTTCCGACCGAACTTGAAGGCAAGGGCATTCCGCCGAACTGGACGGGTTATGTCGACGTCGACGATGTCGACCAGACTGCCAAGGATTTTGCCGCCAATGGCGGTTCGGTCCGCCGTCCGCCGGAAGACATCCCGACCATCGGCCGCTTCGCCGTCGTTGCCGATCCGCATGGCGCGGTGCTCTGCATCATGACGCCGGCGCCGATGGAGAAGCCCATGCCGGAACTGGCCTTCGACGCCCCCGGCAATATCGGCTGGCGCGAACTCTATGCCGGCAACGGCAAAGACGCTGTTTCCTTCTATTCCAAGCTGTTCGGCTGGACGAAGGACAGCGAAATGGACATGGGTCCGATGGGCGTCTACTACCTCTTCGCCCATAACGGTCGGCAGATCGGCGGCATGATGACCAAGCCGGAAAACATGCCGATGACCTTCTGGTGCTATTATTTCATCGTGCCGACCCTCGACGCCGCGATCGAACGCGTCACCTCAGGCGGCGGCAAGGTCGTCAACGGCCCGATGGAAGTCCCCGGCGGCAGCTGGATCATCCAGGCCACCGACCCGCAAGGCGCCTTCTTCTGCCTGGTCGCACCGAAGCGGTAGGTTTTTAGGCGTGGCAGCGTGCGGCAGGACCCTCATACGGCTGCCGCCGCCTTTCCGTCAGAACTTGTAGCTGGTCCCGAAGAGGACCTTGTCCTGCGTGGCGCCGACATCGCCGATGGTCGAACGGAAGTCCTTGTTGCCGAAATCGGAATGACGATACTCGCCGCGCACCAGGATATTGTCGGTGACCGCATGTTCGATGCCGCCGCCGGCCGTCCAGCCGATCAGGATGCCATCCTTCTTTCCGGCAGCGGGAATGTCGACCTTGCCGCCGCCGGCTGCCACGCCTGCCGTTGCAAAGAACAGGGTTCGATCCCAGGCGTAACCTACCCGGGCTCGGCCGGAAGCATCCCATTCGAGGTTCGCATTGTCATTTTTCTCGAAGTTGTAGTTAAAGTCGTTCTCGATGCCGTAGACGATATTTCCGGATTGGAAATTATAGCCGGCATGCAGGCCGGATGTGCCGCTGTCGATATCCTGATCCGAGCCGAGGATCTTTGCCTGGCTCCAGGAATATCCGCCCTGGGCGCCGAGATAGAAGCCCGACCAGTCATAGGCCGAAGATACTTGCTCGGCGGACGGTGCCGACGGCGTTTCATAGGTAAGATCGGCGGCAACGGCAGGAACGGCAACCGAAAGCGTCAGGGCGGCGCAGGCGACTAATCTGATATGCATGGAGATGCCTCGTGTTCATGGGAAGAAAAGTCGAGAGGCGATCGCGACACCGCCCGGCTCTCAAGAAACCATGCCCCGCGCCGATGTTGCGGAGTGTCTTTTAACATTGAGATTTGTTGCGAACCCTCGCAAAGGACGGGGCGACGCGGCACGCCCCCGTTGCCCATCACACGCCTGATCCCACCGAAGCAAAGAACCCCTCCGGGCTCTCCACCTCCACCAGCCGCTTCCTCTCGATCAGCCAGAACCGGTTTCCCACCGCCCGCACGAAACTGCGGTCATGCGAGACCAGCAGGCAGCTCGCTTCGTGCGCCATCAGCTCGCTCTCCAGCGCCTCCTGTCCGTCGATGTCGAGGTGGTTGGTCGGTTCGTCGAGCAGGTAGAAGTTCGGCTCCGTCAGCCGCAGCGCCAGCATGCCGAGCCTGGCCTTCTGGCCGCCGGAGAGCTGGCCAATCGGTTTTGCCTGCATGTCGATCGTCATGCCGGCGCCTGCCAGCAAGCCCCGCGCCCGCTGATCGCCGACATCGAAGCGGCGGATGATCGTGCCGATCGGCGTGTCGGTGTCGGCAAGATCGGCAAGCGCCTGGTCGCCATAGCCTAGCACCAGCGAAGGCGTCGCCTTGATGCTGTCCCGCGCCGTCTCCGGCTTTTCGATCGCCTGCTTCAGCATAGAGACCAGCCGCGACTTGCCGGCGCCGTTGAGGCCGAGCAGCACGATGCGGTCGCCCTGGCAGATGAATTGCCGGCCGGTCTTGAACAGCAGCGTTCCATCCGGCGTCGTCACCGCCGCATCCTCCAGCGTCACCAGCACCTTGGCATGCGTGCCGCGATTGGCAAGCCGGATGGCGCCGGCCGAGCGCTCCAGATGCGCCGGTTTTGCTGCGTCCTCAAGCTTCTCCGCACGCTGCTTGAGCTGCTTTGTCTTGACGACGAGCAGATCGCTGCCGGAGTTGATGCCGATATTGTTGAGCTTCGCCGCCTGCTTGCGCAATTGCTCCGCCACCTTCATGTCGCGCTCGTAGCGCCGGGCTTCGGAAGCGTCGGCCTCGTCCAGGGCGGAGCGTGCCCGGGTATAGGGCAGGGCGAAGGCCGGCGATTGCTCCGGCCGCAGGAACAGCGTCCGGTTGGTCGTCGCATCGAGGAAGGCGCGGTCGTGGCTGGACAGGATAACCGGCACGTCGCGCGGCAGCGCATTCAGCCAGCCCTCCAGCTGCGCAATCTTTTCGAGGTCGAGATGGTTGGTCGGTTCGTCGAGCAGAAGCACGTCGGGCTCGCTCACCCAGGTGCGGGCAAGCATGGAAAGCCGCTGCCATCCGCCGCTCAACTGCTTCAGCGGCCGGCCACGCATGGCCTCCGGCACGTCGAGCGATTCCAGCACCACGTCGACCCGCCAGCTCTCGCTTTCGGCCTGATCGGCCGGCAACGCCTGCAGCACCGCATCGTAGAACGGCGTGTCGAAAAGGGCAGGTGGCACATTCTGCGCGACATGGCCGACGGTCAGCCCGCGCGCCTTGGTGATCTCGCCCTCGCTCGGCTCCAGCGCGCCGGTGATGCAGGCAAGCAGCGTCGATTTCCCCCGCCCGTTGGCAGCGACCAGACCGATGCGGTCGCCGGCATTGACGACGAGATTGAGCTTGGAAAACAAGGGATTGCCCAGCGTCACGCCAAGATTGCGGATATTGATGAGTGTCATGATCGTTCTCTGGTCTTGACCGGGTATTCGAGCGCGATCCGGGGCATTCAGCCATCACGGGATTGCGCGTATCGGGCCCGGGAAATGAGAAAAATGCGCGCTGTTATCTACGGCGCCGCATTGGCCACGAAGGGCAGACCAGGAAGAGATGTCGAGAAACGGTCTCTGGTCAGCCCTGCAAACGCATTTGCAGGGCGTCGACGGGACCACGCTGGCGATTAAACCGAAAATAATATTGCATTGCGTGATCCTCCTTTCTCAAAAGCTTGCGGGATTCCAATAACATTGCCCGCGAAAAGAGGCAAGAGAGCCGGACCTGTGCCGATTCTAGCCATAAACCGCGCATAGAGGATTCTTCGGGACCGACCGGGGAGAATAAGACGCATGCTCATTGCCCATTTGCCGGCAGGCTACCTTCTCGGGAGCGCCGCGCGGCAGCGGTCCGCCGCACCCGGCATCATGACCGCAGCCTTGATCGGCAGCGTATTGCCGGATTTCGACATGGTCTATTTCTTCCTGACCGGCGGCAAAATTCACCATCACGACTATGTCTCCCACTGGCCGCTTTTTTGGCTCGGCTTCGCCGCCACGGCTCTGTTGGCGATCGGTCGACTGGCGCCGGACCGGCTTCCCACGGCCGCCGTCTTTTTCGCAGCCGTCATGCTTCACATGGTTATGGATACCGTCGCTGCGCCGATGCTTTGGCTCGCGCCATTCGATTGGTCGAAATTCGAGCTGACGACGGTGCCGGCGACCTACAGCAATTGGGTCGTGAGTTTCATGTTGCATTGGACCTTCGCTCTTGAACTCCTGATCTGCGTCACCGCGTTGATCGTCGCCGTCTGTCGGAACCGTCGCGTCGGAGGCCGGCAGCAGGCATGAGCCGGAATTATCCCGGGTCGGCTGGCGACAGTTCCAACCGCCGCGTGATCCCGATACTCCTGAGGAATGTCTCGTCGTGGCTGACCACCAGCAGCGCGCCGTCGTAGGCGCGCAGTCCTGCCTCGACCGCGGCGATCGAGTCGATGTCGAGATGGTTGGTCGGCTCGTCGAGGATCAACAGCGGCGGCGGTGCCGAGCCGAGGACGCAGGCAAGGCCCGCCCGCAGCAATTGCCCGCCGCTTAGCGTCGATACGGTCTGTAGCGCAGCGTCCGCCCTGAACATGAAGCGGGCAAGGGCCGCCCGGCAAGTATTTTCATCGGCCTGCGGATTGATCCGGCGAAAATTGTCGCGGATCGAGGCCGAAGGATCGAGCAGGCTCACCTTCTGATCGAGCATAGAGAAAGCGGTCATGACGCCGACCGTGCCGGCCCAGGGTTTCAGCTCGCCGGTGACGAGCGCTAGCAATGTGGTCTTGCCCGAGCCGTTGCGGCCGGTGACGGCGATCCGTTCCGGTCCCGTCACATCGAAGGAGAGATCGCGGATGACGGGATCATCAGGCTGGTAGCCCGATGTCACACCATCCATCTTCAGCACGATCTTGCCGGCGGGCAGTCCGGTCGGCGGTAGGGTGACCGACAAGGGCTGGAGGATCTCGATCTTCTCGCGCGCTGCTATTGCCTCTTCCATTGCCTGGGCGCGCCGGCGGCCGGCGAGGCGGGCATTATCGCCACCCGTCGTTTCGCTCCGCTCCTTCATGCCGCCGAGCAAAATGCGCGGTATGCCGCCCTTGGCGGCCATCTTCCGCCCGGTGCTGTCTCTCTGCGCCTGCCGCTCCACCGTCGCCTGCGCCTTTCTCGCCACCTCGGCCATGCGTTTTTCGGCTTCAGTAAGATCATGCTGTGCTGCGGCGAGCTCGAGAGCCTTGCGCTCGCGGAAATGGCTCCAGTTGCCGCCGTAGCGCGTGGCACCGAGCGACGTCAGTTCGACGATCGCATCGACGCTTTCGAGCAGTTCCCGGTCATGGCTGACAATGATGGCGCCGGCCCGCCAGCCTGACATCAGCGCGATCACCGCCTCGCGGCCTTCGCGATCGAGATTGTTGGTCGGTTCGTCGAGCAACAGGAAATCCGGTTCGGTGAAAACAAGCGCGGCAAGCCCGGCACGGGTGCGCTGCCCGCCGGAGAGTACCGCAAGCGGCGTCTCCGGCGGCGCGTCGAGCCCGGTCCGATTGAGTGCTGCGGCGACGCGCGCCTCCAGCATCCAGTCCGCCGATGCAAGCTCGTCGGCCGTTGCCTCGCCGGCTTCGGCACGGCGAAGAATAGCGAGCGCATGGCTGACGCCGAAGAGATCGGCGACCGTTTCGTCAGGCGTCACCTGAACGCTCTGGCGCAGCACGCCGAGGCTGCCGTTGACGGATACGGTGCCCGAATGCGGCTGGATTTCACCGGAGACGAGCTTCAGCAGCGTCGTCTTGCCGACGCCGTTGCGTCCGACAAGACCGGTACGCTCAGCCCCAAAACTCAGGTCGAGATTGGAAAAAAGCGGCCGCCCGTCAGGCGCGGACCATGAAATTTGGGAGAGAGTAATGGATGCAGGCATGGCTATGGATGTCCCCGTTGGCAAGGCGAACTGGCGTTGCGATCGGGTTGAAATCCATTGCGGCACACATCCTGTTGAAATGGTCGATGGTAGGTAATTTAGGGAATAAAGGCTGCCGGTTCAAGGCAAAGCAGCCAATCGGGCGGCAGGCTGCGATCTTATTCCCTCTTCTCCCCAGCGGGGAGAAGGTGGCCCGAAGGGTCGGATGAGGGGGCCACACGGTACGCCATTGCTGCCTTTCGCTGGCCGCTCAAGGCGTTCGTCGCTGGCGTTTCTCATCCCGCATCTGCCTGCCGGCATTTCTCCCCGAGGGAAGAAGAGACCCCAACTTACCGCTTCAAGCTCCCCAAGATCCCGCGCACCAGCGCCCGGCCGACCTGTGTCGCCACCGTGCGGGCCACGCTCTTCATCGCCGCTTCCACCACCGTTTCGCGCTGATAGCCGGACGCCCGGCCGCGCGAGTGGCCGCGGCCCTGGTTGTCGTCGTCATTGCCGCCGCCGAAGCCCGGCAGGTTCCAGCCGGAGGTCGTGTTGCCCTGTTGCTGTGGTGCTTCTTCCTGCGCCCGCTTGGCGGCGTCGGCATCGGCCGCCTTCTTCGCCCGTGCGGCCAGCAGTTCGAAGGCGGATTCGCGGTCGACATCCTCGTCATAGACGCCGAGAACCGGGCTCCTGTCCATGATCTGCCGGCGCTCGACATCCGTCACCGGGCCGACGCGGCCGGATGGTGGGCGGATCAGCGTACGCTCGACGATCGAAGGCGCGCCCTTGGCCTCAAGCGTCGAGACCAGTGCCTCGCCGGTGCCGAGATTGGTGATGACGGTGGCGCAATCGAAGGCCGGATTGGCACGGAAGGTGTCGGCCGCCGTCCTCACCGCCTTCTGCTCACGCGGCGAATAGGCGCGAAGCGCGTGCTGCGCCCGGTTGCCGAGCTGGGCGAGCACCGTTTCCGGCACGTCGAGCGGGTTCTGCGTCACGAAGTAGACGCCGACGCCCTTGGAGCGGATCAGCCGCACCACCTGCTCGACGCGTTCGGTCAGCACCTTCGGCGCGTCGTTGAAGAGCAGGTGCGCCTCGTCGAAGAAGAAGACGAGCTTCGGCTTTTCGGGATCGCCCACCTCGGGCAATTCTTCGAAGAGCTCGGAGAGCAGCCAGAGCAGGAAGGTGGCGTAAAGCCGCGGGTTCATCATCAGCTTGTCGGCGGCCAGCACCGAGATCTGGCCGTAGCCATTATTGCTGGTGCGCATGATGTCGGTGATCTTCAGCGCCGGTTCGCCGAAGAAGTGCTCGGCCCCCTGCTGTTCGAGAACGAGCAGCGCCCGCTGGATCGAGCCGACCGAAGCCTTGGAGATCAGCCCGTACTGGTTGGAAAGTTGGCTGGCATTCTCGCCCATATAGTTCAGCAACGAGCTGAAATCCTTGAGGTCGAGCAGCGGCAACCCGCCCTGGTCGGCGATCTTGAAGGCGATGTTGATGACGCCTTCCTGCGGTTCGGAGGCATCCATCAGGCGGGCGAGCAGCAGCGGTCCCATCTCGGCGATGGTGGTGCGCACCCGGTGGCCCTTCTCGCCGAACAGATCCCAGAAGATCACTGGAAACTGGTCGAATTCGTAGTCGGCAAAGCCGATCTGCTCGGCACGCTTCGTCAGGAAATCCTTCGGCTCGCCCTTGGCGGCGATGCCGGAAAGGTCGCCCTTGATATCGGCCGCAAACACCGGAACGCCGGCCCGGGAGAAGCCTTCGGCCAGTACCTGCAGCGTCACGGTCTTGCCGGTGCCGGTGGCGCCGGTGACGAGGCCGTGGCGATTGCCGAATTTCAGGTCGAGATATTCCGGCTTGTTGATGCTGTCATCGGGATTGCGGCTCGCGCCGATGAAAATCTTGCCATCCTCGATCATTCGGAATGCTCCCTTGGGGCTCTGCCGCCATTTGTATGAGAAGGCGTGCTTCTGTCGCCTTCATCGAACCATCGTTTCCCTGTTATAAGCAGGCATGCGCATGCGGACAACTGTTTGCATTGAAAGCAAAACCGGACAAAGTGCGGCCCGGGGAGGGGCCGGCTTGAGTTGCGGTCGAATCTCGATTAACGTTGACGTTAACGTCAAAAAATAGGAGGCTGACGATGAATGAAATTGTGACCCAGATCGCCGATCGCGTGGGTATTGCACCTGATCTGGCCGAAAAGGCGCTCGGCATGATGCTCGGCTTTTTGCAGCGTGAGGCCGCCGATGGCCCGGTTGCCAAGATGATCGAAGCGATCCCCGGCGGCGCCGATCTCGTTGCCCAGTTCAATGGCGCAAGCGCTGGCGGCGGCGGTCTGCTCGGCGGGCTGATGAGTTCGCTCGGCGGCGGTGGCATCATGGGGCTCGGCCAGCAACTGATGGGCGAAGGCCTCGGCATGGGCGAGATCACCTCGCTTGCCAAGGAAACCATCGCGATCGCCAAGCAATATGCCGGCGAAGGGGTCGTCGACGAGGTCGTCGCTTCCGTCCCGGGCCTCAGCCAGTTCGTCTGAGACGAGGGATCGGCAAGAGCCTCGCGTCGTTGCGGGGCTCATTATATCTTGTCCTGAAATCGCCGGGACAAAGGCCCGTCCAACTTGAAGAAATGGCCGGTCGGCGGCAGGCGAGCTGAACCGAAGGGGCCTGCAACCTACCGTCCATGCGGAGGAGGCTCGCCTGTCGGCTTACCCTTGTCGCTCTTCCAGAATCTCGTCAGTGATATCACGCCCACGCGCAAACACGCCCAATATGTTGACGTCACCGCCACTGACCGAGAACGCCACGCTGACGCTGCGCCGGTAGCCGATAACACGAAGGCCGGGAATCCGGCTTTCCCGCACCGTGCCCCGTTCCGGGAACATCTCCAGGGCCTCGATGAAAGTGATCACTGCGTTGACGAAGTCGCCGGCGATGCCCGTTCCCGCCTCAACGGCGATATCGGCATAGAGCTTGTCGAGTTCGGCTTCCGCCTTCGGATGATAAATAATGCGGTAGGCCATGCCCTACTTGGCTTTCGCCGCATCAATCCGGCGCTTGGTTTCAAAGCGGGCGCGTACTGTCTCGGCCGGGATGCCAAGGCTCGGGTTGTTCACTAGGTCGTCGTAGCGCGCCGGGATCTCCTCATTGAGCCAGCGTTCGCGGGCCGCCTCATGATCCTCCAGCAGCCGCAGTCCTGCCCGAACAACTTCGCTGGCATTGTTATAGCGGCCGGAGTCCAACTGCTTCCGGACAAATTCCTCGTAGTGGTTTCCGAACGCGACGTTGGGCATGGTTTTCCTTTCGTTGTCACGAATATGGGGCAGTCGGCCCCCTATGGCAATAGATGTCAAAGATTGACCTAACATGATCATCGGCGCGCTGGCTTTGATCGCCCTTGCATCGCAGCCTCTGCCCACTAGTTAACGGCTGCCCCATTGGAGGGAAGGAGAGTCTTATGACCATCTGGCGTCCATCGCAGCAGATCAGGGTGAAGGTGATCGGCCTCGCCTGGCGGAAAGACCAGTTGCTTGCCGCCGAAGTGGAGGATGACAGCGGCCGCATCAAGGGCGTTCGCCCGCTCGGCGGCGCGATCGAATTCGGCGAGAGCCGCGAAGGGGCCCTGCACCGCGAATTCCAGGAGGAACTCGAAACGGCGATCCGCATCGTCGGCCCCTGGCATCTGCTCGAAAACATTTACGAGCATCATGGCGCAATCGGTCACGAATTCATCTTCGCTGCCGATATCGAACTGGCCGATGCGTCGCTCTATGAGCGCGATGAAATCCACTATTCCGAACTCGACGAGACGGCGGCGATGGCGCGCTGGTTCGGCCGCGACAGGCTGCGGGACGCCGGCATCGATCTCTATCCGACAGGTCTCGACAGGCTGCTGTCGCGCTGGCGCGATTGAGCCGGAGATCGCCCGCTCTGAGGCGCCATATTCCGATCGCTAAACTTTGATCGTTCGCCCCCGCTTCCGGGGGAACAATGAGGTCGTCCTGCTGTTTCTGTCGCATCGCTGAAAACATAGGAAATAGCATCATGCGTATGTTTCTTGCAGCAGCCTCGATCATTCTCCTCGGCTTCGCCGCTCCGGCTTTCTCCCAGGCCCTTGCTGATATGGATTCTAGCGGCCGCTTCGGCGGCATGCCACCCGGCACGGTGCCGGGGGCGGAATCCAATGGCGGACTCATGATTCCGCTGGATCCAGTCGAAACCGGTGATATCACCGTCGTCATTCCGTCCGATCGGACCGTCTGCCCGCGGCCCGGAACGCGTCAGTACCGCGCGGCCGAGCGCGACGGTACGCTAGGCGACGCCTGCCGCTGACGGGATAGGCCCAGATCAGCAAGCAGGACCGGCTATTTGTCGTTTCCGTGCAGTATGACGCCGAGTTCATGCCACTGCCGTCTGTCGCGCTGGATCAGTTCGTCGGCTGAGGCCGGTCCCATGCTGCCCGGCGCGTAGGCGTCAGGCACGCTCTCATCCTTGGCCCAGATATCGAGGAAGGGTTGCACCGCCGCCCATCCGGCCTCGATGCCGTCGGCGCGCTGGAACAGGGTCTGGTCGCCGATGAAGAGATCGTAGAGCAATGATTCATAGCCGGTCGTCTTGGCAATATCGAATTTGTCGGAATAGCGGAAATCGAGCGAGACCGGCACGGTGTCGACCGAAAGCCCCGGCGATTTGATCGAGATTTCCATGCTCATGCCCTCGTCCGGCTGCACTTGGATCACCAGCCGGTTCGGCGGTAGGCGGCGCTTGACGTCGGTCTCGCGAAACTGCGCGAAGGGCACCGGCTGGAAGGTGATGACGATCTCGGTGTCGCGCGCCGTCAGCGCCTTGCCGGTCCTGAGATAGAAGGGCACGCCGGCCCAACGCCAAGTATCGGCATAGAGCTTCAGCGCCACGAAGGTCTCGGTCCTGCTGTCGGGCGAGACGTCCTTGGTATCGCGATAGGCCGGAAGCTGAGCCCCATTGAGCGGGCCCGCAGCATAGGCGCCGCGCACGCCATGCGTCTTGGCCTCATCAGGTGTATAGACGCGCAGCGCCTTCAGCACCTTGCTCTTTTCGTTGCGGATTGCCTCGGCATCGAAGCTGTTCGGCGGTTCCATGGCGATCATCGCCAGCAGCTGGAAGAGATGGTTCGGCACCATGTCGCGCAGCGCGCCAGTAGCATCGTAGAATTTGCCGCGGCTGCCGACATCGACGATTTCGGCGGCGGTGATCTGTACATGGTCGATGTAGCGGCTGTTCCACAAGGACTCGATCATCATGTTGGCGAAACGCGCCGTCATTAGGTTCTGCACCGTCTCCTTGCCGAGGAAATGGTCGAGCCGGTAGACTTGGCCTTCCCCGACCTGCGCGAGGATCTGTGCATTGAGCGCCTGCGCCGAGGCGAGATCGGTGCCGAACGGTTTTTCGATCGCGACGCGGCGGAAGACGCCGTCGCTTTCATTGGTCAGCCCATGGGCGGCGAGCTTCTCGACGATCGTCCCGAAAAAGGATGGCGGCACCGCGAGATAGAAGGCGGCATTGGCATGCGGCCCCAGCCGCTTGCCGATCTCGACGAAAATATCGTCCTTGGTGAAATCCCCAGACGTGTAGGAAATGCGCCGGCGCAGGCTTTCCCAGGTCTCGTCCTTCACCGGCGGCTCTTCACCGCTCAGATGGCTGAGGAATTGGTCGAGCCGCCCGCGCAGGAACTCGTCGTCACCCGGCTCGATGCCGATGCCGAGAATGTGGAGATCCTCGCCGACAAGGCGACTGCGCGTCAGATTGATGATCGCCGGCACCAGCAGGCGGCGCGTCAGGTCTCCCGTGGCGCCGAAGATGACGAGGGTGACCGGCGGGGTAGGGACAGCGTCCATGTGTCATCTCCTTGGATTTTCCGGCCGACTATACTGCGTGCCGGTCTCGCCGCAAGCACCATGCGGGCGAGGGATAACAAGCATTTGACACCATCCGGGGCGCCCAAGCTCGCGTCACCTTGCTTGGCGCGGCCGGCTTTACCGTTTCACCGCCACCATGAAAATTCTCGGAAACCGCAGCAGCACCCGCCCGTCCGACATCTTGGGATAGGCCTTTTCCACCTGCTTGAGGTAATCGGCCAGGAATTCCTCGCGATGCTCCTCGCCGGCATGGGCGAGATAGGGCATCAGCCCGGTTCCCTTCACCCATTCGACGATCGCTGCAGCATCCGCCATCGGGTGATTGTAGATGGTGTGCCAGATATCGACGCGAGAGGATTTGGCGATCAGCCGGCTGTAATAAGTGGACGGCGGGGGCAGCCCCTTGCGGCGCACGCTCTTCGCCTCGAAGGCGGATTTCCACGGGCCGGCATGCGCCGTCTCCTCCATCGCCAGATGCGAGGGTTCGCCGAGATTGTCGGGCATCTGCACGGCCAGCACGCCGCCTTCGGAAAGCCCGTCCATCAGCCGGTCGAAGATATCGAGATGGTCAGGCAGCCATTGGAAGACGGCATTGGCAAACAAAAGGTCGGCGGGCTCAGTCGACTGCCAGCGGGTGAGATCGGCCTCGACGAAGGCAGTGCCCGGAAGCCGCTTGCGCGCCGCCTCCAGCATGTTCATGTCACTGTCGACGCCCGAGACGCCCTGCGCCCCGTAGCGCTCGATGATCAGCTCGGTCGAATTGCCCGGGCCGCAGCCGAGATCGATGGCATGACGAATGTTTTGCAGCGGCACCTGTGCCAACAGGTCGCGCGCCGGTCGCGTGCGCTCATCCTCGAATTTCACATATTGATTGGCGGACCATGCCATGGCGTTCACTCCTGCTGTCAGGCCCCATCGTCCAAGTGGTGGATGCGGATCTTGTCGATGTTGCGGCCGTCGAGATTGACGACCTCATCGGCGAAGTCGCTGGCGAAGAGGGCGCCCGCCGGTCTTCACTCAGCCGACACAAGTATTTTGTCCACGCGCCTCCCGTCGAGATCGACGACTTCGAAGCGCCATCCATCTCTCGTGAAGCTCTCGCCCAATTCCGGCAGATGTTTCAACTCTTCCAACACCAAGCCGGCGACAGTCTGATATTCCAAGTCGCCATCGAGCTTGAGGTTTAAGAATTCAGCGAACTCGTCAATTGGCGTCCAGCCCGACACGAGATAAGAGCCGTCGTCTCGACGAGCGATGGCCTGTTCATCGACCGGTCCCTCCTGCAGAGCCCCCATGATTGCTTCCAATATGTCACCTGACGAGACAACCCCCTCGAAGTGGCCATACTCGTCGAAAACCAGCACCATGTGAACGGGCGATTTCCTGATGGCTTCAATCACATTGATGGCAGTTGAAAGGTCTGAAACCACCGGGACGTCTTGCGTCAGAGCCGTAATGTCGGCACTGCCGTGTTCGGACATCGCGTCGTAGAAGTCCTTGACCGGAAGGATGCCGATCACCTCGTCCGAACTGCCTTTTCGAACCGGCAACCGCGACCGCTTCGTCCTGTGCAACTGGGTCCGAATTTCATCAAGGCTGTCGTCGATATCAATAATTTCGACGTCCCGTCGGGGCGTCATAAGCGCTCGGGCAGTGCGGTCCGCAAGCCGCATGACACCTGATATCATCGCGGACTCTTCGCTTTCGATCACTCCAGCCGACTGCGCCTCGGCCAGAACAGTTTTGATCTCTGCGTCGGAGACATTGTCGCCACCTTTTCCTGTTTGGCCCAAGAGCTTAAGCACAAGATTTCCGGAGGCGTTCAGAAGCCACACGAGCGGCAGCGCAATTTTTGAAAGTACCGCCATGGCTGGTGCGACCCTGGCCGCAACCGCTTCGGGTTCCCGCAATGCGATCTGCTTTGGAACAAGTTCGCCGACGATCAACGAAAGATATGTGATTGCCACGACGACTGAACCTACGCCAATGGCATCAGCGGCCGTCGATGACATTCCCTGGGCTTCTAGCCATCCGCTCAGGCGGCCGCCGAGCGTGGCCCCGGAGAAAGCGCCGGATAGAACGCCGACCAGCGTGATGCCGATCTGCACCGTAGAGAGAAAACGACCGGGGTTTTCGGCAAGTTTGATCGCTTGAGCTGCACCCTTGCTTCCATTGTCGGAGAGAACCTTTAGGCGAGCTGTTCGAGAATACACAACGGCCAGCTCCGACATGGCGAGCACACCATTCAGGATGGTGAGAAACGCCACAATTCCAATTTCCAGAAACACAGGGACCCTATTCGTTGAGGTTGTCATACCGAATTCATCAGGCGACGCGGCGAGGCATTCGAAGGGACGCTACTATAGACCCATCGCCTATCGTCTTTCTATCATCGCGTTACATCAGTGTAGGTTCCATCAGTTTTCAGAAATCCGTGAGTGACAACGCCGACCCATGCGGAAGGGTCGAAATCCAGTCGGAGAACATCAATCATCAAAGGCGGTCGTCGTCATGGCGGACCGCTCCTCTGAAGTGAAAGTCATATGCCGTCGGTACAAGCGGGCTGGCATGTGGCCGCCGTCATTCTCGATGATGTGGAAAGCGGCTGCTCTCTGCGGGAGCCGTGATATGCTCGAGGCGAGGCGGAGGTCATCGCACCGTCTACAATGGTCGCCTGCTTCCTCGGCCGGGAGATCCCGGTTGGAAGGGGCGGAGCGTGTACTGGATGGGTCGCTGTCAGGCATGTCGCAATTTTGACGGTGAAACAGTGCCGACGCAAGAGGCGCCGGGCGAAAATCCTTATAGCGTCTTGATGTGACAGTTTCGCCAACGGCAGCCGCACCGCATCTGCGCGTCTTAAAAGAGGCGCAGCAGGCTGCCTTGTCATAAGGAAAGCTGCCGCAATACACCGTAAATTAACAGCCGCTCCGTATTTTCTTTAAATTGCGAACGATTTCCGTGACGTGCAGCCACGTCCTGAAATCAGTTCTCGGTCTGGGGGAAGCCGGGACGGAATAGATCGGTGCGCGATCGACGACCTGCCCGCTTGAGGAGGTTAAGCGCATGCAGTTCAAATCGGCGACCGGACGCAACATTTTTTCCGTGGCGGCCTGCGGTGTCATCGCCACGATCGCGGCATCGGGCGTTCTTTTTTACATCGCCTACAACGATATGCGCAAATCGAGCCTCGATCAGATGCTCCAGATCGCCGCCACCAATGCGCTCAACGTCGAGAAATCCATGAGCGTGGCACTCGGCATCGTCAATACGCTGGAAACGTCGCTGTCGACGATGAAGGACGGCGGAAACGCCAATCGTGCGACTGCCGACGACTTGCTGAAGAACATGCTGCAGGATAATCCGATGGCGCTCGGTGTTTGGACCGGCTGGGAGCCGAATGCCTTCGACGGCAAGGACAAGGATTTTGTCGGCAAGGAAGGCCACGACACGACCGGCCGCTACGTGCCCTACTGGGTCCGCAGTGGCGACAAGATCCAGCACACGCCGCTGGTCGATTATGGCGTGTCGGGCGCCGGCGATTACTACCAGCTGCCCTTTACTCAGAAAAAGACTGTCGTCATCGAACCTTATGTCTATGCGGTCGACGGCAAGGACGTGCTGATGACCTCGGTCGCCAAGCCGATCATGGTCGATGGCAAGGCGCTCGGCGTCGCCGGCATGGATATTTCGCTCGACGACGCCAACAAGGCGATCTCGGCAGTCCACCCGATGGAGACTGGCTATCTCAGCCTGGTGACGGGCGCCGGCAGCATCATCAGCCATCCTTCCGCAGAACTCGCAGGCAAGAATATCAAGGACGGCGGCGATCTGACCGCCGGTTGGGATCAGTTGATCGCCAAGCCCGGCGTCGCGCAGGAGATCGCAGGCCCGGACGGCCAGACCTATTTCTTGGTCGCCTATCCGGTAAAGCTGACGAATGACCTGAACTGGTACGCCGTCGTCTCGGTGCCCAAATCCACCGTCTTTGCCCAGCTCAACAACATGGCCTGGAGCGCCGTTGCGATCACCGCCATCGCTGCACTCCTGCTCGGTCTTTCAGGCTGGCTCATCGCAGCCAAATTCATCCGCCGCATTGAGGGCGTGATCGCCGAGACCGATCGCATCGCCCATGGCCAGCTCGATGTGCAATTGTGCGACAAGAATGCCAAGGACGAAATCGGTGACCTCTCGCGTTCCCTCGCCATCCTGCTGGAAAGCAATCGCCAGAAGATCAAGCTGGAAACGGATGCAGAAAACTCCCGGTCCCGCGAAGAGATCGAACGACAGGAACGTTCGGTCCTCCATGCTGCCCGTGAGGATTCGATCAAGTTCGCGGTGAGCGAACTCGGCAACGGACTGGCCAGCCTTTCCAACGGAGATATGACCGTCCGGCTGGAAAAGCCGTTTACCGACTCCCTTGACGAAATCCGCGTCGATTTCAACGCGTCTGTCGAAAAGCTGCAGGCAGCCCTGATTTCCTTCTCCGAAAACGCTGCCGTCATCCAGGCCGGTTCGGAAGAAATCCGCTCCGGTGCCGACGATCTCGCCCGCCGCACCGAACAGCAGGCCGCTTCCGTCGAGGAGACCGCCGCTGCGCTCGAGCAGATCACCACCTCGGTCAAGGACTCCACCCTTCGCGCCGAAGAAGCAGGCGCGCTCGTCAGCCGCACCAAGGATGGTGCGGAAAAATCCGGAGAGGTCGTTCGCAAAGCCGTTGACGCGATGACCGGCATCGAGCAATCCTCGCAGTCGATCTCCAACATCATTGGTGTGATCGACGATATTGCCTTCCAGACCAACCTGTTGGCCCTCAATGCAGGCGTTGAGGCAGCACGTGCAGGGGAGGCCGGTAAGGGCTTTGCCGTCGTCGCACAGGAAGTGCGTGAACTGGCGCAGCGCTCGGCGACGGCCGCCAAGGAGATCAAGGCGCTGATCACCTCGTCCGGCGACCAGGTCAAGCGTGGCGTCGATCTCGTCGGCCAGACCGGCAAAGCGCTGCAGGCGATCGTTGCTGAAGTCCAGCAGATCAACAGCAATGTCCAGGCGGTCGTTCAGGCCGCCCGTGAACAGTCGACGGGTCTCCTGGAGATCAACACGGCAGTCAACCAGATGGACCAGTCGACCCAGAAGAATGCCGCAATGGTCGAGGAATCGAACGCCGCCTCGCACACGCTGGTGACGGAGGTATCTGCCCTCTCGGAGCGTCTGGCACAGTTCAATCTCGGCCAGGCGGCCAACGCGGCCCCTGCCGCCCGGACGACTGCCAAGCCGCTGGCGCGCCCGGCCGCGGCGACGCTTGCGGCGCGCAGAACGGTTCCCGCCTCGGCCACCGATCATGCCAGGCCCGCTCCGTCACCGGCCCGTGCACTCGGCGGCAAGCTCGCAGCCGCCTTCGGCACATCAGCCGCACCGGCTTCCACCGAGGGCAACTGGGAAGAGTTCTAGGTATTTGGCGCGCGTCCTCGAAGGCGGCAGCCATTGTTTTTCCTCAAGCGGACAGTGCCGCAGGATGGCGCGCGCTCAATTTTGATTTGAAAACATTCAATACCTCGCGCTAAGGTCACACAAACCAGCATCAGCGCAAAGTCCTCGGAGTTGCCGATGACGTTTCCCGATCCGCCATTCGCCTTTGACCGCATACTCATCATGGGCAATGGCGGCGCAGGCAAAACATGGCTCGCCCGTTGTATCAGTGAGCAGCTTCACCATCCGGTTATTCACCTTGATGACATGCATTGGGAGCCCGGGCGCTATGGGATCGCTCGCGACAGTGCGTTGCGGGACGAGATGGTCAAGGCAGCGGCCGAGCGCGACGCCTGGGTCATGGAGGGCGTTTACGGGCAGTTGGTGAACATGGTCCTCAACCGCACGACGAGCATGATCTGGATTGATCTGCCGGAGGAGGAATGCATCGCCAACATCAAGGAGCGAGGCATTCAGGGCGGCGAGACCGCAACCCAGTTCGATGGCCTTTTGAAGTGGGTGGCCGAATACCGGAGTAGAATGAACAACTGGAATTCATTCGAGACGCACGCGCGATTGTTCTCGGTCTTTTCCCGTCCGAAGTTCCTGTTATCGAGCCGTGAGGCCGTCACCGATTTTGCCGGCCGATTGTCCATGAGCATCGACGAGGTCATCGATGAACGAACCCAGATTTCCGAATGACGAGGGCGAAGACGCCTGGATGGTCGTCCAGGTTTCTGCGGATGAACACTGGAATGCCTATCACGACATCCGCCGCGCTGTCCTTTTCGAGGCCCGCGGGTTGATTGGCTATGAGGCGAACCACCCCGATGATCGAAGGGATGAACATTTCCCTTTGCTGCTTCTGCTTGAAAATACGCCGGTGGGTGCGGCCCGCCTCGATTTGATGGACGATGCGACGGCGTGTGTGCGAACCGTCGCGATCAGGGCGGAATGCCAGGGAAAGGGGTACGGGCGGATGCTCATGACCGGCCTCGAAAAATTCGCATCACAACACGGGGTCGAGAGATTGCTTGTGAACGCGGCGCGAGGCGCCGTGGGATTCTACGGCGCGCTCGGGTGGACCCTCGTTGAGGCCGGTGGTGAAAACCCGGTGCTGACAAAGGAATTGCGAACCAGGCCTTAATGATGAAGTATTGCGCTGACCGCGAGCTGCTCTGACGTTCTCGCGGAGCCTCTCCAAAACGACGAGGTCACGATGCTCATTATCTTTGGCGGTCTGCCTGGCAGTGGAAAGACGACGATTGCCCGCGCTTTGGCCGAACGGTTGAATGCGGTCCATGTGCGCGTCGATACTATCGAGCAAGCAATCCGCGCTTCCGGAATAACCGATGATGTCGGGCCTGCTGGCTATATCGTCGCTTACGGCATCGCTGGAGACAATCTGACCCTCGGCAGAACCGTTATCGCCGATTCCGTCAACCCGCTCCGGATAACCCGGTCGGCATGGCGTTCGGTCGCGCAAGCGGCCGGGGTGATGGCGGCGGAGGTCGAGGTCGTTTGCTCGGATAAAGCCGAGCACCGCAAGCGTGCTGAAACGCGCCTCACCGACGTCGAAGGTCTGGTGAAGCCGACATGGCAAGAGATTTCCGAAAGAGCCTATGACGAATGGCACGATGCAATCGTCATCGATACGGCTTCGAAAACGGTCGAAGCCGTTTTGGATGAACTGGTGAGCCGATTGAAATCGCTGCCGATACGATGAATGAATGATCTCGTTTCCGAGCCGACACGTGAGCGAGGCGGATCTCATCGTAGCATCCTATAGCGGCCGCCTTCCTGGGTCGCGATTCCGATTTTGTCTGCCCAGTGGCCTCTGCAGAGGCTATCAAGATACGGAAATCAATATGCGGCGGCGATCACGCGTCTTTCTTCATTTGGCTGGCTTGCGCCGAACGTGGCTGATTGTAGCTTTGCTGGTGATTTCCGCATAATCCTATCGCCGGGGAGACAGGCCTCCTGTCGCCAATTCTGCCCGGCAAGCCTCACCAAAATCGAGGAGAAAGTTCATCTCGCCGGAACGCGCGAGATCGCGGATTTCAGAGAGTGAGCGATTTGGCGTCAAATAGGTCTCGACGATCCTTACCATTGCCAGCTCGGCTCCATCCACGACCGGACGGGATGCGATCAGACGCATGTGGGCGACCAATGCATATAGCAGCACGAGGTCGGAGACGTCGTCCTTCTGGTGGCTTATTGCGTCACCATAAAGCCGCGTGGCTTCGGTGATGAAATCGGAAAACAGCTTTTCGCGTTTGGCAATCTCGGCCTCGCGTTGTTTTTCCTTCACCTGTGATCGATGCGTCATCCAGGTGGAGGCAAACGAGGTCAGACTGCCAATCGCGATGCCGGCGAGCCCCATCAGAGCAGAGATGTATGCGTCCATGAGATTTCTCCTCTCGGAACGAGCCGGCGCGGGCACCACGTAAATGACAGAGTGGCTGCCCGCGAGCCTCAAGCCCTACTCGGCAAGCGGAGGACCCACCCACACGCCTGATGGTATTGCAGGGATACAATTCGCCAATCCGTCGAGCATGCCTTGCAAGACGCTCTCGGTCAGCTCCTCCATCTTGTCGCTGGGGCCGACGAGGCGATCCGCCAGCAGCAAAGTTAGACCGTGCATTTGGGACCAAAAAACAAGAATCGCCCCATCGATCGTGCGGGTATTGGCCTCGGTATCTGCAATCGGGCGCCCGAGAGCGCCGTCGGAGATCGCGCCAACTATAAGGGCTTTCATGTTGTAAGCCGCCGTTCTTTCGATCGCGGGGCGCCTTTCGTCCTGCCCGGCGAGGTAGCCGCCGAACATCAATCTGTAGAGCGCCGGATTGTTGACGCCGCCGGAGACATATGCGCGCGCCATAGCTGTCAGCCGCTCGCGCGGACTGTCGAGTTCCTTGGTCGCTTCGTCCATCCGCTTCGCCAGCAGTTCGAACCCAACCGCCGAGACGGCTCCCAGCAATTCGCGCTTATCGGCGAAGTGTTTGTACGGGGCGTTATGACTGACGCCCGCCCGACGTGCGAGCTCACGAAGCGAAAACTCCGTGCTTTGAGACTCGCTGAGGACGTCCAGGGCGGCCTCTACGATCGCCCTCTGCAGGTCGCCATGGTGGTACGGGCGCTGGTCTTTCGTGGAAATGTCTTGGGTCATGCCATCCATTTAGGTTGTTAAGTTGCTCATGTCAACATTCTGTCGATGGATGTTGACATTGTCCACTCTAGCACTTAAGTGGGCGATGTCAACATATGCTGCGGCCGATCTGGAACGGCGGCGGGATCAAGAACCGAGGTAAACTGCATGGCCGCTCAACATCCCGTCAAAAACAAGACGCACCGTATACCGGAGCGTCCGCCATTCGAGCGTATCGCGCTGTTGTTGCAAGGCGGAGGAGCGCTCGGCTCATATCAGGCCGGCGTCTATCAAGCATTGGCCGAAGCCGGTCTGCATCCTGACTGGGTCGCCGGCATCTCCATCGGTGCCATCAACAGTGCCCTGATTGCGGGCAATCCGCCTGAAAGACGAGTGGAGGCGCTCCGGAACTTTTGGGAGACGGTAACCGCCCCGGCTCACGGGTTTCCCACTCTGTTTTCGGCGATGCTGGGGGCGATGGGGCTCCAGGGTGATTTCGCGCGTGGCCTGCTCAATCAGGCACATGCCTTCGCCACCCTTATGGACGGCGCCGCAGGCTTCTTCACGCCCCGTCCGGTGCCACCTTTCTTTTCATCCGCCGGCAGCATCGAGGCGGAAAGCTTCTACGACGTCACACCGCTGAAGGCGACGCTGGAACGGCTGGTGGACTTCGACCGCATCAATACTGGGGCCATGCGTTTCAGCGTCGGCGCCGTCAACGTGCGCACCGGCAACTTCGAGTACTTCGACACTACGACCCACGCTATCCGTCCCGAACATATCATGGCGAGCGGCGCCCTGCCGCCTGGCTTCCCGGCGACGAGGATCGACGGCGAGTGTTACTGGGACGGCGGCCTCATATCGAACACGCCGCTGCAATGGGTCCTCGACAACTCACCGCGCCAGGACACGCTGGCCTTTCAGGTCGATCTCTGGAGCGCGAGTGGCGAGTTCCCGCGTGACCTCCTCGGAATCGAACTGCGGCAGAAGGATATCCGCTTCTCGAGCCGCACGCGCGCGGCGACCGACCATTTCAAGACGCAGCAGCGGCTGCGCCGCGCACTCGGCCATCTCGTGGAGCTCGTCCCGCAGGACGCGCTGCTGCAAGCCGATCCGGAGATCAAGCTGCTCGTCGATCAGGCCGACGAGAAGGTCTACAACATCGTACAGCTCATATATCGCGCCAAAAAATACGAAGCGAGCTCCAAGGATTACGAGTTCTCCCGGCTGACGATGGAGGAGCACTGGGCCTCCGGCTACAACGACGCCCTTCGGACACTGCGCCACCCCGAGGTGCTGCAGAGGCCTGGCACGTCCGACGGCGTCGCCATTTTCGACTTCGATTGAGATTTCACCCAAAGAGAAGAGCACGACCATGAAGATCGCCGCAGTCCGCGAAAATGCCTTCGCGATGCCGCTCAACAACCCGGCCTATCCGAGGCCACCCTACAAGTTCTACAGCCGCGAATTTGTCGTCATCAACTACCGGACCGATCCGGAGACCCTGCGCGCCCTCGTGCCGGAACCGCTGGAAGTGATCGGCGACACCGTCGCCTATGAATTCATCCGCATGCCGGATTCGACCGGCTTCGGCGACTATACGGAAACCGGGCAGGTCATTCCGGTGCGCTTCACGACGCCATCGGGCAAGGTGCAGGAAGGCAGCTACGTGCATGCCATGTATCTTGACGACAACTCTCCGATCGCCGGCGGCCGTGAGATCTGGGGCTTTCCGAAGAAGCTGGCGACACCGAAGCTGTCGCACGAGCAGGAGACGCTCGTCGGGACGCTCCACTACGGCTCGGTTTTGTGCGTCATGGCGACCATGGGCTACAAGCATCGCGAGCTCCCGCTGGAGCCGCTGGCAAAGGCGATGGCGAAGCCCGCCTTCGTGCTGAAGGTCATCCCACACGTCGACGGTTCGCCCCGGATTTGCGAACTCGTGCGCTACTATCTCGAGGATGTGACCCTGAAGGGCGCATGGGCCGGGCCGGCAGCCCTGCAATTGTTCGAACACGCAATGTGCGACGTCGCGCGTCTACCCGTGCGCGAGGTCACCTCGGCCAGCCATTACGTCGCCGACCTGACGCTCGGCCTCGGCGAGGTCGTATTCGACTACCTCCAAAACGACTGATCTCCCGCAACTGAAAGGAACTATCCATGTCTCGATTTGATGGAAGAGTAGCGATTATCACCGGAGCCGCGAGCGGCATCGGCAAGGAAATCGCGCTTCGCTTCGCAACCGAAGGCGGCATTCCCGTGATCGCCGACCTCAATCTCGACGCCGCCAACGCAACGGCCGCCGAGATCAAGGAGAAGGGCGGCGATGCCTTCGCCGTGGCGATGAACGTTGCCGACGAAGAGCAGGTGGAAAAGGCCGTTGGCGAGGTGATCGCCAAGTTCGGCAAGATCGACGTGCTGGTCAGCAACGCCGGCATCCAGATCGTCAAGCCGCTGGTCGACTTTCCCTTTGCGGACTGGAGAAAGCTGCTTTCGATCCATCTCGACGGCGCCTTTCTGACCACTCGCGCCTGCCTCAAGCACATGTATGCCGCCAATTACGGCCGGGTGATTTACATGGGCTCCGTGCACTCCAAGGAAGCCTCGAAGTTGAAAGGCCCCTATGTCACGGCCAAGCACGGACTGATCGGACTGGCCAAGGTACTGGCAAAGGAAGGGGCCGAACACAACGTCACGGCCAACGTGGTCTGCCCCGGCTTCGTGCGCACGCCGCTCGTCGACAAACAGATCCCCGAGCAGGCGCGGGAGCTCGGCATCAGCGAGGAGCAGGTGGTCAAGACGGTGATGCTCAAGGACACGGTCGACGGCAAGTTTACCAGCACCGATGACGTGGCCGACGCTGTTCTCTATTTCGCGGCGGCCAGGTCCAATGCCGTGACCGGTCAGTCGCTGGTCGTGAGCCACGGCTGGTTCATGCAGTAGGATCGGTTGCGGACAGACGGACGACACCCTTTGCGGCGCCGTGCGACAGGAACGCTCCAGCACCCCGGACCAACTCTACTCGCGACGAGCCGCAGTGAGCTCGCGCTATCTCGTTCTTGAGTATCAAAGGAAATGAACATGGAAGTCTGTAATGGTTTGCAGCGGGCCTTCACGAAGGCCCGGCGACCTTCGGTGGCCGCGAACCGCTCTGTCGACGGAGGCGTGCATGCAGTGACTGCGATGCGGCATGCCATCCAAACTGCCGCGCTCGGCATGTTCGTAGGATTCGCTGCGCTGCCGACAGCTCGAGCGGATGAGCCGACCCCGCCGGTAAAACCGGCGATCAGCGACGAGGCCGCGACCGCCGTTTCGCAGATGGGAAAGACGCTACTTGCCAGGGACATGACGATCACGGCGAGAACGATCAGCATTTACTTGGATCAGTCAGGACAACCGCTTCACATCTTCCATACGATGAAAATCACCGTGCGCCGTCCCGACCGGATTGTCGTCGAGTTTACCGGCGATGACGGCAAGCACGATCTGTTCTACGACGGCAAAGCGGCATCGGTCTTCTTTCCCGACAGCAAGCAATACGCAACGATCCCGGCATCGGGCGACATACCATCTGCGCTCAACGAGGTGGCAACCAAGCTGGACGTCGATTTTCCGCTCGGCGCCCTTTTTGCAGACTTTCCAGACAAGGTCCTGTTGGGTGATGCCTTGGCCGCCTGGCAGGTGGGAACGGCTACTGTCGACGGCGTCGAGTGCGGGCATCTGTTTTTCTCTCAGAAGTCCGGCATCGATCTGGAATTGTGGGTCGAGAAGAATGCCGCGGCGACGCCGCATCGTCTGGTCGTCACCTACCCGTTGCTGCAGGGCCAACCAAGTTTCGTCGCCGAATTCACCAGCTGGAAGACCCAACCCCCTCTGTCCGACTCCGAATTCACCTTTGAACCTCCCGCCGATGTGAAAAAGATCGACCTGACACCAGCCGTCGCATCGGGAACGAAAGGAAGCAAGTGATGAACTATCTGAAGCGCACCTGCTTTGCTTTTCTCGCTTTCACGGCCATTACATCGGACGCGGCCTTCGGTCAGTTTGGACCGCCCCCTGGCGGTCCGCCGCCCCTGCCGTCTGGAGGCCCACCACATCTACCGTCGGGAGGGCCGCCACGTCCTGAGATGGGCGGCACACCGCGTCCGCCGATGGCCCGCCACGGCCGGCCGCCGATGCGCGTGCAGAACCGTCCACCGGTGAACCGTCGGATTCGTGCGCCAAATGTCGGTGGCGCAAAGGGGCGATTGGCGGAGAGACCTGGCCGCGGAGGGAACAAGGTGTCCGGAAATATCCGCAACACGCTGAACTCGGGCCGTAACGTCAACGGGAACCGCGCCTTCATGAACTCCGGCGGCAATATCGTCGCGAAGGACTCCGGCAACCTCACCGTTAACAATTCCGGCGATCTCAAGGTCTCGGGCAACGGCAACGGATACTTTGGCCGTGGATATTATGGTCGTGGAGACGGCGTCGGCGGCCATGGTCACGGAAAGTATGGCGGTGGAGACTATGGGCGTGGATATTATCGCCGCGGAGCCTACGTTCTGGGCGGGTATGCGGCAGGCGTCGTCACCGGTGCGGCAGCCGCCTCGAGCACCGGCGGAACGACGTATTCTTCCTATGAGTCTGGATCCCATACGGGTTCCTCTGGCGCAGTGTCCTCGAATTCGTCCCACGGCAGTGCTTCGGGCTCTGCTAACGCGGCGTCGTCGGGTTCGTCTCACGCCAAGTCTTCAGGCTCTTCTGGCGAGGTATATGCGACCTCTTCCGATCAGAGCCGCACGGCCTCGTCCAATGGCGGCGGGGAGGGCGGGACGAACCAGAGCGGCGGCAACAGCAGCTCCCAGTCTGTCAATCCTTTGATTGCCGGCCTGTTTGAGAGCCTGCCGCCGGAGGGCACGGCATGGACGTCGGAAGATGCGGTCAATTGGCTCCAGGCTGCGGCAGCCAATCTACGGATCGTCTATAAGATCCAGGGAAACATCTTGGTCACGGGCGAAGTCCCGCCCTCGGATTACAATCGCGTGCCTAGCGGAAATTAGATTCAGCTCTGCATGGGGAAAGAGGTTGAGGCCGGACGTCGCACGACGTATCCGGCCTTTGCCAGCATCGAAAACTGCACTGCTCCGTCCGCTCTGACGTACCTCGCCAAATCAGGCCATTCGTCCCGAATGCTGCACGAGTCCGTGCATGACAAGGTCAATGTGCGACTCCATAAGCGCCTTGCCGTCGATCGGCTTTCGATCCGCAAACATCAGACGCCAGGCGGCAACCTGAAAAATCGAGCTCGCGAGCACGTCAGGCGTGTCGGCCGCCGTATCTTGTCTCAACTCTCCCGATTTCACGCCTTCTTTGACCAATGCCGTGAGGGCTGCAAGCGTCGGTGCGATGAATAGCTCATGACGGCAATCGACCATTTCGGGAAGACGAGCTCCTTCGGCGACGGACAAGCGCAGGAGTTCTCTCGTCTTTCGGTCGTTGGCCGTGTTTTCATAAGCGATAAGCAGCAGGTCGCGGATCCGCTCCGCGCAGGATCCCCGGAGGCAGCCGATGGCGGTCGACAGGTCTGCGGATGACGTCGACGCGTGGCGAAACATCTCCTGGAAAAGAACGTCTTTGGTCGGGAAATAGAGGTAGACCGTTCCCTTTGTTACCCGCAGTCGAGTTGCGATGTCTTCAACTCGCGTTGCCGCATAACCTTTTGCCGCAAACTCCTCGAACGCGGCCTCCAGTATTTCATGGGGACGCCGCGCCTTCCGTTCCGCCCGCGATGTTTTCTTTCCAGCTCGTTTCATCACATCCCGTGGTTTCTTTGAGAGTATCGGGTGGCACGGCATGGTGGCCCGCTCAGGACCCTCGGTTGTGGGCGCTGATCTGCAGTGGCAGTGTTTCGGTCGTATCCCGCTCATCTTGTATGGATGTGTGCGTCGACATTGCCCGAGAGATGTTGGCATCGTCTACTTTAATCAAAAAAGTTGACGTTGTCAACATCAGGCGATGGCCAGTTACACCCAGCAGGTCGAAGCTTGCCGATCAACAACGCGGCTCTGTTCGCAGCTGCTGTGGCAAGGATGCAATGAGCAAGATACACACGGAACGGCGCGAACTGGGTGGCTGAGCACCAATGGCTGACCCGCCGAGAACCGTGGTTGCATTCATTCTCCCGCTCGCCAGCGTATGCGATGCACCCTTGATTCCGGCAAGGATATGATCGGCAAGATACCTAGCTAGAAGCCAAGCTTGCCCATCCTTTGCGCGATCAGCTTGCGGTCGAGTTCCACCTTGTCATGGGCGTAGATGACTTCCTGGCGTTAGAGCCGCAGGCCATCGGCATATTTGGACACGGCAATCTGCGCCAAAAGCCCTTCTGTCGGAATGCCGCCCTCGATGAGGTGAGCTGGAGCAGCCGCCTAGATAACGCCGTCCTAGTCTTAAAAGCGTACTTTGGGTGGCGCGTGCCGATGACGCGGAACTTCGCCGGCATCACGTCCAACCGTTCGGAGACGTATTCTTGGATCAGAATCTTCTGCTTGCCTGCAGACTCTGACCGTTCTTCCGGCTTGGGGGGGTATACGAGTAGATAGCATGCCTGATGCCAACGCATCTCTTCATTGGCAGGTACAAAAATGCTCTACTGTGAGCGCCTTCTTAAAGGCAACGGGCCACCTAACTCTCTGTGGCGCAAGGGTTCCTTTACCACCCGCTGAATGCGAGCCCTCTTCCTCTGCCGAGCTACTGACTAGCGTCACGAGCCTCGCAGATCTCCAAGAGCGGTCGGGCAGTCATGTCCGACAGGCCGCTCACAATTGACGAAAGTAGGGATAACGCTAGGGCAACTTTACCGCACCTGGAGGCAGTTCACGATGGCAGCGCAAAGATATAGCCGTTGCAAGAACCTCAACATTTATTGGACGGTGTTCGATAAGGTCATCGGACAGCCGGCCGTCATCGATGGGTTTGTCATGGACATGCTCACCGCCGAGGAGGCCGATAACTTGGTCGATCTGCTAAACCGTGGCAACCAAGCGAGCCTCTGGTGTTTTGCCGGATGGTGTTAGAAGCAACTGGCCGTTTGCGCAACACTTGCAGCTGTTTGGACGGTTGTGGCTCTGGGCCGATTCGACTTAAGCTCTTGTCTTACAGCCCCTCCAGGAAAGCGAGCAGGCGGTCGTCGGGGGACGGATCGGCTTGCCAAATTGATCCGTCTGACGCTTGGTGAGCCGCTTCCTTGAGGTCGAATTGGGCATGCTGGTAGGTCTGCGTTGTTTCGATCGAGTTGCGACCGAGGCGTCGTGAGAGGACGGTTCCATTGACGCAGCGCTCGTTGATCGTGCTGCTGGATAATCCCTCGTTGGTTCAATTCCTTTAGAACTTTGCGAAGCCTACCACTTCATTCGGCCGTTTGGGCTGTGCGTCGATATGCTGGACCTCAATTCGCTCGGCCAAGAATATTGAGGGCGTCTTGCAATCTAAGGGCAGCCACCGCCTTCGTTGCCTCCTCGGCGGGCCATCCGGCTTCCATTGCCGCCGAAAGCAAGGTGGACTCGGTGTGAAGCTCCAGTCTTTCGTAGAGGGGCTCAAGCGCCTCGCGGGCGGTGACAACGTGCTCGTCTGGCGGCGTGATCGCAGTCGGAAATACCGTCGGCATTCTGCGTCCTTCCTAACGGTTTTGGAACCTGAAAACTGGCCACTGGTTCCAACGTTCTGTGAATGGGTAGCGACGCCGATGCGAACATGAGCAGCTAGGCGGAGCCAGCACTTATGAGCAAACGTTAAAACAACGTGTGACGGTCCGCCATCATACTTGTGTATGCGGAAATTATACGGACGCAGCAGACAGGCGGGCTACCAGGGAGCTATGCCAGGCTCAGCCATTCGTTTTCGAGCATGAAGCGCCCACACATTGCTCAGTGTTCTCTGGCCGGCGCGCTCAAGACGACGGATGCGGCATGAAGATTGACGTGCTGCAGGACAAGGCCCCGACAGCTCGGCGTCTCGTCCCAGGACATCGCAATGGCGCTCAACACCGTCGTACAAGGGAATGCCATAACGCAGGTTCGGGACGACATCTATCTGGTCGATGGTCATCGGCCGTGTCGCGAAAAAGGAGCGCGTTATCGGCGTCATAGTCGTCTATCCCAGCTGGCGGCATCTCATCTCGAAGGAGCGGGTGATGGTCGACTTTCTAGCGGAGACATCACGCGGCTTGCCGGCCTCCGATCAAGGACTCCTAAACCCTCGTATAAGTCATCCCCTCCCTCTTCGCTACCCGATCCTTCTTCCAGATCAATAGCGGGTCGAGCAGCGTCCTGTTACGGTCAGGGTACAGTCTCCCGCCGCAAACTACGAAGCGATTCGGGACGTGGGGCCGCCTGGACAGACGGAGACGCTATTCGTAGCGGAACTCGATCGAAGGGAAAGCTTCAAGTCTAGGTGCGGATCATGGGCAAGCCAGCGGCCATTTGCTTTGCAGTCGTGATCGCTGCTCCGGCAGCGGCGCATGATGCGACGCCAACGGCGGCACAGCCGAACGGATGGACATATCCGTTTTCGTGTTGCAGCGGATTTGATTGCCGCGAACATCCACCATCAAGCGGTTCACGAAGGCCCGCGCGACTAGCTCACTGGGGAGTTCATCACGCCGCGGGATCTGCATCAAGAACAGTCCGGACGGCAGTTTCACCAATGCACGGTGGCCGGCGAGCCCACGGGTCGCACCGTTTGCCTGTTCGTTCCCCCGCGTTCCTTCTAAGGATTGACACCATGACACATGAACTCAACCGCATCGAAATCGATCTGGTCCCGTTGACGCTGTTTCCCAGCGCATATGGGAAAGCTAGGCCCTGGGTTCCGGGCTCTCCGCTCCAGATGCCGCCAGATGGTTCATCATGGCCGAATACGGCCTTTGAGGCGCATTTGATGATGTTTTCCGTCATGCCACGCGAAACAATCACGCCTTCCTGGGGGCAAGCTTTGCACGCCGGGAGATCTGCCTTTACCCTGTACGTGACCGGGACGCGGTTCGGTCTTTTGTGCTACTCCCTCGGGCTTGTCCGTCTTGTAGAGGACTTCGAGGACTTTGCCCTTCAGTGAGTTCCGTGACCATGCATAAACCAAGCGATCCGCGTCTTGGAAAGGGTCTTGTGGTCCGCACTTGAGGATCATCGAGTTTGGTGGCTGGCACCTTTTAGTTGGTGCGAACATGTTGATGCTCTCCATCGCGTCGTCCAGTTTCTTGTCGCGCGATTTCGCACCGCGATCCATGCGCTTGTTGCTTTCGCTACTGCCGCCCCATTGGCCCGATGACCGGGTCGTGAAGGTGAATTCAGCTTCGGCCGCACCTCAGTCGTCTCGTGATGGAGAAGGGGCCAGGCCGACGGCCTTCCCACCTCGCTGAGACCTGCACTGGCTGCGAGAGCTTCAGCCAGTTGTTGGTCCTATTGGTTTCCCAACATTGCCATTTGGTCGGCATGCGTTGCGCCAGCGGCTTCGTCTCGTTTGAGAGGCAGGGTGAACCGAAACACAGCCCCACGAGGTTCATTAGCGGTGGCCCACATCCGGCCCCCGTGAGCCTCGATGATCGAACTGCAGATCGCCAGGCCCATACCCATGCCGCTGGATTTGGTCGTGTAAAAGGCCTCAAAAAGACGGCCCATAGCCTGCTGGTCCAGGCCCGGACCCGAGTCGCGCACCCCGACGACCACGCCTCCCGAGGCCTCTGTCTCGGTGCTGATCAGCAACTCGCGCTCTTCCTCACCAACGCAGCTCATCGCCTCGATGGCGTTCATGATCAGGTTTAGGATCACCTGTTGCAGCTGGACGCGATCTCCTTGCACGGACGGGAGGCTCGTCGCGAATTCGGTCTGCAGCGTGACGCCTTGCCGGAGCACTTCACTGCCGGTCAAGGCAATCACGTGACGAATGGCTTCATTGAGGTCGAACTGCGCCTTGCGAGGGGGCTCCTTCTTAACCAAGGCACGGATCCGGCCAATGACATCGCCGGCTCGATTGGCGTTCTCGACGATCCGGGCGAGCGCCTGTGCCACCTCCTCCAGATTCGGCGGATGGCTACCGAGCCAGCGCAAGGCCGCCTGGGCGTTGGTGAGCGACGCGGCGAGCGGCTGATTGACTTCATGGGCGATGGAGGCCGTGAGCTGCCCCATTGTGGCGACGCGGTTTGCGTGGGCCAGTTGCGCCTGCGCCTCGCGCAAGGCTTCCTCGCTCTCCCGTAACGCCTCTTCGGCCCGCCGGCGCTCCGTCAAATCGAGGACGAAAGAGACACCTTCATTCCTGCTTTCTTCTAACAGTGCGCCGCCGATCAGCACGGGCAGACGGCTGCCATCTTTCCGAAAGTACTCTTTCTCGAACGGTTGGACTGCCCCGATCATCTTCAACTCTGCGACGGTCCGCGCGTCGCGGTCGCGCCATTCGACCGGCGTCAGGTCCGTCCAGCACAGCCGACCCGAGGCAAGATCCTCTCGGTCGTATCCCACCATGCGGAGGAACGCGTCGTTGGCCTCAAGAATGCGACCTTCGATATCCCAGATGACGATCCCGATGATGTTGGCCTTGACGAGGCGACGGATCTTGGCTTCGCGTTCAGCGAGATCGCGGTACAACCGGGTATTCTCCAGTGAGATCGCTGCCTGAGAGGCGAGCAGCTTCAGCACCGCGATCCGGGCCGGCGCGAAGACCCGAGGGGCGAGGTTGTTCTCAAGATAGAGTACCCCGGTCAGTTGGCCCTGATTGAACAACGGCACACAGAGAATGGAACGAGCATGGTGCTGACAAATATAGGGGTCCGCGGAAAATGGATTCTGAGCCGAGGCGTCGTCGAGAACTACGCTTTCGTTTGTGCGCAAGACATAATGAAGGAGCGATTGCGGCAGCGTGATCGCTGTCACGATCTCGTCACGCATCTGCACCACGACCGTTTCGCCGCCAGTCGTGGCCTCCGCCGTGACCCGTGACTCACCGTCACCCGGCAGGATCAACAGGCCGCGCTCGGCGCCCGCCTGCTCAAGGGCGGTGCGCAAGACCGTGTCGATCAGCTTTTGAAGGACAATCTCGCCCGACACGGCTTGCGAGATTTTGATAACGGTTGCGAGATCGAGTTGCTCGACCGGTGCACCAATGGTGCTTGTTGGAGCGGGAGCGCGTTCTTCCCCTCTCAGGTCAGGATAGAGTTGGTCGAGTTGCCGCACCTTGCCGTCGGCGCCCCAGCGCAGATAGCAGCCACGCGCGTTGCGGAGATAGAGACGAGTAAAGTCCTCGAAGCCTCCCTGCGCATAAAAGCGGGCGGCGAGTTCATATGCGAGGGCTTCATGATGAATGAAGCCGTTTGCGCGCGCCGAGCGGATCGCTTGTTCGTAAAGACGCACGGCATCGATTTCGCGGCCTTCAAGGCGTGCTATCTCGGCGCCGACCAGCGCGGCTCGGTTTTCGAAGTTCTCCGGGCAATTCTTCGCATAGATCTGAAGCTGTCGGTGGTGTGCAACCAGAGCCTCCATATGCCGCGCCCGCTGGTCAACCACAGCATAGTCGCAGCATGCGGCGCGGGCCAAGGCACCGTAGAAATGATGCTCCGGCGTTTCTTCGAAATGCGACACCGATGTCCATGGTAGCCTCTGCGCTCGCAATGACGCATCGACCGCCGCCTCATAGTCGCCCGCAAAGAACCGCGCTTGGAGTTTTCTGACAAAGTAGCAGGTTTCCGCAAGATTCGGATTTTCGGAAAACCGGCGTTCGGTCTCAAGTTCGTCAAATCCGTCGTCGTCAAAGGAGCCGAATTTCCGGGTCAACCCCCGCAGCGTCCGGACGAGCCCGAGCTGCGCGCTGGCGAGGTCTATGACGAACTGGAACCGCACCTTTTGCGCAAATGTGAGGCCAATCTCCGCTTGGCGTTGCACTTCCAGAAGCGGATCTCCCGCCGCCAGCAGGTTCGAATTCAAACTGGCATAGCTGTATCCGGCAAACGTGAGGTCGCCGCTCTGGTCGGCAATTTCAAGCGCTCGCCGCAACATGTCGCGGCCGATTCGGACATGTCTCGTCCACGGTATGACGTGAGCCGCGAAGTCTTTGTAAATCCTGGCCTGAAAGCGCTTCAGGTCGTGCTTTTCGACCAGTTGGCAGCCTAGCTGACCGAAGAGGTATCCGGCCTCATAGTCGCCGAAGCGCGGCCCGGCAATATAGCCAAGCGACACATACTGGTAGCAGGAGCCGTCGCTGTTGCCGCGCTCGAGGCTCCGATTCACGGCCAGGCAGATTGCCATGCATGCCAGGTTCGCGTCGGTATGCCATACCGCCCCAACGAGCCGGGTGAGAATATCCAGCGTCGCGGAGGATGCTGGGTCGCTCATCAACGGTAGATCAATGAGCTCAGTGATCGCGCGGCTCCCGAGTTGCGACCAGATCCGGTCGTATTCGCGCCGAACCTGCTCGTCGGGGGGATGCGGCGACCAGTCGATGCCGAGATACTGCCTCAGGTAGTCGAGACCGACTGCGGCGGAGCGACTGGTCTGACCGAGCGCAGCATAGAGATCGATGCGCAGGCAGGCGACAGAGGCCTGGTCGTCGGAGCAGGCAGCAAAATTGGAAAGCTCTGCTAACCGCTCCTCCGCGGCCGCCAGCGCGCCAAGGAGGAACTCGCATTCGGCTCGGTTCAGCTCAAGCGCGAACGCCAGTTGGTGCTGGCGCTCCCAGGCGTCTCCCGAAAGCAGTATCGTGCCGGCAACAAAATAGTTGAGCGCCGAGGCGTATGCCGTCGAGGCCTTGGCGCGCTTGCCGGCCAGCAGATTGAATTCGGCCAGTTGCTCGCGCTCCTCAGTTGAGGTGATCAGTGTGGCTCCGCGATTGAGCTGGCTGACAATCTCGAAAACGTAATCGTCAATCAGCTCCGGCGCAGTGTTCGCCGCAAGCAGTCTCCCTATACGAAGGTGCAACTCGCCGCGTCGCTCCTCCGGGATCAGCGAATATGCGGATTCCTGAACGCGATCGTGGACGAACCGGTAGGCGCCTGCCAGACGCTCGAGCAGTTCATGAGCGACGGCAGGCCACAGGGCCCCGGGGACTTGCTCCTCCGGGATCCCGAGCACGAGTGAAAGCATCCTGGTATTTGCGATGCTTCCAAGACAGGCGAACTGCTGCAACGCCTCCCGCGTATCGGGCGGCAGCCGCGCGAGCTTGCCGACCATGAGGTCCACGACGTTGTCGGTGTATCCCTTGGCATGAATGCGCTCGAGATCCCAGGACCAGGATGCCGCGTGATGATCGAAGGTGAGCATCCCCTCTTCGGCGAGCGAAAACAGGAACTGACGGACGAAGAACGGATTGCCGCCGGTCTTGTCGTGCATCATTTGTGCGAGCGGGGCTGCACGATCGGGCTGACAGTGGAGCGCATCCGCAATCAACTGCCGGAGATAGTCTTTAGTAAGCGGCGCAAGCGTGATCTCCGCGACCTTGCCGCCGGCGGTCTTGATCGCATCAAGCTTCCGCATCAGCGGATGGGCGGCGGTGACTTCGTTGTCGCGATAGGCGCCGATCAGCATGAGCTGCTGTGGATCCGACCGGGTCAGCAGATCCTCCAGCAGGTCGAGCGTCGCTGCGTCGAGCCATTGGAGATCGTCGAGGAACAGCGCCAGCGGATGTTCGGGTCGGGCAAAGACGCTGATGAACCGCCGGAGTGTCAGCTGGAATCGCCGTTGCGCGTCCTGTGGCGGAAGTTCAGCGACCGGCGGCTGGTCGCCGATGATGAGCTTCAGTTCGGGGACGAGATCGACCATCAGCTGTCCGTTCGGTCCCAGCGTCTCGCTCAGCGCCTCGCGCCACGTTGCCAAATCGGCCTCGCTCTTCGCGAGGAGCCCCTTGAGCAGGCCCTGAAAGGCCTGCGCCAGGGTCGCATAGGGGATGTCCTGCTTGTACTGATCGAATTTGCCTGACGCGAACAGCCCGCGCGGCGGCACCAGTACTTTGTGAAGTTCATTGACCACCGCCGACTTGCCGATGCCGGAATAGCCAGAGACCAGCACCAACTCCGGCGCCCCGCTCAACACCACGCGGTCGAAGGCAGTGAGCAAGGTCTCGACCTCGTGTTCCCGCCCGTATAGCTTCTCAGGAACCAGCAGGCGGTCCGGGATATCGCGTTCGCCGAGTGGGAATGCGTCAATCCGGCACTGGATTTCCCATTGGCTGAGACAGTGGCTCAGATCGTGCTCGACGCCGCCTGCCGTCTGGTATCGTTCCTCGGCCGTCTTGGCGAGCAGCTTCATGACGATGGCCGAGACTGCCGGCGAAACATTCGCTGCCCGCTCGTTGGGCGGCACCGGCTGCCGTGCAATGTGGCAATGCACCCATTCCATCGGGTCGGAAGCGGCGAAGGGCAGGCTCCCGGTCAGCATTTCGTAGAGGGTCACGCCGAGTGCATAAAGGTCGCTGCGGGAGTCGATCGAGCGGTTCATGCGCCCGGTCTGCTCCGGGGCCATATAGGCAAGCGTTCCGGCGACCACTTCGGGCGGCTCGGGCGCCTGCCGCTCGCGGGAGAGGCGCGAGGCGATGCCGAAGCCGGTGAGCCGCACCTCGGCGCTCCTGTCCGTTACCAGAATATTGGCTGGTTTGATGTCCTTGTGGACGAGGCCGCGCTGGTGGGCCTTGCCGAGCGCAGCGGCGATGCCGATCGCGAGGCGCAAGAAAAGCTTGGTTTCCATTGCCGTTCCGAGTCGCCGGGCGAGCGGCTCGCTGCCCGGATCTTCAAGCACCAGCATGGTCCGGCTGCCTTCGTGCACCAACTCAAGCGGTCGCACCGCCCATGCGCCATCGAGCTCATCCTTCAATCCGTATTCATGCTCGAGGCGGCCGAGGCTTGAAGGTGTCGGGTACTCAAGGGCCGAAAGCACGACCAGGACCTGGTTCCACTTGCCGTCGGAACCCCGGCGCCGTTCCCGGCGGAACACGCGATCACCGTCCTCCCAAAGAACCTCCAAACTGCAAATCTCCACCGACGCCGAATAAAGAGGATGTGCCTACCTGACGACTTCGTCAGCCTGTCGCATCTGGTACTGCCACTTTCGTTTCGGAGATCCGTCCGATCAAATTGGCCACAGAGAGCACAGATGACGAACCGCAACCACTTCCCCACCTTCTTACCACATCTCGCCTGTTCGTCCCAACAACGAGCGGCCATCACCCGCCCGTTCGATACGTGGTCCACCTCTACGAAAGACCGCCCAGCGGCTGCTGGGCGGTCGGGCGGGTCGTGGACCCGCAGAGCTTCGGATGGAGGAGCGCCGAAGCTTGGTGGTAGCAACGGGGGGATTCGCCACCTGTCTCGCGAGGCAACGAGTGGAGCCTAGCGATGGAAGGGACGACGGGAAATTATACTATGGTTTCGTTTTTGCGATACCTTGGAATACCGGCGCCGATACCCATCATCGAACTTCTGCTCAGGGAGTCTTGTCGGCGAAGTCATCCTGGGCCCCAACAATAACTGGGGCGATGGTCTGAGCTACTCCACCGCGCGCACGGTCGTGCCGTCAGTTGCGATCCGTTGTCGGTGTTGGCGTCGAAAGTGTCTTGCGGGGACTGAGGCCAAAAAGAAGCCTCCCGCGGGGTGGGAGGCCAAGGCGGGCCGATCGGTGGCGATCCGGCCTGGGAGGAGGGAAAGGAACGCGCACCATAGAGCAGGGCTCCCGCCCGGGGCTATTGGCCACCCGGAAGGATCGATTACCAATGAGGAGGGGGTGACCTATACGCGCCGCCAAGACCTTTATGAGTGCGTTTGCGGCTTTCCCGACGCAAGCATCAGCTTGTCAGCCATACGCGCGAGCTCGGGCAGGGATCTGGTGCCCATCTTCTGCATGACCTGGCTGCGGTGAACCTTCACGGTAATCTCGCTCACGCCTAGATCGCCGGCAATCTGCTTGTTGAGCCGTCCGGTCACTACCAAAGCCATCACCTCGCGCTCCCGCGGGGTCAGGCTATCGAAACGCGCGCGCACCGTCGCCAATGCCTTTTCATTTTCAAGCCACACGCGGTCGCGCGCCAGGCCGACGTGAACGGCGTCGAGCAAATCCTGGTCTCGGAACGGTTTCGTCAGGAATTCGACCGCGCCCCCTTTCATCGCCTGGACAGACATGGGAATGTCGCCGTGCCCGGTGATGAAGACGATCGGTAGCTGAATATTTTCTCGCGACAGCTCGAGCTGAAAATCAAGACCGCTTTGTCCCGGAAGCCGGACATCGAGCACGAGACAGGTCGGTCCGTTGGGTCGCCCAGACCTGAGGAAGTCGCCCACCGAAGCGAGGAGATTGACGGCAAAGCCGACGGAACGCAGCAGACTGCCCAGCGCCTCGCGGATTTCCGGGTCATCATCGATGACAATGATGGTTGCTGGCGCCTCGGTCAAATGTCAGAGCCCCCAAGGTGAATCGGCGTTTTGGGATATATACTATCCACCCCCACTGCAGCAGCAGCCCACCCAGCAGAGCGCCAGTCACGCGATGAGAACACTCCTCCTGTCTCCCTCGCTAGTGCCGAAACGGGTTTCTTTCGCACACCAGAATGCGCGATAATTACCTCGGCCACAAGGCTAGATGCGGGCGGCCCATGTTCCGGGCGCTCTTGGCCAAATGTCCCGTTCGTTGCAGCAAGTCTTAGACAATCTATACGATCGTATAGCTTGCGATGCCTTTGTCGCCGTTAGATACTAAATCCATCCAGCCAAGCGCGCCACAACGCTAATTCGGCACGACGCCGATCGGCGAAGTCGGGAGGCGGCAGTGCCAACCAAGAAACCTCTGATTGCGATCGTCGACGACGACGAGTCGATGCGGGAGGCTATCAAGGGGCTCATGAGGTCGATGGGATTTGATGCCGAGACCTTTTCATCCGCGGATGATTTCTTGAGATTCCCTCATATCCGCCGCACGGCCTGCCTCGTGACGGACGTCAATATGCCCGGAATGAGTGGGCTCGATCTGCACCGCCGGCTCGTGGCGCTGGGCAAGAGCATTCCGACCGTTCTGATCACCGCTTTTCCGGAAAAGAATGTGCGCGCGTCTGCGTTGGGCGCGGACATCGTCGGCTGCCTGACAAAACCGTTTGGCGAACAGGTTTTGCTTGATTGCATCCGTTCTGCGCTGGCTCTCAGTAGCGAGGGCGAAAGCGGTTCATGAGGTTGCAAGACCCTTCCTGGGCAAAGGGGCGGTACCAACTCGGCGGGCGCGGGGAGCGCCAGGGATCGCAGCGCATTCAATCTAAAGCCACCCTCCTGAAAATCCCGCGCGACGCAATCCGATCACCAGGGGCTTGCATCGACGCATGATGTTCCAGAGCAAACCGGTCCGGTAGTTTTCGATCATCAGCACCACCGGACCTTGGTCAATGCCAAAGTGATAGGGACTTACCCACCATCCGGTGGGACTGTTTTCCACGGCATAGGTCTGGTTGAACGACGGTTTGAAACCGTAAAGCCGCGTCATGCCGAGCTTCATTCGCGCAAAGTTGAGGACTGTCGGTACGACGATCTCCGGCGCGAACGGCAGCGAGGCGACAACGACCCATGGCGCGACGGTGCCATCGTCAGGTCCGAAGGGCGCGCCTCGGGCGTTGTAGTCGAAGAACTCCCGATCGACGCCATTGATCGCCCGCTTACCCCAACCTGGTCCGTCGCAGGCAGTAAACCCCCAACAATATTCCCCGTAACCTGCAAAACCCATTGGGTTGCGAATTGCGTATTCCTGCTGCACGAACGATGCCTGCCGGCTGTTTTCAAAGTAGTCGCTGTGGTGCTGGCGCATGAACTCGTCACGAATGCCTCGAAAGTCTACCCACATGTGCGACAACTGGTGGGTAAAAAGCGGCCCCGAATAAAGCAATTCGCGACCATAGATGTTTCTCCATTCATAGCTCGCGGTGTAGGCGGCGTAACTCTCCGGTGGCAATGGATGGGTTGGCGATCCCAGCCCGAGAATGTACAGCAGCAGACCCTCATCGTAACCGCGCCAGCGATAAGGAATAAACCCGCTTTCCGGGTGCCAGCCATGCGTCAAGGTGGGGCCGCCATCGCAAGCCCAGATCCAGTCGGCTCGCTCGTAAAGCGCCGTCGCAAGCTGGCGGATTTCTGCCTCGTCGGCCGTATCGCCATCAAAATAGGTCGCCGCGGTCAGGGCGCCGGCGAATAGGAAAGCCGAATCGATAGTGGACAATTCGCATTGCCAGGCCCGGCGGCCCGTTTCGATGTCCAGAAAATGATAGAAAAAGCCCCTGTGCCCGGATGCATCGGGCTCCGGCCCCTGCGGGCATTCCATCAAAAACCGCAATCGCTTGCGGGTGATCTTTGCAGCAAATTCGCGAATGATTACCCCACGCTCGACAACAACGGGAATTGTCGCCAGAGCCATGCCAATTGCCGCGATGCTTGCCGGGGCATTCGGTTCGGTTTTGTCGCGAACCAGACCGTTGTCCGGGTTCGTGCATTGGAGATAGTATAGCAAGGTGGTGAATTGCAGCCGCCCCAGATCCTGGTCGGTTGGCAAACGGTCGAGCGAGCGGTCGGTCGATACGATGTCGGACATTTGGTAACCAATGACGATGCGGATGTCGCGCGCGTCCCTCTTCACCAACCGGCATATTTTACGTCTGCCGTCGGTTTTCGTCCAGTATCACGGCGTGCACTCCTCGACCTGAGTCCCTCTAGTTATGGAAACCGATCCAGGACTCGCCAATCCATCTTTGTGTAGAAAGCTGATAAGCCGACTAACCGGCGGGAACTCAAGTCCGCAGTGCCTCCGCTCCTGGACAAGAACTGGCGCGGATTGGCCGAAATCGTTGCAAATGACTTCAGCTCATCAAAACACTCCCACCGTTGCCTTTTGCGCCGACTTTGACCTTCCCAATCCTATCAGCCGAGTCTTCACACTCGAATTGCCACTGCGATCCGCCGCGAGAGCCTCGTGGGATAAAGCTTCCTGCACATCTGTAATTTCCCAACCGAGGAGGTTTAAGGACGATAGACTCCGGAATCTTATGGAGCGGGCTAAACCAATGGAGGAAATGAGCATGCCTAGAATTCAGAAAGCCTTCCCTGAGTATAATGGACCGAGACCGCGCCTGGGACTAGCCTCAAAGGTGCCAACTGAAGGGAATGCCCGCAACCAGAGGAAGCACAGTATGACTGATACGCTGGAGCAGAATGATCCTGCCATCGAAGAACTGATGAAAGACGCAATAACCAGTTACATGCTGGATAGTTTCGACGTCGAGGATCGGTTGAAGGCAGCCGTCCAGAAGATCGCCGTGGAACTGCTTGCTGAAGAGTTGGCTGCTCTGAGGGAGAAGGTTGCGAAGGCCAAGTCGTCGTATATCCAGGTCGGAGATGTGCTGACCGCGGCTTAGGCTAAGGTCGGTCGGATATTCCCAACCTCGGGCAGGGGAGGCGTTCTGCGAGCGGTGCACCCCAATCCTCGCTATTTTTGATTTGAGTGCGGAAATCACCCGCACGGTCGCCAGCAAAACATCAGCCCCAATGCAAGCATCTTGCCAAATGTCAGCAGGCCCGCCGGGCGCGAGGCTCGGGACGTTTTAGTAGACAGGCCGAGGTCCTACCCACACTCCTGGTGGTATAGCGGGGATACTATTCGCCAGTCTGTCGAGCATGCTTTGCAAGACGCTCTCCGTCAGCGCCTTCGTCTTGTCGCTGGGCCGACGAGGCGGTCCATCTGCAGCAACTGAGACCATGCATTTGCGACCAGAAAAATAGAATGGCACCGTCAAAGTTACGTGTATTTGCGGCCGTGTCCGGAATGGGCCGCCCGAGCGCGCCGTCGCTTATCGCATTCACCAAAAGCGCTCTTATGTTCTCTGCCGCAGTTCTTTCGACAGCAGGGGCCCGTTGTCCTGACCGGCGAGATAGCCTTTGAACACAATCTGTAGAGCGCAGGATTGTTGACGCCGCCGCCGACGTGGACCCGCCCTATAGCTGCCAGCCGCTCGCGCGGACCGTCGAGTCCTTCGTCGCGTCGCTCATTTGCTTCGCAAGGAGCTCAAATCCAACCGCCCAGACGGCGGCCAGCAATACCCGCTTGTCGGCGTGTTTGTATGGGGCGTTGTGACTGACGCCCGCGCGTCGGGCGAGCTCCCGAAGTGAATCTGGGACTCGCTGAGGACATCGAGTGCGGCCTCGACGAACGCCCTGTGCAGGTCACCATGGTGATACGGGCGCGGCTCTGTCGTGGAAATGTCTTGGGTCATATTTGTCCATTTAAGTTTTAAGTTGCTCGTGTCAACATTCTTGCCTGTCGTATGTTGACAGCGCCCACTTTTGCCTTTAAGTGGGCGTTGTCAACATCGGGCGATGGCCTGTTACACGCAGCAGATCGAAGCTGGCCGATCAACAACGCGGCTCTCTTCGCAACCTTACCGGAGCAAAAAATGCAGTCCTTTCGATTGCTGGGAATTGGTCTCGCCTGCGCAGTTCTGGCTGCCTGCGAAGAAAAAGCTGAAGTTGCGCCGCCGCCGCAGCAGGTCCGCGTCGTTGCGGCCGCCGAGGCTCAGTATCAATCGGGTGCGGAAATCACCGGCGAGGTGAAGGCAAGGGTTCAGACCGAACTCTCCTTTCGCGTCAGCGGCCGGGTTCTTGAGAGAAGGGTCGACGTCGGATCGCATGTCCACGCCGGCGACGTGCTTGCCCGGCTCAACGACACGGAACAGCAGGCGGACGTCAGCGTCGCCCGCGCCGCGCTGGAGTCGGCGCAGGCCGTCGCCAGACAGAAGACACTCGCCTTCGACCGGGCGAAGTCGCTCCTGCAGTCGCAGGCTGTTCCGCGGGCGGTCTTTGACGATGCACAGAAGGAGCTGCTGAGTGCGCAGGCTTCCCTCGAGGCCGCCGAGGCCGCGCTCGCGACGGCCGAGGACGCGCTGTCCTACACCGAGTTGAAAGCGGCTGCAGACGGCATCGTCACGGCGCGCGGCATCGAAGCCGGGCAGGTGGTGTCAGCAGCGCAGTCGGCCTTCACGCTCGCTCATGACGGACCGCGGGATGCGGTGTTCGACGTCTTCGAGGCCTTCTTTCTGGATGGCCGGCCGCTGAACGACGTTGAGGTCGCACCGGTGTCGGACCCCTCGCGCGACGTTCATGCCAGCATACGCGAGGTTTCGCCCGTCATTGACGCGAAGGCAGGCACGATCCGGATCAAGGTGGGGCTCCAGGAGGGCGCGCCATGGCCACTCGGAACGCCTGTCGTGGGCAAGCTGCGCGCCTCGCCGCGCGACGGAATCGTGCTGCCCTATACCGCGATCGCATCAGCCGAAGGCGAACTCGCCGTGTGGCTCGTCAACACCCAAAACCATTCCGTTTCGCTTCGGAAGATTTCGGTCGACCGATACCGTCAGAGCGATTTCGTCGTCACTGGCGGCGTCGCCGCACAAGACCTGATCGTCACCGAAGGCGGAAAATTCCTCAAGGAAGGCCAGGCAGTCGCCTGGGAAGGCAAGTGAGATGACCCTCAATCGCATATGTACCTCTCTCCCGCTTCTTCTGTCAGTGTCGCTGCTTGCAGGCTGCGATCAGAACTCCGTCGCAGGGGAGGCGGCGGCTCCCCGTCCTGTCAAAGTCGTCACGGCTGCGGCCGAACAGGGCAAAATCGCAACCTCGCCCGGCGTGGTGCGGGCCCGCATCGAGACCGACCTGGCGTTTCGGACGCTCGGGCGAATGGTCTCTCGCAAGGTCGATGTCGGCGATCTGGTGCACAAGGGCGATGTCCTAGCGGAAATCGATCCTCTCACTCTGCAGCTCGCAGTCAGGAGCGCGGAAGCCGAACTGCGCAACGCCCAGGCGCAGTTGGAGAACGCCGCGACGACGGAAACCCGCAAGCGAAGGCTCGTTCAGAGCAATGCGGCGAGCGTTGCCGATCACGATCTTGCCGAACAGCAGCTCAAGTCGGCTACCGCCAATGTCGCGAAAGCGACGGCCAGCCTTGCGAAGGCGAATGAGCAGCTCGGCTACGCCGAGCTGAGGGCCGAGTTCGACGGCGTCGTGACCGCCACGTCCGCAGAAATGGGCCAGACCGTTTCGGCCGGCCAACCGGTCTTGAAACTGGCACGCCTCGAGCAGCGCGACGTGGTGGTCGACGTGCCGGAGGCGCAGTTCAGTCGCGTTCGCCTGAACGACCGCTTCAACGTCGCCCTCCAGCTCGACAGCAGGATCCAGGCCACGGGCGTCGTTCGCGAGATCGCACCGCAGGCCGATCCCAATACCCGCACCTATCGGCTGAAGATCGGGATCGATCAGGCGCCGGACATCTTCCGCCTCGGCGCCGTAGTCACCGTTACGCCGCTTGTCGGAGAAAGGAAGCAGGCGATCGCGCTGCCGCTCTCCGCCATCCGTCATAAAGACGGTGCCAGCCAGGTATGGGTGGTGGATCGCTCCACGGCCCAGGTCGTCCTGAGGCCGGTTGAACTGGAAGGTCCGGCGTCCG